>NZ_JBQENS010000002.1:0-411769 GCF_052044465.1 Pseudomonas sp. 22490 | reverse complement strand
AGGTTGACCTCGAACTGCGCCGGTGCGGATTCGGCGACGATGGCGTCGGCCGGGATGCCCTGGGCGCGGGCGCCGTCGATGATGTCCTGGAGGCACTCGACGTATTCGTCGAGGTCGTCGATGGAGTACACCTGCACCGACTGCGGACGCTTGCCGGAGATCGGCGAGCGAGGCGGCTGCGGCCGGCCGTTCACGTTCTCCTGGTCGATCAGGTAGAACTCCAGCTCGAAGGCGGCGACGATGGTCAGTTCCATCTCGGTGAACCTGGCCACCACCTGGCGCAGGACTTCGCGGGGGTCGGCGAAGAACGGCTCGCCTTCCAGTTCGTGCATGGTCATCAGCAGTTGCGCGGTCGGGCGCTTCTGCCAGGGTTCCATGGAGAGGGTGCCGGGGATCGGGTAGCAGATCCGGTCGGCGTCGCCGATGTCGAGACCCAGGCCGGTACTCTCTACGGTGGAGCCGGTGATATCGAGGGCGAACAGGGAAGCGGGGAGATTGATACCTTTTTCGAAGACTTTGTTCAGACTGTTGCGTTCGATCCGCTTGCCGCGAACCACGCCATTCATGTCTGCAATAAGGAGGTCGACGAACTGGACCTCGGGATGTTCCTTGAGGAACTCGCTCGGTTCAGTGAGCTGAACGGCACGCTGGGGTACCGACATGATGCAACACCTTTTTTGTTAAAAATTTCAATCATGCGGGGGGTAGGCTATGAGTCAATCCGAAAGCCTGTGGGATGTCAATAGCCGCCAAAAACGCCCTCTTGTGGGGCGTTGAGGCCGTTTTCAGGGCATTTTCGCCGGACGAAAAGCCGAAAAAAACCTCGCGTCGAAGGGTGTTCAGGAGTGCGTGTTCAATTTTTTACAGGCCTATTGTGTAAAAAAATGAACAACGCTAAGCTCGGCCAAACCCCATAACATCTACAAACAACGGGTGTCTCATGTCTCGCCTGCCGTTAATCGGCGTCACCGCCTGCACCAAGCAGATCGGTCTTCATCCCTACCACATTGCCGGCGACAAATATCTGCGTGCCGTCGTCAACGGCGCTGGCGGTCTCCCGCTGATCATTCCTGCGCTGGGCGATTCGATCGACCAGGCAGCCCTGCTGGACAGCGTCGACGGCTTGCTCTTCACTGGCTCGCCGTCGAACGTCGAGCCCCGTCATTATAGTGGACCGGCGAGCGAGCCCGGCACCCTCCACGACTCCGACCGCGACGCCACCACGCTGCCGCTGGTCCGCGCCGCCATCGACGCCGGCATTCCGGTCCTCGGCATCTGCCGCGGTTTCCAGGAAATGAACGTGGCTTTCGGCGGCAGCCTGCACCAGAAGGTGCACGAGGTCGGAACCTTCATGGACCACCGCGAGCCGGCCGACCAGCCGCTCGAGGTTCAGTACGCGCCGCGCCATGCCATGCATGTGCAGCCGGGCGGAGTGCTCGCCGGTATCGGCTTGCCGAGCGAGTTCCAGGTCAATTCCATCCATGGCCAGGGCGTTGATCGTCTGGCGCCGGGCCTTCGAGTAGAAGCACTGGCGCCTGACGGGTTGGTCGAAGCCATCTCCGTAGAAGGTGCAAAAGCCTTCGCTCTTGGTGTGCAATGGCACCCGGAGTGGCAGGTTCTGACGAACCCCAACTATCTCGCTATCTTCCAGGCTTTCGGTAAGGCCTGCAGCAAGAGGGCGGGGCAACGTTGAGTCCGGCTGTTGGGGCCGGACTCTCAACCCTGAGGTCTTTATGACTACCAAGTTAGACCAGCTGACCAGCTGGCTGAAGGAACGCAAGATCACCGAAGTGGAATGCCTGATTTCCGATCTGACAGGCATCGCCCGCGGCAAGATCTCGCCGACCAACAAATTCATCGCGGAAAAGGGCATGCGCCTGCCGGAGAGCGTTCTGCTGCAGACCGTCACCGGCGACTACGTGGAAGACGACATTTACTACGACCTGCTCGACCCGGCCGACATCGATATGGTCTGCCGCCCGGACGAGAATGCCGTGTTCCTCGTCCCCTGGGCCATCGAGCCCACCGCGATGGTGATCCACGACACCTTCGACAAGCTCGGCAATCCCATCGAGCTGTCGCCGCGCAACATCCTCAAGCGCGTGTTGAAGATGTATGCCGACAAGGGCTGGCGGCCGATCGTGGCGCCAGAGATGGAGTTCTACCTGACCAAGCGCAGCGACGACCCCGACTATCCGTTGCAGGCCCCGGTGGGCCGCTCCGGACGCCAGGAAACCGGGCGTCAGTCGTTCTCCATCGACGCCGCCAACGAGTTCGACCCGCTGTTCGAGGACATGTACGACTGGTGCGAGGCCCAGGGCCTTGACCTGGATACGCTGATCCACGAGGAAGGCACCGCGCAGATGGAGATCAACTTCCGTCATGGCGACGCCCTCGACCTGGCCGACCAGATCCTGGTGTTCAAGCGCACCATGCGCGAGGCCGCGCTCAAGCACAACGTCGCCGCGACCTTCATGGCCAAGCCGATGACCGGCGAGCCGGGCAGCGCGATGCACCTGCACCAGAGCATCGTCGACGTGAAGACCGGCAAGAACATCTTCTCCAATGCCGACGGCACCATGAGCGAGCTGTTCCTGCACCATATCGGCGGCCTGCAGAAGTTCATCCCGGAAGTGCTGCCGCTGTTCGCGCCCAACGTGAACTCGTTCCGCCGCTTCCTGCCCGATACCTCGGCGCCGGTGAACGTCGAGTGGGGCGAAGAGAACCGTACCGTCGGCCTGCGCGTGCCGGACTCCAGCCCGGAGAACCGCCGGGTCGAGAACCGTCTCGCCGGCGCCGACGCCAACCCTTACCTGGCGCTGGCTGCCAGCCTGCTGTGCGGCTACATCGGCATGGTCGAAGGCATCAAGCCGAGCGCCCAGGTCAAAGGTCGCGGCTATGAACGCCGCAACCTGCGCCTGCCGCTGACGATCGAAGCGGCGCTGGAGCGCATGGAGAACTGCAAGCCCCTCGAGCAGTATCTCGGCAGCAAGTTCATCAGCGGCTACGTCGCGGTGAAGCGTGCGGAGCACGAGAATTTCAAGCGGGTAATCAGCTCCTGGGAGCGGGAATTCCTCCTGCTTTCCGTTTGATCCTGACCGGGGGCGGCCGGCGTGGTCCGCCGCTCCCGGACAGTCTTGAATAGAAGAGGTGTGACATGAACAGCCAAATCACCAACGCCAAGACCCGTGAGTGGCAGGCGTTGAGCCGCGACCACCATCTGCCGCCGTTCACCGACTACAAGCAGTTGAACGAGAAGGGCGCGCGGATCATCACCAAGGCCGAAGGCGTCTATATCTGGGACAGCGAGGGCAACAAGATCCTCGATGCGATGGCCGGCCTCTGGTGCGTCAACGTCGGCTACGGCCGCGAGGAGCTGGTCCAGGCCGCCACCCGGCAGATGCGCGAGTTGCCGTTCTACAACCTGTTCTTCCAGACCGCCCACCCGCCGGTGGTCGAGCTGGCCAAGGCGATCGCCGACGTCGCTCCGGAAGGCATGAACCACGTGTTCTTCACCGGCTCCGGCTCCGAGGCCAACGACACCGTGCTGCGTATGGTCCGCCACTATTGGGCGACCAAGGGCCAGCCGCAGAAGAAAGTGGTGATCGGCCGCTGGAACGGCTACCACGGCTCCACCGTCGCCGGCGTCAGCCTGGGCGGCATGAAGGCGTTGCATGAGCAGGGTGATTTCCCCATCCCGGGCATCGTCCACATCGCCCAGCCCTACTGGTACGGCGAGGGCGGCGACATGTCGCCGGACGAGTTCGGCGTCTGGGCCGCCGAGCAGCTGGAGAAGAAGATTCTCGAAGTGGGCGAGGAAAACGTCGCCGCCTTCATCGCCGAGCCGATCCAGGGCGCCGGCGGCGTGATCGTCCCGCCGGACACCTACTGGCCGAAGATCCGCGAGATCCTCGCCAAGTACGACATCCTGTTCATCGCCGACGAAGTGATCTGCGGCTTCGGCCGTACCGGCGAGTGGTTCGGCAGCCAGTACTACGGCAACGCCCCGGACCTGATGCCGATCGCCAAGGGCCTCACCTCCGGCTACATCCCCATGGGCGGGGTAGTGGTGCGCGACGAGATCGTCGAAGTGCTCAACCAGGGCGGCGAGTTCTACCACGGCTTCACCTATTCCGGTCACCCGGTGGCGGCCGCCGTGGCCCTGGAGAACATCCGCATCCTGCGCGAAGAGAAGATCATCGAGAAGGTGAAGGCGGAAACGGCACCGTATTTGCAGAAACGCTGGCAGGAGCTGGCCGACCACCCGTTGGTGGGCGAAGCGCGCGGGGTCGGCATGGTCGCCGCCCTGGAGCTGGTCAAGAACAAGAAGACCCGCGAGCGTTTCACCGACAAGGGCGTCGGGATGCTGTGCCGGGAACATTGTTTCCGCAACGGTTTGATCATGCGCGCGGTGGGCGACACTATGATTATCTCGCCGCCGCTGGTGATCGATCCGTCGCAGATCGATGAGTTGATCACCCTGGCGCGCAAGTGCCTCGATCAGACCGCCGCCGCCGTCCTGGCTTGAGTCCCTGAGCGGACTTTTGCCAGACTGCGCCAGTGCGTTGGCCAGGCTCACCGGGTGGTGACGCGATCGGTTGCGCCACCGCCCGGATACTTCAACAAAAATGGAGCTACCCCGCATGATGAAACGTTTCGGTAAGACCCTGCTCGCCCTGACCTTGGCGGGCTCTGTGGCCGGTATGGCGCAGGCTGCGGACAACAAGGTGCTGCACGTGTACAACTGGTCCGACTACATCGCGCCGGACACCCTGGAGAAGTTCACCAAGGAAACCGGGATCAAGGTCGTCTACGACGTCTACGACAGCAACGAAGTGCTGGAAGCCAAGTTGCTGGCGGGCAAGTCCGGGTACGACGTGGTGGTGCCGTCCAACTCCTTCCTCGCCAAGCAGATCAAGGCCGGGGTCTACCAGAAGCTCGACAAGTCCAAGCTGCCGAACTGGAAGAACCTGAACAAGGACCTGATGCACACCCTGGAAGTCAGCGACCCGGGCAACGAGCATGCGATTCCCTACATGTGGGGCACCATCGGCATCGGCTACAACCCGGACAAGGTCAAGGCGGCCTTCGGCGACAACGCGCCGGTGGATTCCTGGGACCTGGTATTCAAGCCGGAGAACATCCAGAAGCTGAAGCAGTGCGGCGTCAGCTTCCTCGACTCGCCGACCGAGATCCTCCCGGCGGCCCTGCATTATCTCGGCTACAAGCCGGACACCGACAATCCCAAGGAACTCAAGGCGGCCGAAGAGCTGTTCCTGAAGATCCGTCCCTACGTCACCTACTTCCACTCGTCGAAGTACATTTCCGACCTGGCCAACGGCAACATCTGCGTCGCCATCGGCTACTCCGGCGACATCTACCAGGCCAAGTCCCGCGCCGAAGAGGCGAAGAACAAGGTCACCGTCAAGTACAACATTCCCAAGGAAGGCGCCGGCAGCTTCTTCGACATGGTCGCCATTCCGAAGGACGCCGAGAACACCGAGGGCGCCCTGGCCTTCGTCAACTTCCTGATGAAGCCGGAAATCATGGCCGAGATCACCGACGTGGTTCAGTTCCCCAACGGCAACGCGGCGGCCACCCCGCTGGTGTCCGAGGCGATCCGCAACGACCCGGGCATCTACCCGAGCGAAGAGGTCATGAAGAAGCTGTATACCTTCCCCGACCTGCCGGCCAAGACCCAGCGGGCGATGACCCGCAGCTGGACCAAGATCAAGTCCGGCAAGTGATCCGCGAGGAGCCCGGCGGCGCCTGAAGCCGCCGGCGCTCCGGCACGAGAGAACCGGAACGCGGCCGGGTTTCCTCCGGCCGCGCTCCCCTGCGAAGAGGTTCGACTCTTTTGCCCGTTCGTCCAGACGCTTCCTCCTGGGGGCCCGACGACCGGACGCAGTATCGACGACGAAGACGCTGCCATGGGCGCTGCGCCAATCTGCCGCGCCGGGGCCGGTCGTGTCGCTCGCACCGGGGCCGAGGGCCCGGAAAACCTGAAACCAACACGCCGGTAGGGAACCCAGCTCACTCATGTTTCCCGGCGGAATCGTCGGGTTGTCATGAAACCCGAGTGATCTGGGCTTACATCGGCACTTGAAGAACACGGGTCGAACAGGCAGGGTGCTGCCGTGAAAAGGCCCGGAACAGGAGTCGGACATGCAACATTCCATTGGCAAGACACTGCTGGTAGCCGCTCTGGCTACGGCGATCGCGGGCCCCGTGCAGGCGGAGAAGAAGAGCCTGCACATCTATAACTGGACCGATTACATCGCTCCCACCACCCTCAAGGACTTCACCAAGGAGAGCGGGATCGACGTCAGCTACGACGTCTTCGACTCCAACGAGACCCTCGAGGGCAAGCTGGTCTCCGGCCACTCCGGCTATGACATCGTGGTGCCGTCGAACAACTTCCTCGGCAAGCAGATCCAGGCCGGTGCCTTCCAGAAGCTGGACAAGAGCAAGCTGCCGAACTGGAAGAACCTCGATCCGGCGCTGCTCAAGCAACTGGAGGTCAGCGACCCGGGCAACCAGTACGCGGTTCCCTACCTGTGGGGCACCAACGGCATCGGTTACAACGTGGCCAAGGTCAAGGAAGTCCTCGGCGACCAGCCGATCGACTCCTGGGCCATCCTCTTCGAGCCGGAGAACATGAAGAAGCTCGCCAAGTGCGGCGTGGCCTTCATGGACAGCGGCGACGAGATGCTGCCCGCCGCCCTCAACTATCTGGGGCTGGACCCCAACACCCACGACCCGAAGGACTACAAGAAGGCCGAGGAAGTCCTGACCAAGGTTCGCCCCTACGTCAGCTACTTCCACTCCTCCAAGTACATCTCCGACCTGGCCAACGGCAACATCTGCGTCGCCTTCGGCTATTCCGGGGACGTCTTCCAGGCCGCTGCCCGCGCCGAAGAGGCCGGCAAGGGCATCGACATCCAGTACGTGATTCCCAAGGAAGGCGCCAACCTGTGGTTCGACCTGATGGCGATTCCCGCCGATGCCAAGGCCGCCGATAACGCCTACGCGTTCATCGACTACCTGCTGCGTCCGGAGGTGATCGCCAAGGTCAGCGACTACGTCGGCTACGCCAACGCGATACCGGGGGCCCGCCCGCTGATGGACAAGAGCGTCAGCGACAGCGAGGAGGTGTATCCGCCGCAGGCCGTGCTCGACAAGCTCTACGTTTCCGCCGTGTTGCCGGCCAAGGTGCTGCGCCTGCAGACCCGTACCTGGACCCGGATCAAGACCGGCAAATAAGTTCAAATTCCGCCCGGTAGCGTGACCGGGCTCAACGACTTGGGAGTTGTGGTAATGGCGATAGCCTCCGGTGCCTACAAGAAAGCCCTAGAGGGCAACCAGCAGCCGAAAGAGGTGCTGGTAAAGATCGACCGGGTAACCAAGCAGTTCGACGAGACGCTGGCGGTGGACACCGTGTCCCTGACCATCAACAAGGGCGAGATCTTCGCCCTGCTCGGCGGCTCCGGCTCGGGTAAATCCACCCTGTTGCGCATGCTCGCCGGTTTCGAGCGGCCCACCGAGGGGCGGATCTTCCTCGATGGCCAGGACATCACCGACCTGCCGCCCTACGAGCGGCCGATCAACATGATGTTCCAGTCCTATGCGCTGTTCCCGCACATGAGCGTGGCGCAGAACATCGCCTTCGGCCTCAAGCAGGACGGCCTGCCCAAGGCCGAGATCGACGAGCGCGTGGCCGAGATGCTCAAGCTGGTGCACATGACCCAGTACGCCAAGCGCAAGCCGCACCAGCTCTCCGGCGGCCAGCGCCAGCGGGTGGCCCTGGCTCGTTCGCTGGCCAAGCGGCCGAAGCTGCTGCTGCTCGACGAGCCGATGGGCGCGCTGGACAAGAAGCTGCGCTCGCAGATGCAACTGGAACTGGTGGAGATCATCGAGCGCGTCGGCGTGACCTGCGTGATGGTGACCCACGACCAGGAAGAGGCCATGACCATGGCCCAGCGCATCGCCATCATGCACCTGGGCTGCATCGAGCAGATCGGCAGCCCGATGGACATCTACGAGACCCCGGCGAGCCGCCTGGTCTGCGAGTTCATCGGCAACGTCAACCTGTTCGACGGCGTGCTGGTGGAGGACGTGCAGGACCATGCGGTGATCGCCTGCCCGCAGCTGGAGAACCCGATCTACATCGGCCACGGCATCAGCACCCGCGCCGAGGACAAGCGCATCACCTACGCGCTGCGGCCGGAGAAAGTGATGATCAGCGCGCAGAAGCCGGACAACCTGGAACACGCCGGGCACAACTGGGCCCAGGGCACCGTCTACGACATCGCCTACCTTGGCGGCCACTCGGTGTACTACATCAAGCTGGCCTCCGGGATGATCGTCCAGGCCTTCATGGCCAACGCCGAGCGCCACGTCGCCCGGCCGACCTGGGACCAGTCGGTGTACATCAGCTGGTACGACGACAGCGGCGTGGTACTGCAGTCATGAAATTCGCCAACAGCCTGAAAAAGCGCATGCCCACCGGGCGGCATGCGGTCATCGGGGTGCCGTTCCTGTGGCTCTTCCTGTTCTTCCTGCTGCCCTTCGCCATCGTGCTGAAGATCAGCCTGGCGGAAGCGGACGTGGCCATCCCGCCCTATACCGAGATCTTCGCCTACGCGGACCAGCAGTTGCAGGTGCTCCTCAACCTCGGCAACTACCTGATGCTGACCGATGACCCGCTCTACATCGATGCCTACCTCGGCTCGCTGAAGATGGCCTTCATCAGTACCCTGATCTGCCTGCTGGTGGGCTACCCGATGGCCTACGCCATCGCCCGCTCCAGCCAGTCCTCGCAGACCGTCCTGCTGCTGCTGATCATGATGCCGACCTGGACGGCGATCCTGATCCGGGTCTATGCCTGGATGGGCATCCTTTCCAACAACGGCCTGCTCAACAGCGTACTGATGGGGCTGGGGCTCATCAGCGAGCCGCTGACCATCCTCAATACCAACATCGCGGTGTACATCGGCATCGTCTATTCCTACCTGCCGTTCATGATCCTGCCGCTCTACGCCAACCTGGTGAAGCACGACCCGAGCCTGCTGGAGGCCGCTTCCGACCTGGGCGCGCGTAACTTCACCAGCTTCTGGAAGATCACCGTGCCGCTGTCGAAGAACGGCATCATCGCCGGCTGCATGCTGGTGTTCATCCCGGCGGTGGGCGAGTTCGTCATCCCGGAACTGCTCGGCGGCCCCGAGACCCTGATGATCGGCAAGGTGCTCTGGCAGGAGTTCTTCAACAACCGCGACTGGCCGGTGGCGTCCGCCCTGGCGGTGGTGATGCTGGCGATCCTGATCATCCCGATCATCCTGTTCAACAAGAACCAGGCCAAAGAACTGGAGGGCAAGGTATGAGCCAGCACAGCGTATCCCGCTCCGTATCCCGTTCAACAGGCTCTCCATCCAGAAGCGTGGCCAAAGAACTGGAGGGCAAGGTATGAAGCGCTGGAATTTCTCCAACGTCATGCTGATCGTCGGCCTGCTCTTCATCTACCTGCCGATGCTGATCCTGGTGATCTATTCGTTCAACGCCTCCAAGCTGGTGACGGTGTGGGGCGGCTGGTCGGTGAAGTGGTACGTCGGCCTGCTGGACAACACCCAACTGGTCAGTTCGGTCGGACGCTCCCTGGAGATCGCCTTCTATACGGCGTTCTCCTCGGTGCTCCTCGGCACCCTGGCGGCCTTCGTCCTCACCCGCATCCCGCGCTTCCGCGGTCGTACGCTGTTCGGCGGCATGGTCACCGCGCCGCTGGTGATGCCGGAAGTGATCACCGGCCTGTCGCTGCTGCTGTTGTTCGTGGCCATGGCGCAACTGATCGGCTGGCCGCAGGAACGGGGTATCGTGACCATCTGGATCGCCCACACCAGCTTCTGCTCGTCCTACGTGGCGGTGGTGGTGTCGGCGCGCCTGCGTGAACTCGACCTGTCGATCGAGGAAGCGGCGATGGACCTGGGCGCCAAGCCCTGGAAGGTGTTCCTGCTGATCACCATCCCGATGATCGCGCCCTCGCTGGCGGCGGGCGGCATGATGTCCTTCGCCCTGTCGCTGGACGACCTGGTACTGGCCAGCTTCGTCTCCGGACCCGGCTCGACCACCTTGCCGATGGAAGTGTTCTCGGCGGTACGCCTGGGCGTGAAGCCGGAGATCAACGCGGTGGCCAGCCTGATCCTGCTGAGCGTTTCGCTGTTCACCTTCTTCGCCTGGTACTTCACCCGCCAGGCCGAGGAGCGGCGTCGCCGGGCGATCCAGCAGGCGATGGAAGAGACCGCGACCGACTGGCAGAAAGGCTCGCCGACCCCGGCCTGAGCCCTCCGCCGAAAAGAAAAGGCCACCTGCGGGTGGCCTTTTTCATTGGCGCGTCGGTGGCGGGAAATGCCTGGCTACGCTCCGTAGGGCGACGCCCGAGGCGTTATCCGCCGATAGCCCGTTGTATCCGGCGGACAACCACCATGCGGCTACTCGCCCGACCCCACGCCGGCCGGCTCAGCGCTTCGGCTCCAGCACCAGCACGCCCTTGCTGTTCGCCTTCACCTCGTTTTCCTCGTAGTGCTGCGGCAGGTAGTGGCCCTCGATGTAGGCCTCGGCCTGGTCGTCGTAGTGGCCGTCGAAGGGCACGCCGCTCTGCCCGACCGGGTTGATGCCGAGGCTGTGGGTCGGGTCGGCGAAGTCCACCAGGCGCCGGGTCGATGGACCGTAGGTGACCGCCCAGGGGGCCGGGCCGATCTTCGCCGACAGATTGTTCGGTACCTCGTGGGTGCCGGGGGCGGCGAACGGACCGACGTTGAGAAGGCGCTTGAGCAGCGCCTGCTGGCCCAGGGCGTGCTCGTGGGTCAGGGTATGCGCCTTGCCCCACAGCCAGCCGGACGGGTCGTTGCCGAGGGTGCCGCGCAGATGCGCGAGGGAGGCGTTCCAGGCGGTCCTGACGATATCCGCGCGGGTTTCCCGGCGTTCTGTGCGGCGGTCGTCCCACCAGGGCGAGTCGGCGTCGCCAGCCAGCCGAGGCAGCGCGCTGTCGATGGCGCGGGTGGCGATCAGGCTGTCGAAGAAGGCATCGCCCAGTTCGTCGTGCAAGGCGCCCTCGGCAATCTGGAACAGCAACTGGTTGAACAGCGTGGCGGCGGTCGAGTCGACCGGGTAGTCGCCGTTCCAGGCCGCCAGTTGCTCGACCAGGCGCTTGCCTTCGGCGTCGTCGACCACCTCGCGCAGGACCGGCAGCAAGGGTGCGAGCAGGCGTGGCGCGTAGCCGGTGCGATTGCCGAGTTGCAGCGCGCGGCTGTTGTCCAGGTTCCATTTGGTGCCGCGGTCGGCCAGTTGGGTATCCAGCCACTGGCCGCGGTCCGCCAGGTTGTAGTAGCCGGGAATCGGCCGGCCATTGGCCGGGACCGGCTGGAAGTTGGCGGAGACGATGTAGCCGCGCGCCGGGTTTTCCTCCTGTGGGTTGTCGGCGAACGGATAGAAGCCGGACTTGTCCGCCTCGCCCTTGCTGCCGTCGAGGATGAAGCTCGGGTTCACCCCCTCCGGCCGCTTCGGCAGGGCCGCCGAGGCCCACCAGCCGATATCGCCGGCGGCGTTGGCCCAGACCAGGTTGAGTCCCGGCGAATGGATCTTCGAGGCCGCCGCGCGGGCCTTGGCCAGGGTATCGGCGCGATTCAGCTGGTAGAAGGCGTCGAGCACCGGGTTCTCGGTCTCGAGGAAAGCCCACCACATGGCGATCGGGGTCTTGCCGGAGCTGGCGCCGAGCGCGTCGTTGACGATCGGACCGTGGGGCGAGCGGCGCAGGGTGAGCTTCACCGGCGCAGCGCCCTTGACCGCGATTTCCTGCTCCTCGCTCTGCAGGTCGACCCATTCGCCCTGGTACCAGACCTGGTTGGGGTTGTCCGGGTTGACCTTCTCGGCGACCAGGTCGAGGTCGTCGTTCTGGAACATCGTCAGGCTCCAGCCGAACGCACGGTTGTGGCCCAGCGAGGCGAAGGGGTTGAGCGCCTGGTGGTGGCCATAGAGTTCGAAGCCGGGCGCGCTCAGCTGGGCCTCGTACCATACCGCCGGCGCGGCGAAGCGGATATGCGGGTCGCCGGCCAGCAGGGGCTTGCCGCTGGCGGTGCGGCTGCCGGCGACGACCCAGGCGTTGCTGCCCTCGAACTGCGGCAGGCCGGCGTCCTCCAGGGCCTGCTGGCTGAGACGGGCGAGGGCGCCGAGGTCCTTCCAGTCGCCGGCGCCCAGTGCGCCGGAGGGCGTCAGCACGCCCTGCGGATGCCAGTCGAGATCGAAGATGCGCAGGTAGTCGCTGCCCAGTTCGTCGCGGATGTAGGTCAGCACCGGCTCGGTGCGGAAGGCGGCAGCGAAGCTGTAGGCCATGTAGCCGGCGATGCTCAGGGTATCTTCGGGGGTGAAGGGACGCCTGGGTATGCCCAGCAGATCGAATTCGAGCGGCGCCGGGTTGTTCTCCTGGAACTGGTTGACCCCGTCCAGGTAGGCCTCCAGCACTTTCCAGGGCTGCGACTGCTTGTCCTGGCGGGCGCTGTATTCGGCGGCGTGGTCGCGGATGCGCAGGGTGCGGAACAGACGGTCGGTATCCACCAGCTTGGGTCCGAGCACTTCGGCCAGCTCGCCGCGCGCCAGGCGCCGCAGCATTTCCATCTGGAACAGGCGGTCCTGGGCGTGCACGTAGCCGAGGGCGCGGTAGAGGTCGGTCTGGTTCTGCGCATACAGGTGCGGAACCCCGCGCTCGTCGTAGCGCACGTCGACCGGCGCCTGCAGGTGGGCCAGGGCGAGCGAGCCGTTGCGGAGCGGCTGCTTGGCATGGAGGTACCAGGCGCCGCCGGCAGCCGCGGCGGCGACCGCCACGGCGATCACGGTCAGGGTGCGTTTCATCGATCCTTTCTCCTTGTTGTAGTGCCGAGCATTCTGCGGATGCCGCCGGCCCGCGGCATTGACCGAATGCTCGGACCCTGGAAGTCTTTGGTCAATCGCGAGGAGCCGCCATGCAGGACGACCCGTCTACCAGCCCCCTGACCCATTCCGCCACGTTGCGGCGTCTGTTGTATGAAGCCCTGGACGCCCTCGGGCTCGACCCCACCCGCGTCTACCGCAGCGTCTACCGGCGTATCCCGCTGCCGCCGCCGACCCTGGGCGGCCGCCTGGTGCATGACAACGCCCCGTTGTTCTGGACCGAGCTGGCGGCGGTGACCGGCGATGCCGACATCGGCCTGCACCTGGGCGAGGCAATGAAGCCGCGCCTGCTCGATGTGGTCGGCTACCTGCTGCTGTCCGCGCGCGACCTGGAGGAGGCGCTGCGCAGCTTCGTGCGTTTCCAGCACATTCTCTCCGGCGGTTTCGCCGCGCGCCTCGAGGTCGAAGGGGAAACGGCAAGGCTGATCCTCGACATCAACTACCTGGGCTATGCCTCGCTGCGCCAGCAGATCGAATGCCTGATGCTGCTGTTCCTCAAGCTGCTGGCGCTGATCAGCGACGACGAGTTCGTCGCCGAGCGCATCGAGTTCCGCCACCGAGCCCCGCCGCGGCTGGGCGAACACCGCCGGTTGTTCGGCAGGCTGCCGCTGTTCTCGCGGCCGCACGATGCCCTGGTGTTTTCCGCCGCCTTGCTGCGGCGTCCTTCGCGCAACGCCAATCCGGACATGCATGACGTGCTGACCCGCCACGCGGAAGAACAGTCCCGCGAACTCAGCGAGAACCGCTTGCTCAATCGCGTGCGCTACCTGATCGAGCTGCGCCTCGGGGAGGGCTATGGCTTGCGCCAGTGCGCGGCGGAGCTGGGCCTTGGCAGCGGTGCCTTGCAGCGTGCGCTGGCCGCTGGGGGAGCGAGTTTCCGGCAGGTTCGCGATGAGGTTCGCCGGCAGCGGGCGAGCGAGATGCTGTTGGCCGGTCGCGCCATCCGCGAGGTGGCCAAGGCTTGCGGGTTCGCCGAGCTGTCGCCGTTCTACCGGGCCTTTCGCCGCTGGCACGCCGCGCCCCCGGAGCAATACAGGGCGCGGCTGGCGAAGCGGGAAGAGGGTTACTCGACCAGCGGTACCTGACGGCCGATCTCCAGGGTGGCGATGGCGTCGAGCTGGATCTCGATCTGCAGGAAGCGCATGGCGCGCTTGGGCGAGACGTTCTTGGCGATGCGCTTGACGTACTTGTCGCGCAGTTCCAGACGGTCCTCCTGGAGGTCGTCGACACGCTCGATCAGCTTGCTCGCCTGGTCGTCGCTGACGTTGCCGCTGTTGTAGGCCTGGGCGTAGTCGAGCAGGAGCTTGAGGGTTTCCTTGCTGAGCTTGTCCGACTCGGTGCGGTAGGTGTTGTAGATCGGCCAGAACTTCTCGCCTTCCTGGTCGGTGAGGTTCATGTTGGCCTCGACGATGCGCTTGCGCTTGTAGTCGACGTCGGCCAGGTCGTTCTGGATCTGCGCCTGGTGCTCCTTCATCAGTTCCTTGCTGCTGGGCTGAGGGTCGTTCTGGGCGGCCATCAGTGGCAGGCTGACGAGGGCGAGCAGGGCGAGGGTGGGACGTAGGGACATGCAGCGACTCCTTGGTTCGGCAACGGCCCCTCGTGGGCCGACCCGGGCAGTGTAGCCGCTACGCCTTCCGGCGCCCCCTCCGGAAGGCCCGGTGTTGAGCCAGGTCAGCCTTTTTCCGGGGTCCAGGGGCAGTAGCAACCCACGGCGAGGGTATGGGTGGCATCCACCGGACGTCCCTGCAGCAGCGCTTCGAGGATCGGTTCGATGAAGCTGTTGCTGGAGGTGCATACCGCGCCCTCGCTATAGGGGCCGAAGTAGGCCAGGCGGCCGTCGCGGTCCCAGATCGCCACGGCCGGGCTGGCCGGCAACTGCTCGGAACCGGGCAGACCGGCGAGGGGGCGCAGGGCGGCCAGGTTGTCCGGCAGGCGGCCCTGGCTGCCAGGCTTCTGCAGGACATGGAACTCCACGCCCTTGCCGGCGAAGCGTTCGATCAGCTCGCCGAGGTGCTGCTGGTTGCCGACGTTGCAGGGGCAGGCCGGGTCCCAGAAATGCACCAGGCGGATCGCCCCCGGCCCGGCCAGCTCGGCCGGCAGGCGCAGGCTGTCGCCGGAGAACAGGGTGGTCTGCTCGCTGAACGGGCGGATGTAGCGGATCTCGAACCACCAGTAGGCGGCGAGCAGGCCGCCGGCCCAGAGCAGGCCGACCAGGCTGACGAGGAGCGTCTTGCGGCGGGGAGTCATGGCATTCACACGGAAAACGGGTGCCAAGCTTGCCATGTGTTCGCGCGCAGCTGAATATCCCTGGGTTTCGCCCGTGGCCCGGCCACGAATCGATTGCAGCCCGGAACCGCCGATGTCAGAAGCCTTCAACCCCGATTACCTGCGCCAGCACCTGCGACCCTTGGCCGCGGCCGAGGCGGACGCCGCCGTCCTCGCCTACCAGGCCTACTACGGCCTGGACCTGTGCTCCCGCCATCCGCGCCTGCAAGCGCGGCTCGGCAGCATGGCGGTCGACGGGCGCCGCCTGGCGGTGCAGGCCTGGCTGCTGCCGGAGGCGCGCGGCAGCCTGTTGCTGATGCATGGCTATTACGACCACATGGGACTGTATCGGCACGTGGTCGACTGGGCGCTGGGCATGGGCTTCTCGGTGCTCGCCTGCGACCTGCCGGGGCATGGCCTGTCCGAAGGCGAGCGGGCCAGCATCCGCGACTTCGCCGAATACCAGGCGGTGTTCAAGGGCCTGCTGGGCCAGGCTGCCGAACTCGACCTGGCGGCGCCCTGGCACCTCTGCGGACAAAGCACCGGGGGGGCGATCCTGCTGGACTACCTGCTGCACGGCGGCGAACGTCCCGAACTGGGCGAGACGATTCTCCTGGCGCCGCTGGTGCGCCCGCGCGCCTGGGGCTGGTCGAAGCTCAGCTACCGCCTGCTGAGCCCCTTCGTCGACTCGATCCCGCGGCGCTTCTCGGAGAACTCCAGCGATCCGCAGTTCCTCGACTTCCTCCGCGAGCACGATCCGTTGCAGCCACGCACCCTGCCGACCGCCTGGGTCGGCGCGCTGACCCGCTGGGTGCCGCGCATCGAGCGGGCACCTCGGCGTGCCCTGAGCCCCCTGGTGGTGCAGGGCGAGTCCGACGAGACGGTGGACTGGCGCCATGGCCTGAAGGTGCTGCGGGAGAAATTCGACGAGCCGCGGATACTGTTGCTGGAAGAGGCGCGCCATCACCTGGCGAACGAAAGCGAGGGGCTGCGGCGGCGCTATTTCGATTTCCTGAGCGACGCGCTGGGGGCCTGAGTTCCAGGCCCCGCGGCGATCAGGGGGCGACCGCCTGGTCCACCGCCAGGCCGGCTTTCAGCGCGGCCAGGGCCGCCTGGTAGTAGCTGCGGCCGGCCGGCGACTCGGCGAAGTTCACGTACTGGGTGAGTTCCGCATCGGAGAGATCGCGGTAGACATACAGCAGGGTGTTCTCCAGGTCCGCGCCGATCTGCTGCACCAGGCGCTGGCGCTGGCCTTCCAGCAACTGGCCGGTCTGTCCGCCGCCAAGCAGGCCGGGGAGGCCCGGAAGCATCTGGCTGAGGCTGTCGGCGGCGACCCCGGCCAGGGCCAGGCTGACTTCCGCGCCGGCCTCTCGGGCCGGAAGGACCTGGGCCAGGCGCTTGACGAGGGCCCGGCGTGGCTCGCTGGCGGTCTGCCGCGGCAGGCCGTTGCTGTGCTGGAGCAACTGGTCGCGGCGGGTGGCGAGCACCTCGGCGGCGACCACCTTGCGCCCCAGCGGCGACTCGAAGAAATTCAGCGGGCTGGCGCTGTCCGGCAGGTTCTCGCGCAGGCCGTTGAGGGCGCGCTGGTCGACTTCGGCCGGGGCGAAGCGGCGATTGCTGTTGTCCACCAGGGTCTGGTAGAGCGCGGGCGGCAGCTTGTCCTGGTAGCGCTTCTGCGCCGCGTCCAGGGCATCGCTGAAATGCGCGCGCTGGTCGGGCCAGCCAGCGGCCTGGTACAGGCGTTGATAAGGGTCGGCCAGGGCGGGCAGACCAACCAGCAGTAAAGCGAAGGCGAGCAAAGCGCGCATTGATACTCCTTTGGCGGCGAAAGCCTCGTCGTTCGGGTGGTGCCGTCCATGGGGCGCTATTGTCGACATGCGGCGGACCGCTTGTCGAGACACCGGGGCGGCACGCTACAATGGACAATGCACATCAACGTCAATCATCCCCTCCTGCATCGCATCGTCGATGAACTGGTCGACCAGGGCTGGTCGCACCAGAGCATCTTCATGCCTGAGCGTCTGACCACCAGATTGGCCGAAGAGTGCCGCACCCGTGCGGTCGCGGGCGACCTGACCCCGGCGGCGATCGGCCGCGGCGACGGCCAGGTGATCCGCGAAGGCATCCGCGGCGACCTCACGCAATGGCTGGAGCCCGGAGAATCCGAGGCCTGCGACGAATACCTGGGGGTGATGGACAGCTTGCGCCAGGCGCTCAACGCCTCGCTGTTCCTCGGCCTCGAGGATTTCGAGTGCCACTTCGCGCTGTACCCGCCGGGCGCCTATTACCAGAAGCATGTCGATCGTTTCCGCGACGACGACGCACGCACCGTCTCCGCGGTTCTCTACCTCAACGATGCCTGGTTGCCCGAGCATGGCGGCGCGCTGCGCCTGCACCTGCCGCAGCGGCAGGTGGACATCCAGCCGACGGGCGGTAGCCTGGTGGTGTTCATGTCCGCCGGCACCGAGCACGAAGTCCTGCCCGCCAGCCGCGACCGGCTGTCGCTGACCGGCTGGTTCCGCCGGCGCAACGAATCCCTCCTGCAACTCTCCTGAACCCTCGGCGGCGTCGCCGCCTCAGTGACCCCAGACCTTGATCGTGCCGCGCAGGTCGGTGATGTCGCGCAGTTCGATGCGGCCGATCGAGTTGTCGCCGATGTACAGGTCGCTGGCCACCCGCAGGCGGATGCGCTGCGCCGGCAGGCCGCTGGCGATCAACTGGTCGTTGATGGTGGCGAGGTCCGGCAGGCTGATCGCCAGTTGCTGCCCGCCGCCGCTGCCGGTGGTCACGTCCAGTGCCAGGGTCGGCTGCTCGACGCCGAAGATCGGCAAGCTCAGGCCGAGCTGGGCGGCGCCCAGGGGGATGTTGCCGCCGCGCCCGTCCGGGCAGTCGCCGGCCTTCACGCAGCCGTTGTCGATCACCAGGTTGCGCAGCGAGAGGCTGCCGCCGTCGTCCACCCAGGCGACCCTGGCCGCGCCGGCGCGCAGGTCCAGGCGCAGGCTGATGCCGGCGTGGCCGGTGACCTGGCTGAGACTGTCGTTGTCCAGGGCCTCCATGGCCGCCTGGCTGGCAGCGCTGGCGAGCAACGCGGGGGCCAGGAAAAACGGTAGAAGCGAGCGGGTCGGGAGCATGACGGGCGGGTCCTTCGCGGTTGCGCGGGAAGCCAGTCTGCTCGGGGCGGCGGAGGTTCGCCATGGGCCGCCCGCAGTTCTATCCTAAGGATCGGCAAGAAATAGCCCTGGTCCCCGCCATACGGGCGCTGGAGCGCTACCGCGAGGCCTAACTCCGGTTGGGTCGAGGGCGGGTTTCCCCGGTGTTTCCCGGCTACTGTTACCGGGCGTGACCATCGGCGAGCGGCGGGCTACTCTGTGTGCCTGTCAAAGGGGTGGAGCATCCATGCAGAAGGTTCTGGTCAGCCGTTGCCTGCTGGGCCACCTGGTGCGCTACGACGGTGGCAGCCATGGCCCGTTCGACCTGCTCTCGCGCTGGCATGCGCAGGGGCGGATCGTCGCCCTTTGCCCGGAGGTCGCCGGAGGCCTGCCGACGCCCCGCCCGCCAGCGGAGATCCCCGGCGGCCAGGGCGGCGAAGTGCTGGACCGGCTGAACCGGGTCTTCACCGTCGACGGCGAGGATGTCAGCGAAGCATTCCTGCTGGGTGCGGAGGCGGCAGTGGAGCTGGTCCGCCGCCATGACATCCGGATGGCCGTGCTCAAGGCGCGCAGTCCTTCCTGCGGCAACCTGGAGAACTACGACGGGCGCTTCAACGGCAACCGGGTCGCCGGCGAGGGCGTTACCGCCGCCGCCCTCAAGCGCATGGGCGTGCTGGTATTCAACGAGGATGAACTGGACCGCGCCGCGGTCTGCCTGGCCGGCCTCGACGCCGGCGGCTGAACTCAGCGCCGCAGCGGCGCGGTCAGGCGGTTCTCCAGGGCTTTCTGCACACGCTCGAAGAGTGCCGAAAGCAGCCAGTAGATCCCGGCGGCGGCGAGATAGAGCGGCAGCGGCTGGAAGGTCTCGGCGATGACCTCCTTGGTCGCCAGCATCAGTTCGGTCACGGTGATCACGGAGATCAGCGAGGTGTCCTTGATCAGGCTGATCAGGCTGTTCGACAGGCTCGGCACCGCCAGGCGCAGGGCCTGCGGGGTGATGATGTTCCACAGGGTCTGGCCCCAGGTCAGGCCGACCGAGAGCCCGGCTTCCCATTGTCCCTTGTCGATGCCGAGGATCGCCCCGCGCATGGACTCCGAGAGATAGGCCGCGACATTCAGGGTCAGCGCCAGGATGCCCGCGGTGACCGGGGTGAACTCGATGCCTACGCTCGGCAGCCCGTAGTACAGGACGAAGATCTGCACCAGCAGTGGCGTCCCGCGGAAGGCGCTGACGTAGACCGCGGCGATCTGCGAGACCACCGGCACCTTGGTCACCCGGACCACCGCGACGCTGAAGCCGAGGATCAGGCCCAGGACCATCGATACCGCGGCGAACAGCACGGTATACATCGCGCCCTGGAGCAGGAAGGGCCAGGCCATCCCGAGCAGCTCGACCAGGTTGGCGAGCCATTCGAGCAATTTCTGCAGCGAATTCATTCAACACTCCATCGACAAACACGACGGCCGCGTCTCTCGGGCGCGGCCGCTTCCCCCGTTCGGGCGGGAGCTCACTTCGGCGGCTGGCTGACGTCCAGGCCGAACCACTTTTCCGAGAGCTTGGCGAAGCGGCCGTCGGCCTTGATCTTCTCCAGCGCCGCATTCAGCGCCTCGCCGAACTTCGGATTGTTCTTCCGGTAGGGAATCGCCATGTTCGCCACCGGTCCCACCGCCGCGCCGGGCTTGACCGGCAGCTTGGCCTCGCGGATGGCGAAGGGGATCAGCAGGCGGTCGTTGAGCGCCGCGTCGATGCGTTTGCTGGCCAGGTCCTGCAGGTATTCCGGGGCGCCCGGATAGGTGCGCACGTTGACGCCGGCCACCGACTTCGCCAGGTCGGCGTAGTTGGTGCCCTGGCCGACGCCGAGCTTGAGGCCCTTGAGGTCTTCCAGCGACTTGAACTGGCGGGTTTCGTCGGCGCGCACGATCAACTGGGCGCTGGAGATGGTGTATGGCTCGCTGAAGTCGAAGACCTTGCGCCGCTGCTCGTTCACCGAGACCTGGTTCAGCGCGATGTCGTACTTGCCGCTCTGCAGGCCGGCGAGGATGCCGCTCCATTCGGTGGTGACGAATTCCGGCTTGACCGCCAGTTCGGCGGCCAGCAGTTCGCCCAGTTCGGTCTCGAAGCCGGTGAGCTTGCCGCCCTGCTTGAAGTTGAACGGCGGATAGGTGCCCTCCAGGGCGATGCGCAGGGCGCCGCGCTGGTGGACGTCGTCGAGCAGCTCGGCATGGGCCAGCGGAGCGGCCAGGGATACCAGCATCAGCAGGCGGGGCAGAAATCGCATGTAGTACTCCTCGGGTGGGAATGAACGTCGGTCGGGCCTATGCTGTTCGTTCAGCTTAGCCGGGCCCGCGTCCTGGACAATCGCGAACCTACTGGGTTGCATGCGGTCTTTCCAGGGGTTGCGGGCATTGACCCGGATTATGTGCGCGAGCGCCGCTCTAACACGGGCTTCGCAGTGGAAATCGCTGTGCCAGCGATGCCTTTCCCTGATTCGGAAGGCACGAAGAGTGCCGGGGAAATTCCGTCCAGTGGTGTTTCCCGGGTGCTAACGGAAGTGAAAACAGGAGACTCCCATGAGAGTGACATTGCCTTGCCTCGGTCTAGCCGCCCTGATGTTCGGCGCATCCGCCAGCCTGATGGCTGCCGACCTGCCCCGGACGAAGGCGCCCGAAGGGGCGAAAGTGTATTTCATCACGCCGGCCGATGGTGCAACCGTCGACAAGACCTTCACCGTGAAATTCGGCCTGAAAGGCATGGGCGTGGCGCCGGCCGGCGTCGACATGCCGGATACCGGCCACCATCACCTGTTGGTGGACCTGAAGGAGCAGCCGGCGATGAACCTGCCGCTGCCGATGACCGACAACATCCGCCACTTCGGCAAGGGCCAGACCGAAACCGAGATCACCCTGCCGCCGGGCAAGCACACCCTGCAACTGCTGGTGGGCGACAAGAACCACGTGCCGCTGGAGCCGACCGTGGAGTCGGAGAAGATCACCGTTACCGTCAAGTGACGGAAACGAAAAAAGGAGGCCGCTGGGCCTCCTTTTTCCTTTCCGCCGGACGCTGCCTTAGAACAGCACGCGGCTACGGATGGTACCGTTGACCTGCTGGAGTTTCTCCAGGGCCAGGTCCGAGTACTCGGCATCGACGTCGATCACTACGTA
Organism: Pseudomonas sp. 22490; assembly: GCF_052044465.1. Lineage (NCBI taxonomy): Bacteria > Pseudomonadati > Pseudomonadota > Gammaproteobacteria > Pseudomonadales > Pseudomonadaceae > Pseudomonas > Pseudomonas sp. 22490. Next base: position 390,218 of record NZ_JBQENS010000002.1, on the reverse strand, counting down.
GCCGACCTTCTCGTTGGTTTGCAGGTACTGGCCGGAAACGTTGATGCCGTTGTCGGCGAAGACCTTGTTGATCTCGCTCATCACGCCGGGGATGTTGGCGTGGATGTGCAGCAGGCGGTGCTTGCCTGGGTGCGACGGCAGGGCCACTTCGGGGAAGTTGACCGAGGACACCGAGGTGCCGTTGTCGCTGTACTTGACCAGCTTCTCCGCCACTTCCAGGCCGATGTTGGCCTGTGCCTCGGCGGTGGAGCCGCCGATGTGCGGGGTCAGGATCACCCGGTCCAGGCCACGCAGCGGGCTGGCGAATTCCTCGTCGTTGGATTTCGGCTCGACCGGGAACACGTCGATGGCGGCGCCGATCAGGTGCTCGTCCTTGATCGCGGCGGCCAGGTGGTCCAGCTCGACCACTGTGCCGCGCGCGGCGTTGATCAGGATGCCGCCCTTCTTCATCGCGCGGATTTCCTTCTCGCCGATCATCCACTGGGTGGAGGGCAGTTCGGGAACGTGCAGCGAGACGATGTCGGACATGCCCAGCAGCTCGTGCAGGCTGCCGATCTGCACCGCGTTGCCCAGCGGCAGCTTGGTCACGGTGTCGTAGAAGAACACCTGCATGCCCAGGGCCTCGGCGAGTACCGAGAGCTGGGTGCCGATCGAGCCGTAGCCGACGATGCCGAGCTTCTTGCCACGGATCTCGAAGGAATTCGCCGCGCTCTTGATCCAGCCGCCGCGATGGCAGGAGGCGTTCTTTTCCGGGATGCCGCGCAGCAGCAGGATCGCCTCGGCCAGTACCAGCTCAGCCACAGAGCGGGTGTTCGAGTAGGGCGCGTTGAACACGGCGATACCGCGTTCGCGGGCGGCGTTGAGGTCGACCTGGTTGGTGCCGATGCAGAAGCAGCCGACCGCGATCAGTTTCTTCGCGCAGTCGAAGACCTCTTCGGTCAGCTGGGTGCGGGAGCGAATGCCGATGAAGTGCGCATCGGCGATCCTTTCCTTCAGCTCGTCGCCGGAAAGCGCGGTCTTGAGGTACTCGATGTTGGTGTAGCCGGCGGCCTTCAGCGTGTCCACGGCGTTCTGGTGGACACCTTCGAGAAGAAGGAACTTGATCTTGCTCTTGTCGAGAGAGGTCTTGCTCATCTGCGTAAACCTGTTGTCCCGGAGGAAGTGGCTGGAAAGCGAACTGCGCGAAGCGGGTCCGGCCGGCGCTGGCCGGCACCCGCAACTCGGCGCCCAGAGGCACTAAGCGCGGGGGGCGTATGCTAGCATGTTCTCCCTTTTCCTTGCCCGGTTGCGACCTGAGTTGTTCTCAGGACGACCATGAATCATTTGAGAGTTCCCGAATGACCCGCGAAGCCCTGATCGAATCGCTCAAGCCCCTGGTCGAGCCTGGCAAGCTGCTCGACGACGCCGCCTCCCTGGACGCCTACGGCAAGGACTGGACCAAGCATTTCGCCCCTGCGCCGCTGGCCATCGTGTTCCCCAAGAGCGTCGAGCAGGTCCAGGCGATCGTCCGCTGGGCCAACCAGCACAAGGTCGGTCTGGTCCCGTCGGGCGGTCGTACCGGGCTCTCCGCCGCGGCCGTGGCGGCCAACGGCGAAGTCGTGGTGGCCTTCGACTACATGAACCGGATACTCGACTTCAATGCCTTCGACCGCACCGTAGTCTGCCAGCCGGGCGTGGTTACCAAGCAACTGCAGACCTTCGCCGAGGAAAACGGCCTGTACTACCCGGTTGACTTCGCTTCTTCCGGTTCCAGCCAGATCGGCGGCAATATCGGCACCAATGCCGGCGGGATCAAGGTCATTCGCTACGGCATGACCCGTAACTGGGTGGCCGGGATGAAGGTCGTCACCGGCAAGGGCGACCTGCTCGAGCTGAACAAGGACCTGATCAAGAACGCCACCGGCTACGACATGCGCCAGCTGTTCATCGGCGCCGAAGGCACCCTGGGCTTCGTGGTCGAGGCGACCATGCGCCTGGAGCGCACGCCGAAGAACCTCACCGCTATGGTCCTCGGCACGCCCGACTTCGACTCGATCATGCCGGTGCTGCATGCCTTCCAGAGCAAGCTCGACCTGACCGCCTTCGAGTTCTTCTCCGACAAGGCCCTGGCCAAGGTCCTGGCCCGTGGCGATGTACCACGGGCGTTCGAGACCGACTGCCCGTTCTACGCCCTGCTGGAGTTCGAGGCGACCACCGAGGAAGTCGCCAACGAGGCGCTGGCCACCTTCGAGCACTGCGTCGAGCAGGGCTGGGTGCTGGACGGGGTGATGAGCCAGAGCGAGCAGCAGTTGCAGAACCTGTGGAAGCTGCGCGAGTACATCTCCGAGACCATCTCCCACTGGACGCCGTACAAGAACGACATCTCGGTCACGGTTTCCCGGGTGCCCGCCTTCCTCAAGGACATCGACGCCATCGTCGAGGCCAACTACCCGGACTTCGAGGTGGTGTGGTTCGGCCACATCGGCGACGGCAACCTGCACCTGAACATCCTCAAGCCGGAAAACCTCGGCAAGGACGAGTTCTTCGCCAAGTGCGCGACCGTCAACAAGTGGGTGTTCGAGACCGTCGAGAAGTACAACGGCTCGATTTCCGCCGAGCATGGCGTGGGCATGACCAAGCGCGACTACTTGACCTACACCCGCTCGGAAACCGAAATTGCCTATATGAAGGCACTGAAGGCGGTGTTCGACCCCAACGGGATCATGAATCCCGGCAAGATCTTCGCCGAGTAGCAGGTTTCGCAACGCAGAGGGCCGGTCATCCGGCCCTTCTCGTCTGTGGCGGGCGCCACGGATGCCTTTCCACCCGTTCAGGAGTCGGTAAATGAGTTACCAGCATCAATATATCGACGGCACCCCGATCCACTTCCCCCTGGGCAAGCTGGTCTGCGTCGGGCGCAACTACGCCGAACACGCCAAGGAACTGAACAACCCGGTTCCCACCGAGCCGCTGCTGTTCATCAAGCCCGGCTCCTGCGTGGTGCCGGTGAGCGGCGGGCTGAGCCTGCCGCAGGAGCGCGGCTCGGTACACTACGAGGCGGAAATCGCCGTGCTGATCGGCAAGCCGCTGTCGCGCAAGCCGAACCGCGAGGAGGTCCTCGACGCGATCTCCGGCTATGCGCCGGCGCTGGACCTGACCTTGCGCGAGGTCCAGGCGAAGCTGAAGGAAAAGGGCCTGCCCTGGGAGCTGGCAAAGAGCTTCGATGGCGCCGGCGTGCTGTCGCCGTTCGTGAACGCCGACCAGTTCCCCGACCCGACCGACATCGGCATCCGCCTGACCATCAACGGCGAGGTACGCCAGGACGGCAACAGCCGCGACATGCTCAATCCGATCGTGCCGCTGATCCAGCACATCGCCGGGCATTTCTCGCTACAGGCCGGCGATGTGGTGCTGACCGGCACGCCGTCCGGGGTCGGGCCGCTGAACAGCGGCGACGAGTTGCTGCTCGAATTGCCGGGCGCCAGCCGTTTCGAGACCCGCGTGCTCTGAACCGCTGCGGCCGCGGGGGGCGGCCGACTTCCCTAGCGCCGGCAGCGGAAGCGACTGTCGGTCGGCTGGCCGACGCTTCGATTGACAGGCCGGGGGCAATGCCCTTTCATGGCGACGCCCAAGAAAACACCTGGCCAAACAGTCGAGCCTCGCCCATGTCCCTTGCCTCCAAGCTTCCCCGTTTCCGCTGGCTGCTGCCGGCGTTCGTCGTGCTCGTCGGCGTGGTGCTGACCATCGTCATGCATTGGGACGATCGCGCCGGCCTTTGGTGGAAGGAAAGCCAGGCCAGCCAGCAGCAGCGCGACGAAAGCATCTGGCTGCCGGGCTATCGGGTGGTGATCGACGCCAAGCCGTTGCAGGGCCTGGAGGAGGAAGAAACCTCGGACCTGGCCTACAACCCGGCAACCAGGACCCTGTTCACCGTTACCGGCAAGCGGCCGCTGCTGGTGGAGCTGTCGCTCACCGGCGACGTGCTGCGCACCATCCCGCTGCTCGGCCTGAGCAATCCCGAAGGCGTGGCGGTGCTGGAGAACGGCAACGTCGCGGTGACCGACGAGCGCCGCAATACCCTGACCATCTTCCATGTCGACCCGCAGACCGCCGAGCTGAGCACCAAGAGCCTGGCCGAATTCCCGCTGGGCAATATCGGCAAGAAGAACAAGGGCTTCGAGGGCATCGCCTGGGATCCGCGCCAGCAGCGTCTGTTGCTGAGCAAGGAGCGCGATCCGATGACCCTGTTCAGCTGGAAGAGCGACGGCGGGCCGAGCCTGAGCGGGGCGATGACCGCGCTACCGAGCGACGACCTGTACATGCGCAACGTCTCGGCCCTCAGCGTCGACCCGCGTACCGGCCATACCCTGGTGCTGTCGGCCGAATCGCATCTGCTGCTGGAGCTGGACGAGAAGGGCGAGCCGGTCAGCTTCATCAGCCTGCTCGGCGGCTTCAACGGCCTGGACAGCAAGATCCCGCGCGCCGAAGGGGTGGCCATCGACGACGAGGGCACGATCTACATGGTCAGCGAGCCGAACCTGTTCTACGTGTTCCGCAAGAAGAGCGGCGAGCGCCTGGCCACCAGCGACGCCGATTAAGCTTCGCTTAAGCGCCGATTAAGCCTGGTTTCAGCAAGGCTTCGTAGCCTGGACCCATCGAAACCAACTACGAGGCGTTACCCATGAAACTTCGTCACCTGCCCCTCATCGCTGCCATCGGCCTGTTCTCCACCGTCACCCTGGCCGCCGGCTATACCGGCCCGGGCGCTACCCCGACCACCACCACGGTGAAGGCCGCGCTGGAAGCCGCCGACGACACCCCGGTGGTCCTCCAGGGCACCATCGTCAAGCGCATCAAGGGCGACATCTACGAGTTCCGCGATGCCACCGGCAGCATGAAGGTGGAGATCGACGACGAAGACTTCCCGCCGATGGAAATCAACGACAAGACCCGGGTCAAGCTGACCGGCGAAGTCGACCGCGACCTGGTCGGCCGCGAGATCGACGTCGAGTTCGTCGAAGTGATCAAGTAAGGCCCTGAATCGAAACGGCCCGCCTCCCGGAAGAGAGGCGGGCCGTTTCGCGTTCCGAACGGGCGAAGTTGCGGGCGGGCTTACCGGTGAACCCCTTCGAAACCCTGTAGCACGTTCACCGCGTTGATCCCGATTTCCTCCACCGCGTAGCCTCCCTCCATCACGAACAGCGTGGCCAGGCCGAGCTTGCCGATGGCTTCGCCCATGCGCAGGTAGTCGGGGCTGTCCAGGCGGAACTGGGAAATCGGGTCCTCCTTGAAGGTATCCACCCCCAGGGAAACGATCAGGACGTCCGCCGCATAGGCCTGGATCTGCCGGATCGCCGCCTGCAGCGCCTGGCTCCAGGTCGCCCAGTCGCTGCCGGCCGCCAGTGGGTAGTTGAAGTTGTAGCCGGTGCCGACGCCGTTGCCCTTCTCGTCGGCGTAGCCGAGGAAATAGGGGTATTCGAAGCGCGGATCGCCGTGGATCGAGGTGAACAGCACATCGGCGCGGTCGTAGAAGATGTCCTGGGTGCCGTTGCCATGGTGGTAGTCGACGTCGAGGATCGCCACCCGCCCGGCGCCCCGGTCGAGGAAGGCCTGGGCGGCGATGGCGGCATTGTTGAAGAAGCAATAGCCGCCCATGTAGTCGGCCGCGGCGTGGTGGCCCGGCGGGCGACAGAGCGAAAATACCGAGCGCGCGCCGTTGGCGAGTTCGGACTGGCCGCTGAGGGCGACGTTGGCCGAACTGGTGATCGCCTGCCAGGTCCCGGCGGTGATCGGCGCGCCGGCGTCGAAGGAGTAGTAGCCGAGGCGACCGTCGATGTTGTCCGGCTCCGTCTGCCGCAGGCGCCGGGTCGGCCAGGCGATCGGCAGCATGTCGTGGCTGCGGCCGGTGGCCAGCCAGTCCTGCCAGGCGTTCTGCAGGAAACGCACGAAACCCTCGCTGTGCACCCGGCGGATCGGTTCCAGGCCGAAGTCGCGCGGTGCGCGGACTTCGCCGAGGCCGACGGCCTTCACGCGGTCGAGGACCATGTCGGCGCGGCTGGGTTTTTCGAAGCAGGGGGTGAACTGGCCGCCGATCAGTTCGTGCCGGCCGTGGTGCAGGCGATGGTCGTCGCTGTAGATGGTCAGCATGTCGGGCTCCCGGGCTCAGTTCTGTTCGGAGAAGGTCACGGTCGGCGCCTTGCGGCGGAAACCGCCGGTATGCAACGCCAGGTAGGCGAGGCCGGCGGCGAACCAGGTCAGGCCGATCACCAGGGTCAGCGCCGAGAGGCTGGTCCACAGCCACAGGGTCAGGCCCAGGCCGATGGCCGGCACCAGCCCGTAGCGCAGCAGGTCGCGCGGGGCGCGGCGGCCGTCGAGCAGCAGGTAGCTGCGGATCACCGCCAGGTTCACCGCGGAGAACGCCACCAGCGCGCCGAAGCTGATCATCGAGGCCAGGGTGGTGAGATCGATGACCACCGCCAGCAGGGAAATCACCGAGACCACCAGGATCGCGATCACTGGCGTCTTGAAGCGCTCCGAGAGGCTGCCGAACACGCGCCGCGGCAGGATGCCGTCGCGGCCCATGCTGTAGAGGATGCGCGACACCGAGGCCTGCGAGGCCAGCGCCGAGCCGGCGGCGCCGGCGACGTAGGCGGCGGTGAAGAAGCTGGCGAGGAACTTGCCGCCGGCCGCCAGCATCACTTCGTTGGCCGCCGACTCGGCGTCCTGGAATACGCTGCCGGGGAACACCAGTTGGCTGAAGACCGCCAGCACGGTGAACAGCAGGCCGGCGCCGACCGTGGTGATGACGATGGCGCGCGGGATGTCGCGTTGCGGGTCGCGGGTTTCCTCGGCCAGGGTCGAGACCGCGTCGAAGCCGAGGAACGACAGGCACAGCACCGCCGCGCCGGCCATCAACGGGGCGAAGCCCGGCTGGCTGCCGTCGCCGACGAAGGGCAGGCTCAGGTCCAGCGAGGGGATGCCGGCCAGGTGCTTGACCGCCATGGCGACGAACACCACGGCGAAGACGAACTGGGCGCCGACGATCACGTTGCTCATGCCGGCCACCGAGCTGATGCCGATCACATTGAGCACGGTGACCAGGCCGATCGCCGCGAGCACGAAGACCCAGGCCGGCACCATCGGGAAGGCGATGTTGAGGAACAGGCCGATGAGCAGGTAGTTGATCATCGGCAGGAACAGGTAGTCGAGCAGCAGCGACCAGCCGGCGAGGAAGCCGACGCAGGGGCCGAAGCTGAGGCTGGTATAGGAATAGGCCGAGCCGGCGATGGGATATTTCTTCACCATGAAGCTGTAGGAAAAGGCGGTGAAGAGCATCGCCGCCAGGGTGATCAGGTAGGCGCTGGCGGTGCGACCGCCGGTGATCTCGGTGACTACCCCGTAGGTGGTGAACATGGTCAGCGGAACCATGTAGACCAGCCCGAAGAAGACCAGGGCGGGAAGCCCGAGGATGCGCCGCAGGCCGGTGCCCTGGGCGCTGTGGACGTACTCGGGGCGCTTGCCGCCGATGAGGATGCCGTTGTTGCGTTCGCTGGCCATGTTCCGCTCCTCGCGAAATGCCGTATCGATCCCGCAGGCGGCCGCTTGGGCGGACCTTTCCTGCGCCGGGTGAATGGACGGGCTAGTGGAAAACCGCTGGGGTTTCCGTCGGGTCGGTGGAAATGGCAGTGACGAGAGGGCGCGCGGCGTGTGCGGGCACGGGCGTTGGGGCGTCGATAGTGTTCATGGCGTTCTCAGGAAGCGTTCTTGTTGGATTTCTAGCTCGCGGTCGCGAGGTTCCCTTGGGCTCTGCCGGCGCCGTTTCCGCGGCTCCGGGCGACCCCTCGAGGAGGGCGCGGTTCGACTCTAGCAATCCGGTTTCGCCGGGGAGAACCCTGTAGACGGTCAAAAAGGGATCGAGATGGCCAAACTGGTTGGCCGGCCAGCGCTGGCGCGAGCTGGCCGCCAGCGCCGCGTCGATCATTTCTTAAGCTTGGTCCAGACCTTGCTGCGCAACGCCAGGGCTTTCGGCGAGCAGAGCTTGAACGGCTTCAGGCGGTCGAGCTTGTCCTGCGGGGTGTTGATCGCCGGGTCGTCGAACAGTGCTTTCTCCATGAATTTCTCCGAGCCGACGATGGCGTTGTTGTACTTGGCGAAGTTGGAGGCGGCGGCGATGTTCTCCGGGCGCATCATCCAGTCGATGAAGACGTGGGCTTCCTTGACGTTGCTGGCGTCGCGCGGAATCGCGAAGTTGTCGATGAACAGCCGGATGCCTTCCTTCGGATAGACGTATTCGAGGCTGGCGCGTTGGGCGTGGGCGCGGTGGAAGGCGCCGTTCCACTGCTGGTGCATGGCGACCTCGCCGGCGGCCATGCGCTCGATGGTGCCGTCGCTGTTGTACATGGCCAGCGCCGGCTTTTGCCTGAGCAGCAGGTCGAGGACCTTCTGCGCTTCCCTGGCGTCCTCGGTGCATTCGTCGATGCCGAGGTAGTAGGTGGCGGGAATGAACAGTTCCTCGATGGAGTTCAGAGCCACCACCTTGCCTTTCAGCTCGGCTGGTGGTTCGAAGAACGGCTTCCAGCTTTCTTCCAGCCTGCCGCCCGGCACCTTCGCCGTATCGTAGCTGTAGCCGGTGGTGCCCCAGAGATAGGGAATGCTGTAGTCGTGGCCGGGATCGAAGCCAAGGGTCCGGAAGTTTTCCTTCAGATTGCCCAGGCTCGGCAACTGGCTCTTGTCGAGCTTTTGCAGCAGCCCCTCCTTGACGAATATTTCTATGAAACTGTCCGACGGCACCACCACGTCGTAGGCGCCGCCACCGGCCTTGAGCTTGGCCAGCAGCGTCTCGTTGCTGTCGTAGGCGTCGAGGGTGGCCTTGATCCCGGTGTCCTTCTCGAACTTCTTCAGCAACTCCGGCGGGTAGTAGTCCGACCAGTTGGCGAAGTGCAGGGTGCCTTCGGCGCGAGCCTGGCCGCCCAGGGCTAGACCGGCGGCGAAGAGCAGGGTGAGCGGTGTGCGGTAGGTCATGATGGACTCCTGGCGATCTTCTGTTTTTTCTTCGTGGAGGCAGGTTCTCAGCGGCGGCGTTGGCCGAGGTAGTACGACAGGGCGACGAAGGCGATGGAAATCATGAGGATGATCGAGGAAATCGCATTGATCTTCGGGGATATGCCCATGCGGATGGAACTGAAGATGTACACCGGCAGGGTGGTTGCGCCGGCGCCGGCGACGAAATAGGTGATGACGAAATCGTCCATCGAGATGATGAACGCGAGCATCGCCCCGGACAGCACGCCGGGCATCAGCAGCGGCAGGGTGATTTTCCAGAAGGCCTTCCACGGCGAGGCGTAGAGGTCGGCGGCGGCCTCCGCCAGGCGCGGGTCCAGGCCCTCCAGGCGGGCGCGGATCGGCAGGTAGGCGAAGGGGATGCAGAACACGATGTGGGCGATGAGGATGGTGAACAACGACAGCTTCAGGCCGATGAAGGAGAAGAACATCAGGGTCGCCACCGCAGTGACGATCTCCGGCACCAGCAGCGGCAGGCCGAGAACGCCGTTCATCAGGGTCTGCCCGCGGAAGGCGCGACCGCGCATGCCCAGCGCGGCGAGGGTGGCCAGGACGGTCGAGGCCAGGGTGGCGAGGGTGGCGACGAGCAGCGAGTTCTTCGCCGCGCGGAGGATTTCCGGATCGTTGGCCACCACCGCATACCATTTCAGGCTGAAGCTCTCCCAGAGCGTCGCCGACTGGCCGCTGTTGAAGCTGAGCACTACCAGCACCAGGATCGGGATGTAGAGGAAGGCGAAGAACAGCCAGGCGGCCTGGCGCACGCCGCTGAAGGTCCAGAGTGGATTGCGGCCGTTCATGGCTGGCCTCCGCCGGCGTTGGCCCGGAAGCGCAGGTTGTAGATCAGCATCGCCAGCAGGACGAAGGCCAGCAGGGCGAACGAAAGGGCGGCGCCGAACGGCCAGTTGTGCGCGGTACCGAATTGCAGCTGGATCAGGTTGCCGATCATCAGCGCCTTACCGCCGCCGAGCAATTCCGGAATGATGTAGCTGCCCAGGGCCGGGATGAATACCAGGATGCAGCCGGCGACTATCCCCGGCATCGCCAGCGGCACGATCACCCGGCGCAGCGCTTTCCAGCGGTTGGCGCCGAGGTCGAATGCCGCCTCCACCAGGCGCCAGTCCATCTTTTCCAGGCTGCTGTAGATCGGCAGCACCATGAACGGCAGGTAGGTATAAAGGAGGCCGATGATCACCGCGTTGTCGGTATAGAGCAGCCCCAGCCCGGTGTCGGTCAGGCCGATGCCTTGCAGGCCGGCGTCCACCAGCCCGCCGTTGCGCAGCAGCAGGATCCAGGCGTAGACCCGCACCAGCAGGTTGGTCCAGAACGGCACGGTGACCAGGAACAGCAGCAGGTTGCGCCGGCGTTCCGGTTGCAACGCCAGGTACAGCGCGGTGGGGAAGCCGAGCGCCAGGCAGCCGAGGGTGGTCAGCAGCGACAGCCAGAACGAGCGCTGGAAGATGCCCAGGTAGTCGGCGTTGAACACCAGGCTGTCGTCCAGGTCGCGTTCCCAGAGGAAATTGAGGTAGGCCTCCAGGCTGTGCTGGCCCCATTTCACTCCGCCGTAGTCGCCGGATTGCTGGATCGACACGGCGAACATGATGCCCAGCGGGATCACCAGGAACAGCACCAGCATCAGCATCGCCGGGCTGCTCAGCAGCAGGCGCCGACGCAGCTGCCGGCGTTCGGCCGACTGTTGCGCGGTAGGTCGGCCGGCGGTGCTCATTCGGCGAGCACCCGGATGGCGGCGGCGGGAATCCGCACCCGCACCTTCGCCCCCGGACTGTGCGGGCAGCGTGCGCCGTCGCGGTTCTGCTGGCGCACGCGGAAGCCCGGCTGTCCGGCCACGTTCAGGTGGTAGACGGTATCGGTGCCGACATAGACGATGTTTTCCAGCACGCCTTCCAACTGGCCGTCGGCGGCCAGTTCGGTGCGCTCCGGGCGGATCGCCAAGGTCACAGCGCCGCTGCCCGGGGTCGTCGCGGCCAGCCGCTGGCCGTCCGCCAGGCGCACGCCGTCGGCGTCGGCCTGGCCCTCGAGGAAGTTGGTTTCGCCGATGAAGTCGGCGACCGCCCGGTTCAGCGGCGCCTCGTAGATGTCGCTGGGCGTGCCGACCTGCAACACCTTGCCCTTGCTCATCACCGCGATGCGGTCGGACATGGTCAGCGCTTCCTCCTGGTCGTGGGTGACGAAGATGAAGGTGATCCCGGTCTCGTGCTGCAGGCGCTTCAGCTCGATCTGCATTTCCTTGCGCAGCTTCAGGTCCAGCGCCGACAGCGACTCGTCGAGCAGCAGCACCTTGGGCCGGCTGGCCAGCGCGCGGGCCAGGGCGATGCGTTGCTGCTGGCCACCGGACAACTGGTCGGCGCGGCGCTTGCCGACCTCCGGCAGCTTCACCAGGTCGAGCATGCGGCTCACGGTGGCGTCGATCTCGCTGCGCGGGCGGCCCTGCATCTCCAGGCCGAAGCCGATGTTGTCGGCGACGCTCATGTGCGGGAACAGCGCATAACTCTGGAACACCGTGTTGACCGGGCGGCGGAACGGCGGCAGGCCTTCCATGTGTTCGCCATAGAGGCGGATGCTGCCGGAACTGGGCTGTTCGAAGCCGGCGATGAGGCGGAGGAGGGTGGTCTTGCCGCAGCCGGAAGGGCCGAGGAGGGTGAAGAATTCGTTGGCGTGGATATCCAGGGACACATCGTCAAGGGCCTTCAGGCCTTGGCCGGGGGTACCGAATTCCATGCAGATCCGCTCGATGGCTATCGCGCTGGTCATGCTGAATTCCATGCAGTCAAGCAGTTGTTATTGTTGAGGTTTTGCGGTTTCTGGGGCCCGCTTCACCTGCTGCGGTTCGATAATGACCGGGGCGCCGCGGGCGCAGAACGATAGATGCGGCCAATAAGGGATCGAACAGGCCAATCTGGTGGCGCTGGAAGAAGACTGCGGATGCTCTCTTGTCGTCTCTTCGGACAGGAAACTCGGACCTGTCCGAGTCGCCCGGGCGGCTGGCTGACTTTAAGCTTGGCTTCAGCCTGGAGCCGTAGCTTGCGTAGGAAAGGTCGGGCGCAGCCCGTTTCCATACAGCGTACAGGCTCTATGCTATGACTATCCACGCCCAAACTCCCGAGCCGTTTTCCATGTCCCGAGCTTTCACGCCTCGCCGTCTGCTGCTGGCCGTCCTGCTGGTCGCGCTGGCCGCGCTGGTCCTTCTCGGCCAGAGCTTCCGGGTCTTCGACCGGGCCTGGTTCGCCGTCCAGGAGTGGCGTCACGCCGATGCCTGGAAAGAGCGCTCGATATGGCTGCCGGACTACCGCGTGCGGATCGAGGCGCAGCCCATCGAGGGGTTGAACGACGACGTTTCCGCGCTGACCTTCGATCCCGACCGGCGCACCCTGTTCACCGTGACCAACCAGCCGGCGCAGATCATCGAGCTGTCCTTGCAGGGCAAGGTACTGCGGACCATCCCGCTGACCGGCTTCGGCGACGCCGAGGCCATCGAGTACATCAGCCGCGGCGTCTACGTGATCACCGACGAGCGCCAGCAACGCCTGGTCAAGGTGCGCCTGGAGGACGACACGCGCTTCATCGACGCTGCCGATGCCCAGCAGCTTTCGCTGGGTATCGGCCTCAACGGCAACAAGGGTTTCGAAGGGCTAGCTTACGACGCCGAGGGCAAGCGCCTGTTCGTCGCCAAGGAGCGTGACCCGGTGCGCATCTACGAGATCCACGGTTTCCCCCACACCCAGGCGGACAAACCGTTCGCCGTGCACGTGGTGGACGACCCCGGGCGCGACAAGCGCCTGTTCGTCCGCGACCTGTCCAGCCTGCAGTTCGACGAGGGCACCGGGCACCTGCTGGCGTTGTCCGACGAGTCGCGTCTGGTAGTCGAGCTGGACACCGACGGCGAGCCGGTCAGCACCCTGTCGCTGCTGCGCGGCATGCACGGCCTGAAGCGCAGCGTGCCGCAGGCCGAGGGCGTGGCGATGGACGACCGTGGCGTGCTCTACCTGGTCAGCGAGCCGAACCTGTTCTACGTCTTCAGCAAGGACGAGCCGGCGCAGCCCTGACGCGGCCTACGGGGACGGCAGGAGCGTCCCCTGGCCCGCTCAGAACTGCCAGTTCACCCCGAGCGAATAGCCCGCCTGGTTGCCTTCGCTGTGGGCGAAGCGGCTGTTGGCTTCGGCGAAGACCCCGAGCTGCTCGGTGATCGCCAGTTGCGCGCCAAGCTGGGCGCGGCCAAAATCCTTGTCCACGCCGCCCATGTCGGCGACCCGGACACGCCCGTCGCCGCGGCTGGTCAGGTCCATGTCGTCCAGGCGTCCGTCCGCCAGCTCGCGGACCCAGCGCAGGCTGGCGTAGGGTTGCAGGCGCATTCTCGCGCCCAGCGCCAGCTCGCCGCGCAGGCGCCAGCCGAGACTTGCCTCCAGCGAGTCGTAGTCCTGCTTCTCGTAGCCGAGTGCGGTACGCAGGGCCTCGTCCTCGCGGAAGTCGTCGATGCGGTAGTGCATGTAGTCGAGGCCGGCCAGCGGCCCGCTCCGCAGTTCGCCGAAGCTGAAGTCATAGCCGCCTTCCAGCCGGGCGCCCCAGGACCAGGCCGAGGTGTCGCCCGACAGACGCTGGTCGAGCAGCACCGGCCCGCCGGCGGCCTGGAGGTAGACCGAACGCTTGCTGTCGTAGCGGGTATGCCCGAGGTTCAGCTCGCCGGCCAGCCATTCCGGACCGCCGTCGTTGTACAGGCCGAACAGGCCGAGCTGCCAGGTGTCGCCCTCGATGCGCCCACCATGGTCCAGCTTGTCGCGGCTGCGCTGGAAGGCCAGGCTGCCACCAAGGGTCAGGGCCTCGCTGTAGCGGTAGTCGCCGAGCAGATGCACGCCGGCGCGCCTGGACTCCGGATCGCCAGGCATGTCGAAACCGCTGTCCGGCGAGACCTCGCCCTCCGCGCCCACCTCGCCGTCGAAGCTGCCTACCGGCCGGTTGCTGCCGAGCAGGGTCAGCCAGCGGCGGTCGTGCAGGCGGGTCAGTGCCTGGTGCTGGCGCTGCAACTGGTCTTCCATCTGCCGCGCCAGGGCGCCGCCGGAGGCGGTGGAGGCCAGCAGGTCGGCGTTGGTCAGCTCCAGCACCAGGCGCGTCAGCAGGCGGGAAAAGTCGCGCATGCGTTGCTCGATGCGCTCCTGGCCGAGGGCGTTGGTCAGTACTTCCTTGTTGTCCTCGGCCGGGTCGTGCCAGGTTGAGCCGCCGGGAATCGCCGGGTTGTCGGTCTGCTCGTAGCCGTCCAGGTCGCCCAGTTCCCAGTTGGTCGCCTCGATGAACAACACCGGGATGTCCATCCCGTTGAAGCTTTCGCCGTCGCTGCAGCAGCCGGTACCCGCCGGGTATTCGGCGTTCAGGCCGGGGTTGGTGAACAACGGGATGTCCAGCTCGCGGGCGATGCGCAGGATCTGTTCGCGGTAGGCGCCGAGGGCCGGGCTGGACACGCTGTTGGAGCCGGCATGGGCGTACATCTTGTCGCCGGTGACCAGGCTGTCGAGGTTGATCATTCCCAGCAGGTTGGCGCGCTGGCTGGCGTCGAGGGACTCGACGTAGGCACGCGAACCGCGCAGGCCTTCCTCCTCGGCGCCGAAACCGACCACCTCGAGGCCGTTCTCCAGGGCGATGCCGCCGAGGTTGCGGGCGATCTCGGTGAGCACCGCCGCGCCCGAGGCGTTATCGTCCAGGCCCTGCAGGGTCGGGCGACCGTAGTAGGTGTCGTAGTGCGCGCCGAGTACCAGGAACTTCCCGCTGCTACCGGGCGCCGAGGCGATGACGTTCTGCGAACTGCGGTTGCCGGCCCAGGTGAAGTCCTGGCGACTGGTCTGGTAGCCGAAGCCCAGGCGCGACTGCATCAGTTCGCTGGCGCCGGCGAAGCTGGCGGTGCCGCGATAGCGGCCCGGGTAGTCGGTGATCAGGCGCTCCAGGGTCTCCCCGGCGTATTCCCCGTATTGGTAGGCGTTGGCGCCCAACGACAGCGCGGCACATCCCAGGCCTACAGCGACAGCTAATGGTTTGAACACGGCACTTTCCTCTGTGTCGGTACGATGGTGCATCGAATGATGCTCGCGCCGCGGAAAGCAGGATGCGGACCGTTTCATGTCCCGGTGGCACGAAGTGACGCCTGGTCGACCTGCGGTGTCGCCAGGTTGTAAGAAGCGTCGCTCCTGGCGATGGGCGGGAAGCTTCGTGCTGGACGTAGTGTTACCGGCGATGGCCGGTACTGGGGCGTGACTTCCCGTTTCGGGGCTTGGTAACCGCGAGCGGTCGATTTACAGTGCTCGCCCTGCCGATCTCCTGGATACCCGTCGCATGAACATTTTCCGCGAAGCCCTGCTCAACCGTCGCCTGAAGAAGGCCCTGGCACGTCACGGTTGCCGCATGGCCAGCGGGGTCGAGACGCTGCGCGACGGCACGCAGGTGACGCTGGAGCCGAACGTGAAGCTGGGCAAGGCGAAGATCCATTCGCCGGCACTGGAGGTCGGCGCCTATACCGACGTGGTCAGCGGCTGCGAGTTCTTGGAGGTGGCCAGCATCGGCCGCTTCTGCTCGATCGCCACCGGGGTGGTGATCGGTCAGCCGCGCCGCTCGCATCCAATGCACTGGCTGAGCACCCACGCCTTCACCGCCAATCCGAAGCTGTTGCGCAAGCCGTTGCAGCCCGAGCGCGAAGCGACCCCGGCGCGGATCGGCCACGATGTATGGATCGGGCGTGACGCGCTGATCCTCGATGGGGTGGAGATCGGCACCGGCGCGGTGATCGGCGCGCAATCGCTGGTCAATCGCGACGTGCCGCCCTACGCGGTGGTGGCGGGCTCGCCGGCGCGGGTGCTCCGCTATCGCTTCGCGCCGGAGCTGATCGAGCGACTGCTGGCGAGTCGCTGGTGGGAGTTGCCGCTGGACGTGCTTGGCGAATTGCCGCTGGACGATCCGCAGGCCTGCGTCGAGGCGCTGGAGCGTCGGCCGCCGCAGGCGTGCCAGGAGGCGCGGCGCTTGCGCATCCGGCACAAGCCGTTCGCCATCGAATGGCTGTCCTGAGGCCCGCAGCCGCCGCCGGTGTCGACGGCGGCCAGGGCTGGGTCAGCTTTCGTCGCTGAGACCGGCTTCCGGCGCTGCGCGCTTCACCGACTGCACGCCGGCTTCGGCGTTGGCCTGGCTGGCATAGAGCTGGCTCTGGCCGACGACCTGGCCATTGGTGGCCTTGAGTACGAAGTGGAACTTGCCGTTGCTGGCCGGCTTGACCTCGAAGGCACCGTCGCGCTGGGAGTTCTTGCGCACCGACTCGATGCCGCCGAGCGCCGAGTCCTTGGCCTTGTACAGTTCGCTGGTGAGAATGATCTCGCCGTTGGCGGCATGCAGGTTGAAGTGGAACTGGCCGTCTTT
The DNA here is from genome assembly GCF_052044465.1 of Pseudomonas sp. 22490. Lineage (NCBI taxonomy): Bacteria > Pseudomonadati > Pseudomonadota > Gammaproteobacteria > Pseudomonadales > Pseudomonadaceae > Pseudomonas > Pseudomonas sp. 22490. The sequence goes on along the minus strand of NZ_JBQENS010000002.1, from coordinate 373,775 downwards.
CGCTTTCTTCAGATGGAATTTGGCTGCCATGTCTAGCTCCTTGTTCACAGGGTGAGGCGGATCGCAACGGACCAGCCGTCTGCTGAGACACAGCGTAGCCGCTTTTGTTGCAGTGTCGCCCCGCTCCGGTCATCGGCCTGGGGCGAGCGGGCTCAGGCCTTGAGGGTCTTGACGCCGTCGGCGGTGCCGAGCAGCAGCAAGTCGGCCGGGCGGGCGGCGAACAAGCCGTTGGTGACCACGCCGACGATGGCGTTGATCTTCTCTTCCAGTTCCACCGGGCTGTCGATGCGCAGGTTGTGCACGTCGAGGATGATATTGCCGTTGTCGGTCAGCACGCCTTCGCGGTAGACCGGATCGCCGCCGAGCTTCACCAGTTGGCGGGCGACGTGGCTGCGAGCCATCGGGATGACCTCCACCGGCAGCGGGAACTGGCCGAGGATGGGCACCAGCTTGCTGGCATCGGCGATGCAGATGAAGGTCTTGGCCACCGCGGCGACGATCTTCTCGCGGGTCAGCGCGGCACCGCCGCCCTTGATCAGCTCCAGGCGCTCGTTGCTTTCGTCGGCGCCGTCGACGTAGAACTCCAGCTCGCTGACCGTGTTCAGCTCGTAGACCGGGATGCCATGCTCCTTCAGGCGCTTGGCGGTGGCCTCCGAACTGGCTACTGCGCCGTCGAACTCGGCCTTGTGGCGGGCCAGGGCATCGATGAAGAAGTTGGCGGTGGAGCCTGTGCCGACGCCGACGATGCTCTTGCTGTCGAGGTGCGGAAGAATGTGGTCGACGGCGGCCTGTGCCACTGCCTGCTTGAGCTGATCCTGGTTCATCCCGGGTGCCTGTCTGGTTGCCTGGCCGGCCGTCCCGGCGGCGCAGGCGGAGGGTGCGCGCGGCCGGGGCGGCCCGGCGGGTTTCCGGCACGTCCTGTGCCGCTGCGATACGAAGGGACGAATTATAGCGGCCTGGCGTCCTCCGGTCTTGCCCCGGATGACCGGCAGTCGCGGTGTTTTCCTGCGGCGCGCCGGTAGTCCGCCCGGCGGGCCTGGAGTAGACTCCGGGTTTCCGTGAAGTCCGCCGAACCGCCTCCGATGCTCGAACAATACGCCAAGAAGATCCTCACCTCGCGCGTCTACGACGTCGCGGTGGAAACGCCCCTGCAACCCGCCCGCCAGTTGTCCGAACGCCTCGGCAACCAGGTCCTGCTCAAGCGCGAGGACCTGCAGCCGGTGTTTTCCTTCAAGATCCGCGGCGCCTACAACAAGGTCGCGCAGCTCACCGAGGAGGAGAAGGCCCGCGGGGTGATCGCCGCCTCGGCCGGCAATCACGCCCAGGGCCTGGCCCTGGCGGCCAAGCGGCAGGGGATCAGGGCGGTCATCGTGATGCCCAAGACCACCCCCGAGATCAAGGTCCAGGCGGTGCGCGCCCACGGCGCCAAGGCGGTGCTGCACGGCGACGCCTTCCCCGAGGCGCTGGCCCACGCGCTGAAGCTGGTCGACGAGAAGGGCTACACCTTCGTCCATCCCTACGACGATCCGGACACCATCGCCGGCCAGGGCACCGTGGCCATGGAGATTCTCCGCCAGCAGCCCGGCCGCCTCGATGCGATCTTCGTCCCGGTGGGCGGTGGCGGACTGGTCGCCGGCATCGCCGCCTACGTCAAGTACCTGCGTCCGGAGATCAAGGTGATCGGCGTCGAGCCGGACGAGTCGAACTGCCTGCAGGCGGCCATGGCCGCCGGCGAGCGGGTGGTGCTGGGCCAGGTCGGGCTGTTCGCCGACGGCGTGGCGGTGGCGCAGATCGGCCAGCACACCTTCGACATCTGCAAGGACCACGTCGACGAAGTGATCACCGTCAGCACCGACGAGATCTGTGCGGCGATCAAGGACATCTACGACGACACCCGCTCGATCACCGAGCCGGCCGGCGCGCTGGCGGTGGCCGGGATCAAGAAGTACGTCGAGCGCGAGCGCGCCGAGGGGCAGACCCTGGTGGCGATCGACTCCGGCGCCAACGTCAACTTCGATCGCCTGCGGCATGTCGCCGAACGCGCCGAACTGGGCGAGCGCCGCGAAGCGATCATCGCGGTGACCATTCCCGAGCGGCCGGGCAGCTTCAAGGCCTTCTGCGAGGCGGTCGGCAAGCGCCAGATCACCGAGTTCAACTATCGCTACCACAGCGGCAGCGAGGCGCACATCTTCGTCGGCGTGCAGACCCACCCGGAGAACGACCCGCGCGAGGCGCTGGTGGCCTATCTGCGCGAGAAGGGCTTCCCGGTCCTCGACCTGACCGACAACGAACTGGCCAAGCTGCACATCCGCCACATGGTTGGCGGCCATGCGGTGAAAGTCAGCGACGAGATGGTGTTCCGCTTCGAATTCCCCGAGCGGCCCGGCGCGCTGTTCAACTTCCTCACCAAGCTCGGCGGGCGCTGGAACATCTCGATGTTCCACTACCGCAACCATGGCGCGGCCGACGGCCGGGTGGTGGCCGGGTTGCAGGTGCCGGAAGACGAGCGCCACCTGATCCCGCAGACCCTGGAGGCGATCGGCTATCCGTACTGGGACGAGACCGCCAACCCGGCCTACCAGCTGTTCCTCGGCTGACCCGCGGCGGCTCGCCGACACGGGCTGCTAAGCTTCACGGGCAGGTGATCTCCTTCCTCGGGAACTGAGCCCGCCCCCGGCCCCTCAAACGGGCCGGGAACACGGACAAGGATGCGCTGATGGAACATTTTCTCCAGATCAAGATTCTCCACGGAGTCGCCACCGTGCTGCTGTTCGGCGGCCTGCTCGGCCTGGCGTTCTACGCCTGGCGCAACTGGCGGACGGGCGACGCGGCTCGGGTCGCGCGCGGTTTCAAGCGGGTCCGCCTGATCGGCTGGCCGCTGCTGGGGCTCAGCCTGCTGGCCCTGCCGGTCAGCGGCTGGTGGCTGGTGCACCTGGCCGGCTGGCCGTTGGGCCAGAGCTGGCTGCTGTTCGGCGCCTGCCTCTATCTGCTCGGCTGCATCTTCTGGCTGCTCCTCGCCGGCCGCCTGGCGCGGGTCCAGCACCAGGCCGGCGCCGCCGAGACGGCGGGGGCCGCGCTGGGCGAGCAGACCCTGCGCGAGATCAAGGTGGGCCTGGTCATGGCCCTGCTCGGTGCGGCCAGCTTCATCGCGGTGGCGGTACTGATGGTCAGCAAGCCGCTCTGAAACGCCAACGAAATGGACTTCACCGGCCTTCGCCGGTTCTGTAGGAACGCATGCGTATTCTGCTGGTAGGCGCGGGAGGTTTCGTCGGGCGGCACCTGCTCCCGGCGCTGCTCGCCGCCGGACACGAACTGCTCCTCACCGCGCGCCGCCCGCCGGTCGATGCGCCTGCCGGCGTACGCTGGCTGGCGCTCGACCTGGAGCGGCTTGCGGAAAGGCCGGACAGCTTCGCCTGGCCCGCCGGGGTCGACCTGCTGATCAATGCCGCCGGCACCATGAGCCTCGACGAGGCGAGCATGGCTCGCGTCCAGGACAGCGGCGCGCGAACACTCTTCGACCTCGCTGCAGCCCATGGGGCGAAGGTCCTGCAGATTTCCGCGCTGGGCGCCGGTGCGCACCCGGACGTGGCCTTCCTCGCCAGCAAGGCGGCGGCCGACCGCCACCTGCTGGAACTGGGCATCCCGGCGCTGGTGCTGCGCCCGTCCCTGCTGCTGGGGCCGGGCGGCGCCAGCAGCGCCTGGCTGGAACGCCTGTCGCCGCTACCGCTGATTCCCTTGCTGGACAATCGCGCGCGCCTGCAACCGCTGCATGTCGAGGACCTGGTCGGCGCGGTGCTGGCCTTGCTGCGCCGCTGGCCGGAGCGGGCGCAGGTGATTCCGCTGGTGGGTCCGCAGGCGCTGACCCAGGGCGAGCTGCTGGACGAGCTGCGCCGCGCCCAGGGTTGGCCGCGCGGCCGCTATGTGGTGCCGCCCGCGGCGCTTCTCGATGCGTTGGGCGGGCTTGGCCGGCGTGCTGGCTGGCGGACACTGAGTCCATCGATGCTGAAGCTGGTGCGCCACGACAACCTGGCCGACCCGGCACTCCTCGATGCGGCCTGCGGCTATCGTTGCGCGCCGCTGGCCAGTCGCCTGCTCGGCTGGCCGCAGGCGGCACGCAGCCTGGCGGCGCTGATGCGGCCGCTGATGCTGGCGGCCCTGGTGCTGATCTGGCTGGGTACCCTGGTCGCCTGCCTGGGGCCGGGTTACGGTTGGGGCCTGCGGATCCTCGGCGAGGCCGGCATCCACGGCTGGCCGGCGAGCCTGGCGGTGATCGCCGGGGCCCTGCTCGACGGCGCGCTCGGCGTCGGCCTGCTGCTCCGCCGCTGGCGCCGGCGCGCGCTGCTGGCGCAGTTCTGGCTGATGCTTGGCTACAGCCTGGTGATCAGCCTGATCCTGCCGCACTACTGGTACGACCCCTACATGGCGGTCGGCAAGAACATCGTGCTGATGGTGGCCACGCTCTGGCTGCTGGGCGACGAACCTCGAGCCAGGGAGGCCCGTGGATGAACCTTTACCTGCTGCTGAAAACCCTGCATATCCTTTCCTCGACCATTCTCTTCGGCACCGGCCTGGGGTCGGCCTACTACGCCCTGCGCGCCTGGCGCAGCGGGCAGTTGCCGGTGATCGCGGTGACCTTCCGCCACCTGGTCGCCGCCGACTGGCTGTTCATCGCCACCACCGCGGTGTTCCAGCCGCTCAGCGGCCTGGCCATGGTGCATGTCGCCGGCTGGTCGCTGGCCCAGGGCTGGTTGCTGTGGAGCCTGGGCCTCTACGTGTTCGCCGGGCTCTGCTGGCTACCGGTGGTGTGGTTGCAGATCCGCGTACGCGACATGGCCGAGGCGGCCTTGCGCGAGGCGCGGCCCATCGAACCGCTGGCGTACCGCTACATGAACGCCTGGTTCATCCTCGGCTGGCCGGCCTTCATCGCCTTCATGGTCATCTTCTACCTGATGGTCAACAAGCCGGTCTGAGAGTCCCCTCGGCGCAACCAGAGCAACGCCAGGACCAGGAACGCCAGGGAGCCGCCCCAGTACAACCAGGCGAAGCCGCCGGGCCGCTCCAGCAGGAGGAAGGCCAGGGCCGGGCCCAGCGCGGCGCCGAGGTCCTGGACGATGGAATAGCGGGTCATGAAGCCGACCACGTCGCCGGCGCGGGCGACGTCGGCGGCGAGGGCGTCGGTCAGGGTGGTGAGGGCGGTGGCGACCAGCATCACCAGCAGGGCGATGGCCAGCCAGGCGAGAATGGGCAGCCTGCTGGAAAGCAGGCCGAAGCCCATTGCGCCGACCAGTAGCGCAGCCACGTAGAAGCGCCGACGCCCGCGCGGGCCATCCGACCAGGCACCGAAGCGCCCGGCCAGCCAGGGCTCCCAGGACCAGCGCAGGGCCTGGATGATCCCGGAGAGGCCGGCGGCGCTGAGCGCCAGGCCGAGCAGGCTGACCTCGGTGCCGAAGCTGCGGGCGATCAGCGCGCTCAGGGTGGCGGCGAGTACGCCTTGGATCAGGAGCGCGGTGGCGAAGCCGCTGAGGATCACCAGGCCGCGCGGCGGCGGGCGCCTGGCGACGCTGGTGGCTGCCGTTGCGGCGGAGGTCCGCGCATGTCCGGCGGGATTCTCCGGCAGGTCGAAACCCTTCGCCAGCAGCGGCAGGCCGAGCAGTGCCAGGAACGCGAAGGACAGCGCCAGCGCCGGCAGGCCGAGGACCGGCACCAGCAGCCCGCCGAGCAGCATGCCGACCAGGCTGCCCAGGCGGTAGAGGCCGTTGTACAGGCCCATGGCGCGGCCGCGCTGGTGGTCGGCGGCGCAGTAGACCACCGCCGAGAGTCCGCCGATGCGGAAGAACGACCAGCCGATCCCCCACAGTCCGCGCAGCAGCACCCAGGCCAGGAAACCGCTGGCCAGGCCGTAGCCGGCGGTGCTCAGCACGCCGATGACGACCGCCAGGAGCAGGCCGGTCTTCAGTGCCAGGTGCTTGTACAGGCGGCCGATCAGCGGATTGAAGGGCAGGCGGATCAGGCGGTTGATCGACAGCAGCACGCCGACCTGCCAGAGCGCCTCCAGGCCGACCTCGTGCCAGTAGATCGGCAAGGCGATATAAAGCATCGAATCGCCGGCCAGGCATAGCGCGGTGACCAGGGCGACGATCACGACCGGCCGCAGCGAGCCGGGAGCGGGGGCTGTGTGGGGCATCCTGGGTCCGCCGTGGCGCCGCCCGTCGGACGGCGCGCTTGTCAGTGGGTCAACGCAGGGAAATGATCGGCCAGCCGCGTTTTTCCGCCTCGGCGCGCAGGCGCGGATCGGGGTCGACGGCCACCGGCCGGCTGACCTTTTCCAGCAGCGGCAGGTCGTTCAGCGAGTCGCTGTAGAAGCTGGCGCCTTCCAGGTCCAGGCCGTTCTCGTCGAGCCAGCGTTGCAGGCGCACCACCTTGCCGCCCTGGAAGCAGGGCACGTCGAAGGTCTGCCCGGTGTAGCGGCCGTCGCGCATCTCGCACTCGGTGGCGATCAGGGTCTCCACCCCGAGCCGTTCGGCGATCGGGCCGGTGACGAAGCGGTTGGTGGCGGTGATGATCACCAGCCGGTCGCCGGCGGCGCGGTGCTCGGCGAGCAGAGCCTCGCCCTTGGCCAGCACGATCGGCTCGATCACTTCCTGCATGAACTGGCGGTGCCAGGTTTCCAGCTGGGCCATCTCGGTGCGACCGAGGATCGCCTGGGTGAAGGCCTGGTAGGCAAGGACGTCGAGCCTGCCGGCGACGTAGTCGGCATAGAAGGCGTCGTTGCGCGCCTGGTATTCGGCGGCGTCGACCAGGCCGCGCTGGCACAGCCATTCGCCCCAGCTATGGTCGCTGTCGCCGGCGAGCAGGGTGTTATCGAGATCGAAAAGGGCCAGACGCACGGGGTGACTCCATCGGTTGGCGGGTGGCGGAAGGGCCGCGAGAGCCTTTTGCGAAGGCTCCCACCGGGCCTTGGGAAAGCCCCTAGCCTACCGGCTTTTGCCGGCCCTGTATCCTCCCCGCACGAGTCGCAAAGCCGCGCGTTGCCGCTATCACAAGCTTTATGGAACAATGCGGGCACATGCGATTTCGAGGATGTCCCAGCGTGATCGATTCCGATGGTTTTCGCCCGAATGTCGGCATCATTCTCGCCAACGAGGCGGGGCAGGTGCTGTGGGCGCGGCGTATCAATCAGGAAGCCTGGCAGTTCCCGCAGGGAGGCATCAATGATCGCGAAACGCCGGAAGAGGCGCTGTATCGCGAATTGAACGAAGAAGTCGGGCTGGAGGCCGGGGACGTGCGCATCCTGGCCTGTACCCGCGGCTGGCTGCGCTACCGTTTGCCGCAGCGCCTGGTGCGGACCCACAGCCAGCCGCTGTGCATCGGCCAGAAGCAGAAATGGTTCCTGCTGCGGCTGATGTCCGACGAGGCGCGCGTGCGCATGGATATCACCAGCAAGCCCGAGTTCGACGGCTGGCGCTGGGTGAGTTACTGGTACCCCCTGGGACAGGTGGTGACCTTCAAGCGCGAGGTCTACCGCCGCGCCCTGAAGGAACTGGCCCCGCGCCTTCTGGCGCGGGACTGAACACGGAGACAAGGCCCCGAGCATGCTCAACACGCTGCGCAAGATCGTCCAGGAAGTGAACTCCGCCAAGGATCTGAAGGCGGCGCTGGGCATCATCGTGCAGCGGGTCAAGGAAGCCATGGGTACCCAGGTCTGCTCGGTGTACCTGCTCGACACCGAGACCCAGCGTTTCGTCCTGATGGCCACCGAAGGCCTCAACAAGCGTTCCATCGGCAAGGTCAGCATGGCTCCCAGCGAAGGCCTGGTCGGCCTGGTCGGCACCCGCGAGGAGCCGCTCAACCTGGAGAACGCCGCCGCCCACCCGCGCTACCGCTATTTCGCCGAGACCGGCGAGGAGCGCTACGCGTCGTTCCTTGGCGCGCCGATCATCCACCATCGGCGGGTGATGGGGGTGCTGGTGGTGCAGCAGAAGGAGCGCCGCCAGTTCGACGAAGGCGAGGAAGCCTTCCTCGTCACCATGAGCGCCCAGCTCGCCGGGGTCATCGCGCATGCCGAGGCGACCGGTTCGATCCGCGGCCTGGGCAAGCTCGGCAAGGGCATCCAGGAAGCCAAGTTCGTCGGCGTGCCCGGCGCCCCCGGGGTCGGGGTGGGCAAGGCGGTGGTGGTGTTGCCGCCGGCCGACCTGGAAGTGGTGCCGGACAAGCAGGTCGACGACATCGACGCCGAGATCGCCCTGTTCAAGCAGGCCCTGGAGGGCGTTCGCGCCGACATGCGCGCGCTGTCGAGCAAGCTCGCCAGCCAGCTGCGCAAGGAAGAACGCGCGCTGTTCGACGTCTACCTGATGATGCTCGACGATGCCTCCATCGGCAACGAGGTCAAGCGCATCATCCGTACCGGCCAGTGGGCCCAGGGCGCCCTGCGCCAGGTGGTGATGGAGCACGTGCAGCGCTTCGAGCTGATGGACGACGCCTATCTCCGCGAGCGCGCCTCCGACGTCAAGGACATAGGTCGCCGCCTGCTCGCCTACCTCCAGGAAGAACGCAAGCAGAACCTGACCTACCCGGAACAGACCATCATCGTCAGCGAGGAGCTGTCGCCGGCGATGCTCGGCGAGGTGCCGGAAGGGCGCCTGGTCGGCCTGGTCTCGGTGCTCGGCTCGGGCAACTCGCACGTGGCGATCCTCGCCCGTGCCATGGGCATCCCCACGGTGATGGGGGCGGTCGACCTGCCGTACTCCAAGGTCGACGGTATCGACCTGATCGTCGATGGCTACCACGGCGAGGTCTACACCAACCCCTCCGCCGAGCTGGTGCGCCAGTACAGCGACGTGGTCGCCGAGGAGCGCGAGCTGAGCAAGGGCCTGGCGGCCCTGCGCGAGCTGCCCTGCGAGACCCTCGACGGCCACCGCATGCCGCTCTGGGTCAACACCGGCCTGCTCGCCGATGTCGCCCGCGCCCAGGAGCGTGGCGCCGAGGGCGTGGGCCTGTACCGCACCGAAGTGCCGTTCATGATCAACGACCGCTTCCCCAGCGAGAAGGAACAGTTGGCGATCTACCGCGAGCAGCTCAGTGCCTTCCACCCGCTGCCGGTGACCATGCGCACCCTGGATATCGGCGGCGACAAGGCGCTGTCCTACTTCCCGATCAAGGAAGACAACCCGTTCCTCGGCTGGCGCGGCATCCGCGTCACCCTCGACCACCCGGAGATCTTCCTGGTCCAGACCCGCGCCATGCTCAAGGCCAGCGAAGGACTGGACAACCTGCGCATCCTGCTGCCGATGATCTCCGGCACCCACGAGCTGGAAGAGGCCCTGCACCTGATCCACCGCGCCTGGGGCGAGGTGCGCGACGAGGGCGTGGACATCGCCATGCCGCCCATCGGCATGATGGTCGAGATTCCCGCCGCCGTGTACCAGACCCGCGAGCTGGCCCGCCAGGTCGACTTCCTTTCGGTCGGTTCGAACGACCTGACCCAGTACCTGCTGGCGGTCGACCGCAACAATCCGCGGGTCGCCGACCTCTACGACTACCTGCATCCGGCTGTGCTGCATGCGTTGAAGAAGGTGGTCGACGATGCCCACCTGGAAGGCAAGCCGGTGAGCATCTGCGGCGAGATGGCCGGCGATCCCGCGGCTGCCGTGCTGCTGATGGCGATGGGCTTCGACAGCCTGTCGATGAACGCCACCAACCTGCCCAAGGTGAAGTGGCTGCTGCGCCAGATCACCCTGGACAAGGCCCGGGACCTGCTCGGCCAGTTGCTCACCTTCGACAACCCGCAGGTCATCCACAGCTCGCTGCACCTGGCGTTGCGCAACCTCGGCCTGGGTCGCGTGATCAACCCGGCGGCTACCGTCCAGCCCTGATTTCCCGCGCGCCGGACGCTTCGTCGTGCGGCGCTTACGCTTTCCCCGCAAGCGTATAGACTGCCTGCCATTCGGTAGAGGCCACTGGCCAGTCGAACGTGCGAGGGATTGCCGCAAAATGGACGAACGGGCGTCGAAGCCGCCAGGTCTTCTTCCGCTGTCACGCGAAGACCTTGAGAAAACCCTGCGATATGCCCTGGAGATCGTCAGCGACGGGATCTGGGACTGGAACATCGCGACCAACCAGGTCAGCCGCAGCGCCGGCTGGTACCTGATGCTCGGCTATCCGCCGCATAGCCTGCCGGAGAGCGTGGAGACCTGGAAGAACATCATCCATCCCGAGGACTATCCGCGGGTGATGGCCAGCTTCCAGGCCTACCTCGACGGCGAAAGCCCGGAATACTGCGAGGAATACCGCTGCCGCACCTACAGCGGGGATTACCTGTGGATCAGCGATCGCGGGCGTTTCGTCGAGTTCGACGAGCGCGGCGAGCCGCGGCGGATGATCGGTGCGCACCACGAGATCCATCAGCGCAAGCTGGTCGAGCTGGAGTTGCAGCAGCGCAACGAGGAACTGTTCGACTGGAACCTGCGTCTCGAGGAACTGGTGGCCGAGCGCACCGAGGCGCTGCACCGGGTCAACCAGGCGCTGGCCTCGAAGATGGCCGAGGCCCAGCGCCTGAGCGAAATCGATCCGCTCACCGAGCTGTACAACCGACGCAAGTTCGAGCAGTGCCTGCACCATGAATGGATGCGCCGGCAGCGCCATGGACGCGCCACGGCACTGGTGATGATCGATGTCGATCACTTCAAGCGGATCAACGACCTGTTCGGCCACTCCACCGGTGATCGCGTGCTGGTCGCCTTCGGCCGCCTGGTTGCCAGCGAGCTGCGCGAGGTCGACGTGCTGGCGCGCTGGGGTGGCGAGGAGTTCATCCTGCTGCTCCCGGAAACCGGCCTGGAGGCCGCGGCGGCCTTGGCCGAACGCCTGCGCCAGCGGGTTCGCTCGCAGTCCTTCGAGATGGGCGAGCGGTTGACCGCCAGCTTTGGCGTCGGCGTGCTGAATGATGGCGAGACCCTCGACCTGCTGCTGTGCCGGGTGGACGACGCCCTCTATCGGGCCAAGCAGCGTCGCGATTGCGTGGCCTGTTGCTGAAGGTCAGCCTGGCGGCAGCACCAGGCTGACCTCGCCGAGCCGGGCGCCGGACGGCCCGAAGCTGCGCTCGATCATCTCCCGCGTGCCGTCGGCGTGTACCCGTACGACGCTGCTGGCGCGAGTGCCGTAGCTCGGGCTGGCGATGAACACGCTGGAGAGCAGGCGTTCCGTGGCCAGACCCACGCCGGTATCCGGCAACTGGCCGTCGGCGGCCGGCGCTGCGTCGGCCAGCAGCTCCAGCAGGGCCTGCGGATGCGGCTCGGCAAGCCGCTCGGCGAGGGCGGCGCGAGCCTTGAGCAGCTTCGGCCAGGGCGTATCGAGGGCCGCGTTGGACAGCCCGTAGATCCCCGCCGGCAGCAGGCGCGGTGGCCCTACGCGGGGGTTGTAGTGCCAGAGCTGATGGCGATCGCCAATGAGCAGGTTGAAGCCGGAATAGTCCGCGGCGCGCCCGGCGACCTGCGCCAGGTAGTCGGCCGGGTTGCCGCCGCCGCGCAGGAAGTCCGCCACCAGTTCGCCACGGGAGCGCTTGCCGAGAGCCTGCGACGGATCGCGGACGTTGGTCAGGGCGGCGAAACGGCCGGCCGGGCCGAGCCCCAGCCAGGTGCCGCCGGCCTCCAGGTCGCGTCCGGCGAATACCCCCTCGGCGTCCTCCCAGGCCGCCAGCGGCAGGCTCGGGCGGGCATAGAATTCGTCACGGTTGGCGGCGACCAGCAGCGGCAGGGCGTGCCCCGGTTGCCAGGCGAAGACGATCAGGCACATGCGCGATCCTTGGGATGGGCTGGCCGTCAGGCTAAAGGCATCCGCCATCGCCGTTCAAGCACGACGCCTGCCGCACGGCGCGCAATTCCGTTACCATGCCGGCTTTCCAACGGGGGCGTGCATGGAGTTTCTCCTCTATATCGTGCTGGGCGCCTGTGCCGGCGTGCTGGCCGGACTGTTCGGCGTCGGCGGCGGCCTGATCATCGTCCCGGCGCTGGTCTTCAGCTTCACCGCGCACGGTTTCGGCGGCGACGTCCTGACCCAGATGGCGGTCGGCACCTCCCTGGCGACCATCGTCTTCACTTCGATCAATTCCATTCTCGAACACCATCGGCGCGGCGCGGTGCGCTGGCCGGTGTTCGCCTGGATGACCCTCGGCATCCTCATCGGCAGTGCCCTCGGCGCGCTGACCGCGGCGCAGATCAAGGGGCCGCTGTTGCAGAAGATAATCGGGGTGTTCGCCATCCTGGTCGCTTTGCAGATGGTTCTCGACCTCAAGCCCAAGGGTAGCCGCGAGGTGCCCGGCAAGGGCGGCCTGACCCTGGCCGGCGCGGTGATCGGCTGGGCCTCGGCGATCTTCGGCATCGGCGGCGGTTCGCTGACCGTGCCTTTCCTCAGTTGGCGCAGCGTGCCGATGCAGCAGGCGGTGGCGACTTCCTCGGCCTGCGGCCTTCCTATCGCCATTTCCGGCGCTCTGTCGTTCATCGCGGTCGGCTGGCACAACCCGCAGTTGCCGGAGTGGAGCCTGGGCTACGTCTATCTGCCGGCGTTGGTCGGCATCGCCGCCACCAGTATGCTGTTCGCCCGCTTCGGCGCGCGCCTGGCGCATCGTTTGTCGCCGCGCGTACTCAAGCGACTGTTCGCCCTGCTGCTGTTCAGCGTGGGCATAAGTTTCCTGACCCCCGATCTCGCTTTTCTGTCGTAGGAGTTATCGATGCTGACGTATCCCCAGATCGATCCGGTTGCGCTGGCCATCGGCCCGCTGAAGATCCACTGGTACGGGCTGATGTACCTGATCGGGATCGGCGGCGCCTGGCTGCTGGCGTCGCGCCGGATGAAGCGCTTCGACCCGACCTGGACCAAGGAGCGCCTTTCCGACCTGGTCTTCTGGGTCGCCTGCGGCGTGATCCTCGGTGGCCGCCTGGGCTACGTGCTGTTCTACAACCTGGACGAGTACATCGCCAACCCGACGCTGATCTTCGAGGTCTGGAAAGGCGGCATGTCCTTCCATGGCGGCCTGCTCGGCGTGATGCTGGCGGTCTGGTGGTTCGGCAAGCGCCATGGCAAGAGCTTCTTCCAGCTGATGGACTTCATCGCCCCGCTGGTGCCCATCGGCCTGGGCGCCGGGCGCATCGGCAACTTCATCAACTCGGAACTGTGGGGCAAGGTCAGCGATGTGCCCTGGGCCATGGTCTTCCCCAACGGCGGCCCGCTGCCGCGGCATCCCTCGCAGCTGTACCAGTTCGCCCTGGAAGGCGTGGCGCTGTTCGTCATCCTCTGGCTGTTCACCCGCAAGCCACGGCCGACCGCCTCGGTCTCCGGCCTGTTCGTGCTGTGCTACGGGATCTTCCGCTTCGTTGTCGAATTCGTCCGCGTGCCGGATGCCCAGCTCGGCTACCTCGCCTGGGGTTGGCTGACCATGGGCCAGGTGCTCTGCGTACCGATGGTGCTGGCCGGCATTGCCCTGATGGTCTGGGCCTACCGCCGCGACGCGGCGCAGCCGAAGGCGGCCTGAGCCGCTTTTCGTGCCCGGGGCGGATAACGTCGCAGGCGTCATCCGCTCCGGGCAGCCGGCTTTCCGCTCCAGGGCGTGCATGGCTTGCGCCGGTCGCGCCGAACTGGCGATGCAGGCTCCGTCGCCGTAGACTTGGCCATCCTTCTGTCATCCCTCGGTGGGAGCCGCCACGTCGGCGCCGCACCGATATCGATCCGAGCCTCCGATGAAACAGTACCTCGACCTGATGCGCCACGTGCGCGAGCACGGCACCTTCAAGAGCGACCGCACCGGCACCGGCACCTATAGCGTGTTCGGCCACCAGATGCGCTTCGACCTGGCCGCGGGCTTCCCCCTGGTGACCACCAAGAAGTGCCACCTCAAGTCGATCGTCCACGAGCTGCTGTGGTTCCTCAAGGGCTCCACCAATATCGCCTACCTCAAGGAGCACGGCGTCTCGATCTGGGACGAATGGGCCGACGAGAACGGCGACCTCGGCCCGGTGTATGGCTACCAGTGGCGCTCCTGGCCGGCGCCGGACGGCCGCCACATCGACCAGATCGCCAACCTGATGGCGATGCTGAAGAAGAATCCGGACTCGCGCCGGCTGATCGTCTCCGCCTGGAACCCGGCGCTGATCGACGAGATGGCCCTGCCGCCCTGCCACGCGCTGTTCCAGTTCTACGTCGCCGACGGCAAGCTCAGCTGCCAGCTCTACCAACGTTCGGCGGACATCTTCCTCGGCGTACCCTTCAATATCGCCAGCTATGCCCTGCTGACCCTGATGGTGGCGCAGGTCGCCGGCCTGCAGCCGGGCGAGTTCATCTGGACCGGCGGCGATTGCCACCTGTACGCCAACCACCTGGAGCAGGCCGACCTGCAGCTGACCCGCGAGCCGCTGCCGTTGCCGAGCATGAAGCTGAATCCCGAGGTGAAGGATCTGTTCGACTTTCGCTTCGAGGACTTCGAGCTGGTCGGCTACGAGGCCCATCCGCACATCAAGGCACCGGTCGCGGTCTGACCCTTCGGCGGAGCCGTCGGCTCCGCTCAACCGAACAGGCGACGGTACCAGGGAAGCGCGCGCCAGTCCCGCAAAGCCCGCTCCGCATCTTCTGCGCGTTGCAGCGCCTGCTCCAGGGCCTGCTCCAGCGGTGCGACCGGATGGCTCATGGCGTGGCCATGGCAGAGCTGGAAGTCGTCCAGCAGGTTCGGCGGTAGCGCGAAGGCGCCTTCCAGGCGGGCCTGTTCCTCCGCCAGGTAATAGCCGTTGAGGCCGTCGAAGTGGACGAAACGGTAGCCCGCGGCGAGCAGCGGCGCTTTCCACTCGGGGTCGTGGTCGAACGGAGTTTCCGCGAGGATCAGCCACGGGCGCCAGCGGTTCAGGTCGAGGCCGCGGAGCACCGCGCCTTCCAGCCCTTCGACGTCGATCTTGAGGAAGTGGATCGGCCCTTCGACATGGGCCGCGCAGATCGCGTCCAGGGTGCTGACCATCACTTCGCGCGGAGTGGCCGTGCAGCCCTCGGCCTGGCGCTGGCGGGCTAGCTCGGGGTCCAGGGTGGAGAGACCCGAGGCGGCCATCTCGTAGAGCGTGGCGCGGCCTTCGCGCTCGCCAATGGCGAGGTTCAGGTTGAGGTCTTCCGGCCGTTCCCGCTCCAGCTCGCGGTGCAGGTGGGGCAGCGGTTCGATGTTGATGCCGCGCCAGCCGCGCTCGTAGAACGCCAGGGTGACCGAGTCGATCCGCGGGTGGTTGGCGCCGACGTCGATGTAGAACCCCCTGGGGAAGAGTTTCAGGGCCCGCCAGAGTCGGACGTCTTCCAGGTTCTGCGCGTAGGAAACGAAGGGCATGGGCCTACCTCTTGGGCGATCGTCGCCCAGTCTGTCATTCCCCGCGTCCGCTCTCCAGCAATTCGGCCAGCGCGTCGATCTGTTCCTGGCGGTCGCTGCCGCCCACCCGCCTGCCGTTCAGCGACGACCACTCCGGATGCGCGCGCGCCTTGCGCAGTGCTTCCGGCAGCTTGCCTTCGCGCCACTGCTTGTCTTCCGGGGTTTCCAGGCGGATCGCCTCGACCGCCGCGTGGCCGCGCGTTTGCAGGGCTGCCAGGAGCTGCCGTTGGCGCAGCGCGAGCAAGCGCAGCACGGCGTCGTTGACAGTCAGCTCGCGGGCGCCCTTGAGCTTGCCGAGCAGGCGCGAGCCGTAGTGCCCGACGGTCTGCCAGGCGCCGCCGGCGAGGGCGCCGAGGGCGGCGGCGGCGCCAAGGGTGACGCCGCCCACCAGCAGGTCGATGCCGGCGCCGGCCGCGGCACCGGCCGCAACCCCGCCGCCGAGGCGGATACCGAGTTGGCGCAGGGTCTCCGGATTGAACAGATCGTCGCCCCAGCGGCCGTCGAGCAGCGGCAGGTCGGCGGCGCGGGCGTCGTCCCTGGCGAAGGCGTAGAGCCGCAGCAACGCTTCCACGCAGGCCTGCTCGCGCTTGCGCACCTGCTGGTGCAGGTCGCGGGTGGCTTCCTGCACGGCGCTTTCGCCGCCGGGCACCAGGCGCCGGCAGGCGGCGACGTCGACCAGCAATTCGGCGATCAGCCGTTGCCCGGCGCGCAGGCGCGCGGCGGCCTGGGTCTCATGGTCGGCGATCAGCCGGTCGAGTTGCGGCCGGGCGCGCTCCAGCAGCAGCGCCAGGCTCTCGTAGAGGCGCCGTTCGCCGTCCAGCGGCGGCGCCACGCTGTCGAAACGCACCAGGGCGTGCAGGCCCAGGCGAGCGAGGGCGGCGCGCCACTCCTCCTCGCGATGCTGCGGGCTGGCGACAAAGTTCAGCACCGGCAGCAGCGGCCGGCCGCAGCCGGCGAGCACCGCCAGTTCGTCGCGATACTTGGCCAGTACCGGTTCGCGGGCGTCGATCACGTAGAGCCCGGCGTCGGAGGCGAGCAACTGGCGGACCACCTTGGCTTCCTGTTCGAAACGCCCGCGCGCTTCGTTGCTGTCCAGCAACCGCGCCATGCGTTCCGGGCCATCGAGACGCTCGCCGGGGCGCTCCAGGGCGTCCAGGTAGTCGAGCAGGGCGATGGCGTCTTCCAGGCCGGGCGTGTCGTAGAGTTCCAGCAGCGCTTCGCCGTCCACCGACAGCCTGGCGCCCTCGACGTGGCGGGTGGTACTGGGGCGATGGGAGACTTCGCCGAATCCGCGGTCGCGAGTCAGGGTGCGCAGCAGCGAGGTCTTGCCGGTATTGGTGTGGCCGACCACGGCCAGGATCAGCGGCTCAGTCATGGCCGGTCTCCAGCCAGGCCAGCGGCGAGGTCTCGCCGTGCGGCAGTTGCAGGCGTTCCAGGGCGGCGTGCCAGTCACCCAGGCGGTCGCTGTCGAGCGCTTCGCCGGGCGGAGCCTGGAGCAGCCAGATGCGGGTGCTGGCGGCGCAGCGGGCGAGTTCGCCGAGCAGTGCCAGGGTGCCGCGGTCCGGCGAGCGACGCGGGTCGCAGGCGATGGCCAGGCGCGCCGGCGGGTAGCGGGTCAGTTGTTCGAGCAGGCGACGGCGCTGCTGGCCGTCGTCGAGGATGCCGGCGTCGGCGACGCCTTCGGCGAGCTTCGGCGGCCAGGGCCGGCGATCGTCCAGCTCCACCGCCACCAGCACCGCTCCGGCGGCTTCCTGGCTGGACTGGCCGCCCTGCGGCTCCGGCAGCCAGTCCGGTGCCGCGTCGCTGACGCCGAGGCGTTCGCTGGCCGGCATCAAGCGTTCGCGCAGCAGGCTGTAGCCTGGGTCGTCGAGGTCCAGGTCGAGGTGGGCCAGGCCGCGTTTCCAGCGCCACAGGCAGAGCAGACCGAGCAGCGCGCGCGGCAGGACCCCATAGACCAGCAGTACGCCTACCAGCCAGCCGGCCCAGGCGTGCCGTGCGGCTTCGCTGGCCAGGGCGGCGTCGCCGCTGGCGCGGATCAGCTCGGCGTCCGGCAACGGGAAGCCAAGCAACGCCGGCAGGGCGCCGAGCGCCTGGGTAAGGGCGATGAAGGTATCGCTGCCGAGAATGGTGGTTTCCCAGACGAAACCGTAGCGGCGGGTCGCCAGCAGGCCGAGGAGCATGGCCAGCGCGGTCAGCAGGCCGAGCAGCCAGAGCCCGTGGACCAGCGCGCCGAGGCCCCAGCGCGCCAGCCGGCGCCGGCCGAGCAGGACCAATAGCGCCGGCGCCAGGTGCGCGGCGCGGGCATCGCGCGCCAGCTTGCCGCTGAGCCACAGCCAGAGCCGGCCGAGCGCGCCCGCGGCCTCGCCGCCGGCGAGCAGGCCGAGGGCCCAGCCGAGCAGGGTCAGCAGGTGCAGGCCGAGTAGGCTGGCCAGCGCCCAGAACACGTTGACCGGGCGCTGGCCATCGCCGAGCGCGGCGAAGGCCAGTCCGGCGCCGCTGGCCAGGGCCAGCACCAGCAGCAGGGCCAGCGCCAGCCGCGAACCCTGGCGCCAGGTCCGCTGGGCGTCGAGCAGGCCCTCGCGGCGGCCCAGCCAGTGGGCGCGGGTGAGAATACGGCGCGGCAGGGAACCGCCCTGGGCCAGCGCCTGGCGAACCGCCTCGCTGTCTTCCAGCGGACCGGCCTGCTCCTCGCGCAGGCGAACGGCCTCGGTCAGCCAGAGGGCGTCGAGGCCGGGATGCGTCGTGTGACTCAAGTCACCTCCTGTGTCGATTTCCCTGCCGAGCGTGAATCGTGCCCGGCCAACGGCGTCTGATCAGCGCCAAACATAGCAAAAAGCGCCCCGGCGGCTCATGCTGGCTTGCCAGCCGGCTGGCGGCGGGGTGTGGGATTTTGACTGGCGCCGTGGCGAAAGCGTTCGGCGCCGGTAGCGAGAGGAACACTGAGATGAAGGTAGTACGCCGATACCCCCTGGCGCTGTTGCTGGGGATGGCGGGCGCGCTGGCCGACGAGTTGCCCGATGGCTCCTTGCTGCAACGCTATGGCGTGCAGGCCGACCAGTTGCCGACCCTGGCGGCGGATCCGCCGTCGCGCAAGGAGGAGAAGGAAACGCCGTCGCGCTTCCGGGTGGAGCCGGAGCAGCCCTTGGTGACCTTTGGCGTCAAGGACCACAAGGGCATGGAACCCACTGGCAACCCGTCGATCGACGCCATGCACGAGCGCGATCGGCGGATCTGCCGGAACATCAGGCGGCAGGCACTGGAGAAAGGCAAGGCACAGCCCTTCGACGGCTACATCGAGTGTCCATGAGGCCGGCGCCCGCGTACGAGCGCCGGTCGGGCTGCGTCAGCGCTGCTCGCGCAGGCGCACGGCGACGTCCGGCTGGTCGCTGAACAGGCCGTCGATGCCGGCGTCGAGGTAGGCCCTGATCTCGCCGGCCAGGTCGCCGCGCGACTGCGGGTTGCCGTCGGCGCTGCGGAACTCCGCCGGAAGGAAGCTGTTTTCCGCGCGGAAGGTGTAGGGATGCACCTTCAGCCCGGCGGCGTGGGCGTCGCCGACGAAGCGGGTCGGCTGGCCGAGGTTGCCGTTGGCATCGCGGGGAATCACGTAGCTCTTGTCCGGACCGACCCCGTAGGCGTAGCGCGCCACCTGGCGCAGGCCCTTGGCGGTGGCCATCTCGGCGTAGGTCAGGCTGCCGCCGGCAGCCTGCTGGTCGTAGGGCTGGCCGCTGCCGTAGAGCTGGACCAGGCGGATGCCGGTGAGGCGCTTGAGTTCCTTCAGGTTGTTCACCTCGAAGGACTGGATGAATACCGGCGCGCGCGGACCGAGGTAGCCGTTGCGGTGCAGGGTCTTCACCAGCGGGCGTTCCATGGCCAGGCCGAGGCGCTGGAAGTGGGTGCCGTGCTTGATCTCGGGGTACAGGCCGATGGTGCGCTGCTGGCTGATCTGCAGGCTTTTCACCAGGTCGATGATCTCCTGCAGGGTGGGGATCTCGAAGCTGCCGTCCAGGCGCGCATTGCCCGGGCGGATCGTGGGGATGCGCTCGATGGCGCGCAGGGTCTTCAGTTCGGCGAGGGTGAAGTCTTCGCTGAACCAGCCGGTGAGTTCCACTCCGTCGACTTTCTGCGTGCGCTTGCGGTCGGCGAATTCCGGGTGCTGGGCGACATCGGTGGTCAGGCCCAGTTCGTTGTCGTGGCGGGCGACCAGCTTGCCGTCGCGGGTCATCACCAGGTCCGGCTCGACGTAGTCGGCGCCCATCATCACCGCCAGGGCGTAGGCGCCCAGGGTGTGTTCCGGTACGTAACCGCTGGCGCCCCGGTGGGCGATGACCAGCGGCGAGCGTTCGTCGCTGGCCGGGTGGCGAACGGAGGCCTGGCCCTGGGCCCAGTCGATGGCGCGTTGTACGTTGCCGGTGTCGGCGTGGGCGGCGCTGGCCAGGCCAGCGGCGAGCATCAGGCAGGCGGCGCCGAGGTGGCGGCGCAGGAAGGCTGGTTGCATGACGGGTCCTCGTCGGCGGTTCGGGAGTGTTCCAGTCCAGCAGATTGACGCAGCCAGGTGATACTTCTTTGCCCGTTTCGCGACATTCCCGTGACAATCGCCGCCAGCGTGACGACGTCGGCGTTTTCCCGGCCAATCCAACGAAAGGGGCGGACGGCCGGGGCAGGGTATAGGGTGACGGCGCTCGCATAACAATAAGAGGATCGGTGATGGCTTCCGCGCAACCTGCCTCCGCGTTTCCCTGCCTGTCGTTGCAACTGGCCTGCCTGTTGCTGGGCGCCTGGCTGGCCTTCGATGCCCACGGCGGCCAGGCCGTGGCGCCGCCGGCCCGTGTCGAAGCGCGTGTGCCGACGGCCGCTACCGATGACTGGGGACGCCAGCCGGACAGCCTGATGAGCGCCGTGCCGCCGCGCACGCTGGAGGCGAGCGTCGGCGCCCGCGGCTCGGGATCGGCGAGTTCGCGACTGTGGATCGCCGATACCGACTTCCGCCTGCACGACGACATCGGTTTCTTCATCCAGCGCATGCTGATCCGCATGGAGCCGACTCGTCCCGGCGCGCCCTTGTCGCTCGACGATCCGACGGCGATGGTGGCGCGGATCCAGGCCGGCGAGATATTCGTCAGCGACGCCACCCTGGCGACCCTGCTCAACCAGGACCTCGCCGCGTCCCGCGCGGCCGTGCGCAACCTCAGTATGAACACCCGCAAGGACGGCCAGGAAGTGCGTGGCGAGTTGTTGCGCAAGGGGCGCTGGCGGCCGCTGCGGATGCTCACCGAGATCGAGCTGAGCGGTCCGCTGGAGGTGACCCTGGTACCCCGGCGGATCTTCGTCGACGGGGTCGAGGTCACTTCGTCGCTGGCGGCGGCCTCGATCGAGATGTCCGAGGTGCTGAAGCTGAAGACCCGGCACATGGAACTGGTCGGCAACCGCATCCGCGTCGACCTCGACGGTTTGTTCCCGCCGCCGCGCCTGGACTTCCGCGTCAGTCGCCTGGCCCTGGCCGACGGCGGCATGCAACTCGCCCTCGGCGACTCCCTGGCCGACCTGCAATGGCCGGCATTACGGGCGCCGGACAGCTACATGTTCATCGAGGGCGGCGATATCAAGATGGCGCGCACCGTGCTGGTCAAGGCCTATGCCCTGTTCACCAGCCTCAGCCCGGGGCAGCCGCTGCTGTTCAATCTCTACGACTACCGGCGGCAACTGCAGAACGGCGTGATCCGCCTGCGCGAGGACGGCATGGTGCAGATCGCCGTGTCGCCGGTGAAGGCGCCGGCGCCGCTGGAGGCACGGCTGTGAGCCGGCGTCCGTGGGGCGTACTGCTTGGCTGTTGCCTGTTGGCGGCCAGCGCGGCCCAGGCCGAAAGCGCCATCGACCGGCAGCAGCGCGAACTGGCCCTGCTGCGCGAGGGCTGGTACCGGCAGGTCCCCCCGGCGCCGGTGCCGCTGCCCATGCGTACGGCCGGGCCGGCGGATTCCGGCCAGGATGGTGTCGGCATACTGCTGCGCAACGTGGACATGTACCTGCGCGGCAACATCGGTTTCCACGTGCCCGAGCTGAAGGGCTGGCTGGTGCCGAACCGGGCCGGCCAGCCGGTGGACTTCGACCGTCCGCAGGACATGCATTTCCAGGTGATGGAGGGCGAGGTGCTGCTCAGCCCGCGGCAACTGGCCAACCTGTTCAACGAGCACATCCTCGCCTACGACGGGACCATGTTGAAGGACTTCCGCATGAGCAGTGCGGCGGGACGCCTGGAGGTGGAGGGGCGGGTGCGTCCGCTCGGCGTAGGGCCCTGGCTGCCGCTGCGGCTGGGCGGCGGCGTGGAGGTGGACGCGGCCAGCGGCGCGCTGGTCTATCGGCCCGACCAGTTGAGGGTGATCGGTCTGCCGCTGTACGGGGCGATGAGCCTGGTCGGCCTGCCGATGTCGGCGCTGGTCAGCCTCGATCGGCCGGGGGCGAGCCTGGTGGGCAGCGCCATGCGCCTGGACTACCGCAAGGTCTTCCCGCTGCTGGGCATCGACGGCCACGTACAGGAGGCCTGGCTCGACGACCAGGGGCTGCACCTGCGTTTCTCCCAGGCGCCCGGCCAGCCGTCGCCGGTGTTCAGCCCGCCGGCCGCGGCGGGCCCATCCTTCCTCTGGCTACAGTCGGGCGACCTGAAGATCTTCGAAATCCTCATCACCTACGCCCAGGTGCTGCTGAAGACCGAGACCCCGGACCAGGTGCTGACCTTCAACCTGCAGGACTACCGCAAGGTGCTGGCGACCGGCACCACCCAGGTCAACGAGGATGGCACCTTCTTCATGCAGGTGCCGCCGTATGCCAATCCCTTGTAGGCCGGCCCGCACAGTTGGCCTGGAGTCCGCCGGCGCGAGTGTTTATCCTCGCGCCTTTGTCCTTCCACGATGAGGTAACCCCATGGCACGACCGCTGGCGATGATCGCCGCCCTTGGCGAGAACCGCGCGATCGGCATCGACAACCGCCTGCCCTGGCGCCTGCCGGCCGACCTCAAGCATTTCAAGGCGATGACCCTCGGCAAGCCGGTGATCATGGGGCGCAAGACCTGGGACTCGCTGGGTCGGCCGCTGCCGGGCCGGCTAAACCTGGTGGTCAGCCGCCAGGCCGGCCTGGCACTGGAAGGTGCGGAAGTGTTCGCCAGCCTGGACGCCGCGCTGGCGCGCGCCGAGGCGTGGGCGCAGGCGGAGGACGCCGACGAACTGATGCTGATCGGCGGCGCCCAGCTCTATGCCGAGGCCTTGCCGCGCGCCGCGCGTCTCTACCTGACCCGGGTTGGCCTGGCGCCGGAGGGCGACGCCTTTTTCCCCGAGATCGATGGTGCGGCCTGGCGCCTGGCGTCGAGCATCGAACACGCCGCGGCTGACGATGCGCCTGCCTACGCCTTCGAGGTATGGGAGCGCCGCTGACGGTTCCAGGCGGGGTCAGAGGGTGATCAGCTCCGCCTCGATCTTCTTCCCCGCCACTTCCAGCACGCCGATCCCGATCGGCAAGCTGAAGCGCCGCGGCCCGGCGCTGCCCGGGTTGAGGTAGAGCACGCCGTCGCGCTCTTCCTTCAGCGGCTTGTGCGAATGTCCGGCGACCACCACGTCGATGCCTTCGGCGGCCGGGTCGAGGTCGAGTCGCTTGAGGTCGTGCAGCACATAGAGGGTCAGCCGGCCGATCTTCAGCAGCAGGCGCTCGGGGATGTCCGCCGCCCAGTCCTGGGTGTCGTTGTTGCCGCGCACCACCGAGAGCGGCGCCAGGCGTTCCAGCTCGGCGAGGATTTCCGGCTTGCCGATGTCGCCGGCATGGATCAACTGGTCGCAGCCGCGCAACCGTTCCAGCGCCTCGGGCCGGAGCAGGCCATGGGTGTCGGCGATCAGGCCGATGCGCAACGGGCGGCGGGACTGGGGCATGGGCGCGGGTCCGGGTTGCGGGACGGAAGAGGGTGGCCGACGGGCATGGCCATGCCGTCGATCATACCCAACCATTGGCCGGGTACGAAAACCCTTCGGCGAAAACCGCGACGCCACCCGGAGGTGGCGCCGCGCCTATCAGTGTCCGGCCTTCTGGACCGGGCTTTCCGGCAGGAACCAGTTCAGCAGCAGGGCGCAGATGCCGCCGGTGGCGACCCCGGACTCCAGCACGTTGCGCAGCGCCGCGGGCATGTGCGCGAGGAACTCCGGCACCTGCGAAACGCCCAGGCCGAGGGCCAGGGATACGGCGATGATCAGCAGGGCACGGCGGTCCAGCTGGATGCCGGCGAGGATGTTGATGCCCGAAGCGGCCACCGCGCCGAACATCACCATCGCCGCGCCGCCCAGTACCGGTTCCGGCACCGCCTGGATGACCCCGGCGACGCTCGGGAACAGGCCGAGCAGGACCAGCATGGCGGCGATCCACAGGCCGACGTAGCGGCTGGCCACGCCGGTGAGCTGGATCACCCCGTTGTTCTGGGCGAACACTGAGCTGGGGAAGGTATTGAAGATACCGGCGAGGAACGAGTTGGCGCCGTTGACCAGCACGCCGCCCTTGATCCGCTGCATCCACAGCGGGCCTTCCACCGGTTGCTTAGACACCTTGCTGGTGGCGGTGACGTCGCCGATGGCTTCCAGGGAGGTGACCAGGTAGATCACCAGCATCGGGATGAACAGCGGCCAGGAGAAGTCCAGGCCGAAGTGCAGCGGGGTCGGTACCTGGAACAGCTCGGCCTGGTGCATGCCGGTGAAGTCCAGGCGACCGAGGTAGCCGGCCAGCGCGTAGCCGACGGCCAGGGCGATGACGATGGCGCAACTGCGCATCCAT
The DNA here is from genome assembly GCF_052044465.1 of Pseudomonas sp. 22490. Classification (NCBI taxonomy): domain Bacteria; kingdom Pseudomonadati; phylum Pseudomonadota; class Gammaproteobacteria; order Pseudomonadales; family Pseudomonadaceae; genus Pseudomonas; species Pseudomonas sp. 22490. Next base: position 349,590 of record NZ_JBQENS010000002.1, on the reverse strand, counting down.
ACCACCGGGATGCGGTTGAGCACCACGATGATGCCCAGCACCACACCGGACAGCAGCAGGTTCTCGCCGTTGGCGAAGGTGCCGTTGGACATCGCCGAGAAGCCGCCGCCCATGCTGATCAGGCCGACCTTGATCAGGGTCAGGCCGATCATCAGCACGACGATGCCGGTCACCAGCGGGGTGATCAGCCGCTTGACGAACGGCAGTATGCGCGAGATGCCCATCTCGACGAAGGAGCCGGCGATGACCACGCCGAAGATCGCCGCCATCACGCTTTCCACCGGCGTGCCCTGCTTGACCATCAGCGCCCCGCCGGCGATCAGCGGGCCGACGAAGTTGAAGCTGGTGCCCTGGACGATCAACAGTCCGGCGCCGAACGGGCCGAAGCGCTTGCACTGGACGAAGGTGGCGATGCCGGAGATCACCAGCGACATCGACACGATCAGATTGGTGTCGCGCGGCGATACGCCCAGCGCCTGGCAGATCAGCAGGCCGGGGGTAACGATCGGCACGATGATCGCCAGCAGGTGCTGGAGGGCGGCGAGCAGGGCGATGGGAGCGCTGGGACGGTCGTCCAGGCCATAGACCAGGTCGTTGCGGGCGCTGGCGTCCGACGGGCTTTGCAGGGAACTCATGGTGGCGGTCCGGGGAAAAAGAGCGCGATTTTACTGGGCGAACGCGGTCTCGCCCAGGCCTGGCTGCGTCGCATGTCGGCGGATAACGCCGGTGGCGTATGCGCCCTGCGGTTGGAGCGTGGGTGAGCGGTAGGGCGAATGACCGCTTGCGGTTATCCGCCATTCGGCGCGCGTACGCGTGAATGAAAAAGCCCGGCGCGGGACCGGGCTTTTTTCGTCGCGGGACGATTCAGCCGTCCAGCAGCGCCTTGTTGCGTACCGCGCCCTTGTCGGCGCTGGTGGCGAGCAGGGCGTAGGCCTTGAGCGCGGTGCTGACGCGGCGGGCACGCGGCGCGGCCGGCTTCCAGCCCTTCTTGTCCTGTTCGGCGCGGCGTGCGGCGAGTTCTTCGTCGCTGACCAGCAGGTTGATCGAGCGATTGGGAATGTCGATCAGCACCTTGTCGCCGTCCTGCACCAGGCCGATGGCGCCGCCGGCGGCGGCTTCCGGGGAGGCGTGACCGATGGACAGGCCCGAGGTGCCGCCGGAGAAGCGTCCGTCGGTGAGCAGGGCGCACTGCTTGCCCAGGCCCTTGGACTTCAGGTAGCTGGTCGGATAGAGCATTTCCTGCATGCCCGGCCCGCCCTTCGGTCCTTCGTAGCGGATGATCACGATGTCGCCGGCCTTCACCTCGTCGCCGAGGATGCCTTTCACCGCGGCGTCCTGGCTTTCGAATATCTTCGCGCTGCCTTCGAACACGTGGATCGACTCGTCGACCCCGGCGGTCTTCACCACGCAGCCGTCGAGAGCGATGTTGCCGTAGAGCACGGCCAGCCCGCCTTCCTTGGAATAGGCATGCTCGACGCTGCGGATGCAGCCCTCGGCGCGGTCGTCGTCCAGGCTCGGCCAGCGGGTGTTCTGGCTGAACGCGGTCTGGGTCGGGATGCCCGCCGGACCGGCCTTGAAGAAGGTGTGCACGGCTTCGTCGCGGGTCTGGGTGATGTCCCACTGGGCGATGGCGTCGGCCATGCTCGGGCTGTGCACGGTGGGGACGTCGGTGTGCAGCAGGCCACCGCGGGCCAGTTCGCCGAGGATGGAGAAGATGCCGCCGGCGCGATGCACGTCTTCCATGTGGTACTTCTGGATGTTCGGCGCCACCTTGCACAGTTGCGGCACCTTGCGCGACAGGCGGTCGATGTCGCGCAGGTCGAACGGCACCTCGGCCTCCTGGGCGGCGGCCAGCAGGTGCAGGATGGTATTGGTCGAGCCGCCCATGGCGATGTCCAGGGTCATGGCGTTCTCGAAGGCCTTGAAGTTGGCGATGTTGCGCGGCAGCACGCTGTCGTCGCCTTCGCCGTAATAGCGCTGGCAGAGTTCCACGGCCAGGCGCCCGGCGCGCAGGAACAGTTGCTCGCGGTCGGCGTGGGTGGCCAGGGTCGAGCCGTTGCCCGGCAGCGACAGGCCGAGCGCCTCGGTCAGGCAGTTCATCGAGTTGGCGGTGAACATGCCGGAGCAGGAGCCGCAGGTCGGGCAGGCGCTGCGCTCGTACTCGGCGACCTTCTCGTCGGAGCAGGAGTCGTCGGCGGCCACCACCATGGCATCGACCAGGTCCAGGCCGTGGCTGGCCAGCTTGGTCTTGCCGGCTTCCATCGGCCCGCCGGAGACGAACACTACCGGGATGTTCAGGCGCAGCGCGGCCATCAGCATGCCGGGGGTGATCTTGTCGCAGTTGGAGATGCAGACGATGGCGTCGGCGCAGTGGGCGTTGACCATGTATTCCACGGAGTCGGCGATGATCTCCCGGCTCGGCAGCGAATAGAGCATGCCGTCGTGGCCCATGGCGATGCCGTCGTCGACGGCGATGGTGTTGAATTCCTTGGCCACGCCGCCGGCCTTCTCGATCTCGCGGGCGACCAGTTGGCCGAGGTCCTTCAGGTGCACGTGGCCGGGCACGAACTGGGTGAAGGAGTTGGCGATGGCGATGATCGGCTTCTTGAAGTCTTCGTCCTTCATCCCGGTGGCGCGCCAGAGGGCGCGGGCGCCGGCCATGTTGCGGCCGTGGGTGGAGGTTTTCGAGCGGTAATCGGGCATGACGATTTCCTGCGGCTAATCAGGTTCGGGTTATGACTGTATCGTGAGCGTCGAAGGAACCGGATGCAAACGGGGAATAGCCGAGTGTACGGAGTTGGCCGGGGTCTGAATGGGGTCACCATTGGCGACGGCCTGGGCTCACTGCCCGCCGGGGGATGATTGGCGAGGAATGCCCGGATTCTAAGCCCAGAGCGGGCGAATGGGGAAGGCTGGCGGTCGGCGGAGCGGCGCGTCGCGACCCGGCTGGCGTCTTGCGCCGCCCGTCGCGCCATGAGCGGCGGTGGCCGTAGGGCGGATGAACGCAGGCGCTCATCCGCCGGGACGGGCTCAGCCGTTGGGCAGCAGCCGGCAGGTCAGGCTCTTGATGTAGCGGGTTTCCGCGATCGCCAGGTGCACCGGATGGTCGGGGCCCTGGCCGCCGCGCTCGAGCAGCTGGATGTTGCGGTCGAGATGGCGGGCGCTGCCGATCAGGATGTTCTGCAGGTCGTCCTCGGGCAGGTGCATCGAGCAGGAGGCGCTGACCAGGATGCCGTCCTTGCTCAGCAGGCGCATGGCCTGTTCGTTGAGACGGCGGTAGGCGGCCTCGCCGTTCTTCAGGTCCTTCTTGCGCTTGATGAAGGCCGGCGGGTCGGCGATCACCACGTCGAAGCGTTCGTCGGCGGCCTTCAGCTCGCGCAGGGCCTCGAACACGTCGCCCTCGACGCAGGCGACCTTCTCCGCCACGCCGTTCAGTGCCGCGTTGCGCTCGACGCCGTCGAGGGCGAAGGCGGACGCGTCCACGCACATCACTTCGCTGGCGCCGAAGGCGGCGGCCTGGATGCCCCAGCCACCGATATAGCTGAACAGGTCGAGGACCCGCTTGCCCCGCACGTAGGGCGCCAGGCGCGCACGGTTCATGCGGTGGTCGTAGAACCAGCCGGTCTTCTGCCCGGCCAGCACCGGCGCCTCGAACTTCACGCCGTTCTCTTCCAGGGCGACCCACTCCGGCACTTCGCCGTAGGCATTGGCCACGTAGCGTTCCAGGCCCTCGGCGTCGCGCGCGCTGGAGTCGTTCTTCCAGAGCACGGCGGCGGGCTTGAGCACCTGCAGCAGGGCGGCGAGCACCTCGTCCTTGCGCAGTTCCATGGCTGCGGACGCCAGTTGCACCACCAGCACGTCGCCGAAGCGATCGACCACCAGGCCGGGCAGCAGGTCGGAATCGCCGTAGACCAGCCGGTAGAACGGCTTGTCGAAAAGCCGCTCGCGCAGGCTGAGGGCGATGTTGATGCGATGAACCAGCAGCGATTTGTCGAGAACGTGCTTGGTATCACGGGAAATGAGGCGGCCGCAGATGAGATTGTTCGGGCTCAGCGCGACGATGCCCAGCGGCTTGCCGTTGGCCATTTCCAGCACCGCCTGGTCGCCGGCGGCGAAGGCATTCAGCGGCGTCGCGGCGACATCCACCTCGTTGCTGTAGACCCACAGGTGGCCGGCGCGCAGGCGGCGCTCGGCGTTGGCTTTGAGACGCAAGCTGGGCAGGGTCATGGGAAAGGCTCCGGCAAAAGAGCGCGATTATAGCGCAGCGACGGGATTCGCCGCTGCGCGAACGCGGGCCGTTCAGCCGGCGAGGATTTCGATGAATCGACGGTTGAAGGCCGGGATGTCTTCGGGTTTGCGGCTGCTCACCAGCTTGCCGTCCACCGCTACCTCCTGGTCCACCCAGTGGCCGCCGGCGTTGTTGATGTCGTCCTTGAGCGACGGCCAACTGGTCAGGGTACGACCCTGCACCAGTCCGGCGGAGATCAGCAGCCAGGCGCCGTGGCAGATCACCGCCACCGGCTTGCTCGCCTGTTCGGCGCGGATCGCCAGTTCCTGGGCCTTGGCCAGGCTGCGGATCTGGTCGGAATTGATCACCCCGCCGGGCAGCAGCAGGGCGTCGTAGTCGTCCAGGCTGGCGTCTTCGAAGGTGCCGTCGACGCGGAAGGCCTCGGCTGGCTGGTGATGGTTCCAGCCGCGCACCTCGCCGGCCTTGTCGGAAAGAATCCTTACCGTGGCGCCGGCGTCTTCCAGGGCTTTTTTCGGACCGGTCAGTTCGACCTGTTCGAAACCGTCGGTCACCAGGGCGGCGACGACCTTGCCGTGCAGGGATTGGGTCATGGCATGTCTCCCGATATCAGAAGGGGTATTCATTCCGACCCTGGCGGCTGCGGGAAAAGTTCCATGTCCGTTGCCTGGCGCCGCTTTTCCGGTAGAAGCCCGCCCCATGGCGGGGTTCTCCGGGTAAACTGCGCGCACCGTCAACTTTCGCCTCCGTCCTCATGGTCCAAGAACTCACCGCCGAGCAGATCCGCCAGGCCCTGCAAGGCATCAGCGTGCCGCCGCAACCCCAGATCATGGTCGACCTGCAGATGGAGCAGGTCATGCCCAATCCGGACCTGAAGAACATTGCCAGGCTGATCAGCCAGGACCCGGGCCTTTCCGGGGCTCTCCTGAAACTGGTGAACTCGCCGTTCTTCGGCCTGGCCAATCGCATCACTTCGATCCAGCGCGCGGTGAACCTGCTGGGCAGTCGTTCGGTGATCAACCTGATCAACGCCCAGTCGATCAAGGGTGAGATGAGCGACGACACCATCGTCACCCTCAACCGTTTCTGGGACACCGCCCAGGACGTGGCCATGAGCTGCCTGAGCCTGGCCAAGCGGATCGGCTACGAATCGGTGGACGAAGCCTACGCTCTCGGCCTGTTCCACAATTGCGGCATCCCGCTGATGCTCAAGCGCTTCCCGCACTACATGGCGGTGCTGGAAGAGGCCTACGCCGCCGCCAGCGACGAACGCCGGGTGGTGGACACCGAGAACCGCGTGCTGAACACCAACCATGCGGTGGTCGGCTACTACACCGCGCGCTCCTGGCGCCTGCCGGAGCACGTCTGCGAGGCGATCGCCAACCACCACAACGCGTTGTCGATCTTCGGCGACGAATCGGCACGCGATACCCAACTGAAGAACCTGCTGGCGATCCTGAAGATGGCCGAGCACATCTGCGGTTCGCACCGGGTCCTCGGCAACCAGCCGGAAGACCACGAATGGAACAGCATCGGTGCGCTGGTGCTGGACTACGTCGGGCTCACCGACTACGACTTCGAGAACCTCAAGGGCTCGATCCTCGAGCTGGGCGTCGGCCAGGGCAGCTACTGACTGGCCGCGCCGCGGCGCTTCCTGCTAAGGTGCCGCGGTCAACCGGATTGCTGCCGCCATGCCCGAACTACCCGAAGTCGAAACCACCCGCCGGGGCATCGCCCCCTACCTCGAAGGCCAGCGCGTCGAGCGCGTGATCGTGCGCGAGCGGCGCCTGCGCTGGCCGATTCCCGAAGACCTGGACGTGCGCCTGTCCGGACAACGCATCGTCAGCGTCGAGCGCCGCGCCAAGTACCTGCTGCTGGGCGCCGAGGCCGGTACGCTGATCAGCCACCTGGGCATGTCCGGCAGCCTGAGGCTGGTGGAGAGCGGCACCCCGGCCAGTCGCCACGAGCACGTCGACATCGAGCTGGCCTCGGGCATGGCCCTGCGCTACACCGATCCGCGGCGCTTCGGCGCCATGCTCTGGAGCCTGGCGCCACTGGAACACGAGTTGCTGCGCAACCTCGGCCCGGAACCGCTGACCGACGCTTTCGCCGGCCAGCGTCTGTTCGAGCTGTCGCGCGGGCGGAGCATGGCGGTCAAGCCGTTCATCATGGACAACGCGGTGGTGGTCGGGGTCGGCAACATCTACGCCAGCGAAGCGCTGTTCGCCGCCGGCATCGATCCGCGCAAGCCCGCCGGGAGCATCTCCAAGGCGCGCTACCTGCGCCTGGCGGAGGAGATCAAGCGGATCCTGGCGATCGCCATCGAGCGCGGCGGCACCACCCTGCGCGATTTCGTCGGCGGCGACGGCCAGCCCGGTTACTTCCAGCAGGAATTGTTCGTCTATGGCCGTGGCGGGGAGTTCTGCAAGGTCTGCGGCAGCACCCTGCGCGAGATCCGCCTAGGCCAGCGCGCCAGCGTGTACTGCCCGCGCTGCCAACGCTGAAGCGCCGCGCCGCGCATACTCTACCGCCACAAGAAGGGCCGCCACGGTGAGCGGCCTGCCATAAGAAAGGTGCACGATGTCCGGCAATTACCTGCCTCGCAACACCCTGGTCGAGTCGCTCGGCCATGCCATGCTGAAACTCTCCGGCTGGAAGATCGAGGGCCAATTGCCCGCGCTCGACAAGTTCGTGGTGATCGGCGCCCACCACACCTCGAACTGGGACTTCGTGGCCTTCCTTGCCGCCAAGTTCGTCCTGCGCCTGAACGCCCGCTGGTTCGGCAAGCACACCCTGTTCAACGGCCCGCTGGGCGGCCTGATGCGGCGCTGGGGCGGTATCCCGATCCAGCGCCACCTGAAGCTGAATACCGTGGACCAGGCGATCCAGGCCTTCCGCGAGCACCGTGAGTTCATGCTGATCATCGCTCCGGAAGGCACGCGCAAGAAGGTCGACCGCTGGCGCATGGGCTTCTACCACATCGCCCGTGGCGCCGGCGTACCGGTGGTACCGGCGGCGCTGGACTACGAAAACCGGCGGATCGTCATCGGCGAACCCTTCTGGCCGACCGGCAACGAGGACGCCGACCTGTGCAGCCTGATCGGCTTCTACCGGCCGTTCATCCCGAAAAAGCCGCACTACGCATTCCTCGGCGATTGAAGGCGGTCACGCTGGCACTACCCGCAGCGCTGTTATAGTTAGGCGATATCTGCCCAACCAAAAACCAGAAAGGACCGCCTCCATGAACCTGTTTCGCACCACCGCGCTCGTGCTGGCGCTGACCACCGGGCTCTCGTCCATGCCCGCGCTGGCGGATGCCGTGCAGGAAAACGCCAGCGGCGACCCGATGTACACCGTCGAAGCGCCCCCCGCGTACGCCATGATCGGCGATCTGCTCATCGCCCGTCCCTTCCTGATCGCCGCCACGGCCGTCGGGGCGGTGGCCTTCGTGGTCAGCCTGCCGTTCACCGCGGCCAGCGGCAGCGTCGGCAAGGCCGGCCAGGCGCTGGTGGTCGATCCGGGCAAGGAAGCCTTCGTCCGTTGCCTGGGCTGCACCACCAGCGGCTATAACCACGACGAAAGCTGAGTTTCCAACGGAATGAAAAAAAGCCGGTCATCGACCGGCTTTTTGTTTTCTCGATGCATTGCAGGGGGCACGGAGATTGGGCTAAGTCTTTTCTTCCGCCACGGCAGGCGGCAGCTATAGCGCCGCATCGGCCGATGACAGATGTTCCGCACGGACCGTTCGCGGCACTTGATCGGACTCTCCGATGGTGACAGTGTCCTGCTGACCAGCAAGGTCACAAGGTCGACCAGGGGTGGCCGACCGACTCAACCAAGATAAGGATTTCGCGTATGTTCAGTCAGTGGGTGTTCCTGTCCGTCCTTGCTCTTGCCGTACCCTCGTTCGCCTGGGCGGAGGATGCGGTGTCCGACCTCGCCAAGGAGCAGTCCAAGGCCGAGCAGGGCGACAAGCGCGGCGATGAACTGTTCGCCGAATTCACCCGCCTCCGCCAGGCCGCCGAGACGGGGGAGCCGCAGGCTCTGTTCGATTTCGGCGCCTACTTCTACCAGCAACGGAACTACGCCAGCGCGCGCGAATGGTGGGGCAAGGCGGCCGCTGCGGGGATGGTCCGCGCGCAGATCCAACTGGCCATGCTCTATCGCGATGGTGACGGCGGGCCACAGGACAAGACCGAGGCGGCACGCTGGTTCCGGAAGGCCGCGGAGCAGGGGGATGCCGCCGCCCAGAATGAAATGGGCGTTCTCTACTGGAGAGGCGAAGGGGTCGACCAGGACCGGGTGAAGGCCGGGACCTGGTTCGAACGCGCGGCGGCCAGCGGTAGCGAAGACGCCGAAACCAATCTGGGATGGTTCTACCTGGACGACTCGCAAGGCGTCTATTCCGCCACTTCAGACGAGGAAGCCGCCCTGCTGGACCGTTATGCCGGCAGCCGGGAAAAGGCCTTCCACTGGTTCTGCAAGGCTGCGACCCAGGGAGATGCCCGTGCCCAGTTCAAGGTGGGCGAGGCCTACTGGAACGGTTCCGGTGCCGGGATGAACAAGCTGCAAGCGCGGCTCTGGCTGGAAAAGGCCGCACAGCAGCAGGATGCGGATGCCATCGCCTGGTTGGAGAGCGCCGCGAACGCAGCCTGGTACACCCGCCTGGAAAACTGGATTCATGCTGCGCTGGATGGAGAGCTGTCCGGTGTCGCCGACTGCTCCGGTGCCGCCGATCGCCGGCACTCCGGCCGAGGCATGGAGGGCGCCCCGTCTGACCCGGAGGCGGTGGAAGCCAGTGCGGAGGATGCGCAGCAGGCGGTTGAAGCGGCGAGCCAGTGAGGCACGCCGCCTGGATTGCCAGCTGGACTCGTCGGCGAAATCCCTACGCGGCGCCTATCTGGGTGAGATCGTCGAACATTTTTTGAGCGCTGTCTCTCGTTTGTTCAGTGCGGCCGAGGCTGCGTTTGCGCCTCCAGGGACAGAGACGAGTAGCCGATCCCGCGCGGGTCGCTGGCGGCGTCGACGCGGCCGCTGCGCTTGTCCCAGTAGAGCACCTGCTGGTTGCCGTAGCTGCGCTCCAGACGTTTGAGCTGATAGCCGCGCCGGCGCAGTTCGGCGGCCTCGGCATCGCTGAAGGCGCGCGGTTCGTACTCGACGACGTCCGGCTTGTACTGGTGGTGGTAGCGCGGCGCGGCGACCCATTGGCCGACCGGGCGGCCGTCGAAGTACTGCAGCATGGAGATCAGCACCATGCTCGGGATGCGGCTGCCGCCAGGGGTGCCGAAGGCGGCGAAGTCGGTCGGGCTTTCCAGGAAGCTCGGGCTCATGCTCGACAGCGGGCGCTTGCCGGCCGCCACCGCGTTCGCCTGGCTGCCGGCCAGGCCGTAGCTGTTGGCGCCCTGGGTGTCGGCGGCGAAATCGTCCATCTCGTTGTTCAGCACCACGCCGGTATCGGGAACGGTGAAGGCAGCGCCGAACGGCAGGTTCACTGAGAGGGTGGCGGCCACCGCGTTGCCCTGGGCATCGATCACCGCGAAGTGGGTGGTGTGGTCGCCTTCGCGCCAGGCCGGCGCCTCCGGCAGCGCCGAGCTGGGCGTGGCGCGGCGCGGGTCGATGCCGGCGGCAAGGCGCTTCAGGTAGTCCGGCGCCAGCAAACTGGGCAGCGGGTTGGCGACGAAGTCCGGGTCGCCGAGCAGGCCTCGATCGCGGTAGGCACGGCGCAGGACCTCCAGCACGTAATGGGCACGCTGTACCGGCTCGGCCTTCTGCCACGGCAGCTGTTCCAGCATCTGCAGGCTCTGCGCCAGGGCGACGCCGCCGGCCGAGGGCGGCGGTGCGCTGATCAGTTCGCGGCCGTTGGCCAGCTTCACCTCCAGCGGGCGGCGTTCGATCACCCGGTAGTCGCGCAGGTCGGCCGCGCTCCAGATGCCGCCGCCGGCGCGGACCCCGGTGAGCAGCTTGTCCGCTGTCTCGCCTTCGTAGAAACCAATCCGCCCGTAGCGCCCGAGGCGTTCCAGGGTACGTGCCAGCTGCGGTTGGCGGAGCAGGTTCCATTCGTCGGGGATTCCGCCCTTGTCGAGGAAGATCCGCGCGGTTTCCGGGTCCTTGCGCATCGCTTCCAGGCGCATGGCGGCGCGGTCACGGTAGATCCGGTCGACGGAGACGCCATCCACCGCCAGGCGGATCGCCGGCACCAGATTGTCGGCCAGGGGCTTGCGTCCGTAGCGGCTGCTCAATTCGACCAGCGCCGCCGGCAGGCCGGGGATCGCCGCCGCCAGCGGGCCGTCGACGGACAGCCTGGGGTCGACCTTGCCATTGCGCCGGTACATGTCGGCGTAGGCGGCCTTCGGCGCGCGCTCGCGGGCGTCGAGGAAGCGATAGGTCGGCTGCGCACCGGCCTGGCGCAGAAGGAAGAATCCACCGCCGCCGAGTCCCGAGCCGTAAGGCTCGGCTACCGCCAGGGCAGCGGCGATGGCCGCCGCGGCGTCGAAGGCGTTGCCGCCATTGGCCAGGGTTTCCAGGCCGGCGACGGTCGCGGCCGGATGTGGCGTGGCGACGGCGGCCTGCTGCGGTGCGTGGGCGTCGCCGCGAAAGCTGTCGGCATGCGCCGCGAGGCTGAGCAGGGACAGGCCGCAGGCGGCGACCAGGGTACGGACGGGCAGGTTCAGGAAGGACATGGCGGCTCACTGTTCAGCGGCGTTCGCGGGACGGGACCGCGAACGCCTCAGACTGGATTGCCAAGGATAGCCAAAAGCGCGTCGGACGGGGCGCGAACCGTCCCTGAAGGACAGGCGCCGGCGGGGATCAGGCCTTGCCGGTGATCTTCCGGTATTTCTCCATCAACTGTTCCTTGCTCTCGACATTGGCGTCGTCAAGGGGAATGCAGTCCACCGGACAGACCTGCTGGCACTGCGGCTCGTCGTAGTGGCCGACGCACTCGGTGCAGAGATTGGGATCGATCACATAGATTTCTTCGCCTTGCGAGATCGCGCCGTTCGGGCATTCGGGTTCGCAGACGTCGCAATTGATGCAATCGTCAGTGATTTTCAGGGACATCTAACAACTCCAACCGCGACGGACAGCCACGGCATCGGTAACGGGAATAGCGGAATTGTGCCGCATCGGCGCCCGCAGTGCACGCGGGACGCCGACGGGAGGCCGGCGGAGAGACGCGGATCAGCGCTTGAAACGTTCCGCCAGGGCGTCTGCCACGGCCGGATGCACGAACTTGCTGATATCCCCGCCGAGAGCGGCGATTTCCCGGACCAGCGTCGAGGAAATGAAAGAGTACTTCTCCGACGGGGTGAGGAACATGCTTTCCACGTCGGGGGCGAGCTGGCGGTTCATGTTGGCCAGCTGGAACTCGTACTCGAAGTCGGAAACCGCGCGCAGGCCGCGGAGGAAGACATTCGCCTTCTGCTCCTTGACGAAGTGCGCCAGCAGGGTGGAGAAGCCCACCACCTCGACGTTCGGCAGGTGCTTGGTGACCTCCTGGGCCAGCGCAACCCGCTGTTCCAGGCTGAACAGGGGGTTCTTCTTGGGGCTGGCGGCGACCGCGATGATCACATGGTCGAAAAGCCGTGAAGCACGTTCGATCAGATCGCCGTGACCCTTGGTGATGGGATCGAAGGTGCCTGGGTACAGCACTCGGTTCATCGCTACGTCCTGGCAGGGTTTCGTAAGGGAATCGGATGGTAGCGCAGGGATGCCCGTGCGGCCAAGACGCACGGGCCATCGGCCTTTAGCCCATAGGTCTGATGGCGCCGGGCCGGCTGCCGCGGCGGCGGTTCAGGCCCTGGCCAGGCGTTCGGCCAGCGCGCTGGCCAGTTGCGCGGTAAGACCGTAGACCGAGAGCTGCGGGTTGGCGCCGATGCTGGTGGGGAACAGCGAGCCGTCGTGGATCGACAGGTTCCGCAGGTGGTGATGGCGGCCGAGGCTGTCGGCCACCGCCACGGCCGGGTCTTCGCCCATGGCGCAGCCGCCCATGACGTGGGCGCTGCCCAGGCGCGTGCGGTAGATCTCCAGGCGCAGGCCGTCGATGATCCCGCGCGCCTCCTGCAGGTTCTTCGCGCTACGCGCGTCGCTGTGCACCGGCCGCACTTCCCGGGCGCCGGCGGCGAACTGGATCTCCGCCATGGTATGGAAGGCACGGCGGATACCGTCCCAGGTGTAGTCGGTCATCCGGTAGTCGAGCACTGGGGTGTCGTCGCCGCGCAGGCCGACCGAGCCCTCCGCGCTGTCCGGGTGGAAGCCGTCGCGGAGCAGGGCGAGCATCATGTTGGTATGCGGTAGCTGTTCCATGCGCAGGGCGTTGTCGCTGCCGAAGCCGCCGAGCAGCACCGAGGCCAGCGACGGTTGCAGCGGCGGCACCTCCAGTTTGTAGGACATGCGTCCGGTGACACCGTCGTCCCATTGGAAATGGTCGGAGTAGATCGACTGCGGTGCGCCGTAGAAGGGGTTGATCACCCGGTCGAACAGCCCCGCGCTGAAATTCACCGTGTGCAGGAAGGTGCGCTTGCCGACCCGCTGGCTCGGATCAGGCGCCTTCGAGCGGAGAAGAATCGCCGGGGTGTTGATGCCGCCGCCGGAGAGCACGTAGTGCCTGGCCCGGACCCTGATCCGGCGGCCGTTGGGCGCCACGCAGCGCTCATCCATGCCCAGGCATTCGAGGCCCGTCACCTTGTCGCCGTCCAGCAGCAGCCGGTTGGCGCGCGCCAGGTAGAGCAGCTCGCCACCCTTGTCGAGGGTCGCCGGGATGGTGGTGACCAGCATCGACTGCTTGGCGTTGACCGGGCAGCCCATGCCGCAGTAGCCGAGGTTCCAGCAACCGAGGACGTTGCGCGGGATGACCTTCCAGTGATAGCCGAGCTTCTCGCAGCCCAGGCGGATCACGTCGTTGTTGGCATTCGGCGGCAGCGCCCAGGGCGCCACGTGCAGGCGCTGCTCCATTTTCTCGAACCAGGGCGCCATGTCCTCCGCGCTGTGGCCCTTGACCCCGTAGACCTGGGCCCAGTGCTGCAGGGTCGGTTCCGGGGTGCGGAAGCTGCTGGTCCAGTTGATCAGGGTGGTGCCGCCCACGGCGCGGCCCTGGAGGATGGTGATGGCGCCGTCCTTGCTCATCCGGCCGATGCCTTCCTGGTACAGCTCGGGGTAGGCGTCGGCCTCCTGCATCTTGAAATCGCTGCTGGTCTTCAGCGGGCCTTCTTCCACCAGCAGCACCTTCAGGCCGGCGGCGCTGAGGATTTCCGCGGTGGTGCCGCCGCCGGCGCCGGTGCCGACCACGACCACGTCGGCCTCCAGCTCCAGGTCGTCGTCCAGGCGCGAGCCGTTGTAGGTTTTCCAGCCGCGGGCGAGGCCCTCGGCGAACAGATCGGGTACAGGCATGAATGCACTCTCAGGCTAGGCGGCTTCGGGCTCTTCGTATTGTTCCGGGGGCGGCTCAAGCGATCTTCGGCGGTCCGGGGTAGCCACAATGGGCCCACGCCTCGGGGCGGGCGTACCAGGCCATCATCGCCAGTTGCATCAGCGAACTGTGGCCCATCCGCAACAGGCCGATGAAGCTGTTTTCCCAGCGCGAAAGGAATGCCCGCACGTCGTCGCCGCTGGCGTTCTCCCAACTGCCCCAGATACCGGTGAGCGGGCCACGGGTGAGCGGCAGGGCGAGCACGTCGAAGAGTTGCTGGGTGAGCTTGAACATCTCCGGGGAGAGCCGCGCCAGGTTGTGGTCGAGGCTCTGGATCGCGCCCTCCACGGCTTTCGGCATCTGCTCGGCGGAAACCGCGCCGAGCAGCATCACCGGCAGCAGCGCACGGAGGAACGGCAGGTCGGATTCGCGGACCTTTTCCAGGCCGCTCGCCGGTTTCTCCGCCGAACAGCCGGTGAGGCTGGCGGTGACGCCCGCGGTGGCGAGGAAGGCGCCGCCGATCAGGCCGACTTTCATCAGGCTGCGTCGGGACAGGCCGGCGCTTTCAAGGGTGGTGTCGCTCATTGTTGTTATGTCACCTGCAGCGTAGGAATGAGGGGGCGCCGCACGCGCCCCGGTTCAGCGCACGAACAGCTTGTAGACGAGCTTCTGGATCGACTTGCCGTAGGGGGGGTAGATCATTCGCGCGGCGTTGAAGCGCGGCTTGCTGAACACGCCCTTGGCCTTGCTGAAGGTGAGGAAGCCTTCGTGGCCATGGTAGTGGCCCATGCCGGAGGGACCGACGCCACCGAACGGGATGTCGTCCTGGGCGACATGCAGCAGGGTGTCGTTCAGACACACGCCGCCTGAGTGGGTCTCGTGCAGCACGCGCTGCTGCTGCGCCTTGTCGTAGCCGAAGTAGTACAGGGCCAGCGGTCGCGGGCGCTGGTTGACGTAGGCCAGGGCGTCTTCCAGGCGCTCGTAGGGGATCACCGGCAGCAGCGGGCCGAAGATTTCCTCCTGCATCACTTTCATGTCGTCGCTGACGTTCAGCAGCAGCGTCTGCGGCAGGCGCCGTTGCTGGCCTTCGGCGAACAGCGGGACGAGGGTCGCGCCCTTCTCGCGGGCGTCGTCGAGATAGCCCCGGAGGCGGCCGAGCTGGCGCTCGTTGATGATCGCGGTGTAGTCGGGGTTGTCCGAAAGACGCGGGAAGAAGCCCTGGACCACCTCCTTGTACTGACTGACGAATTCCTCGACGCGCCGGCTCGGTACCAGCACGTAGTCGGGCGCGACGCAGGTCTGCCCGGCGTTGAGGCTCTTGCCGAAGGCGATCCGCTCGGCGGCGTCCTTCATCGGCACGCTGTCGGAGACGATCGCCGGCGACTTGCCGCCCAGCTCCAGGGTGACCGGGGTCAGGTTCTCGGCGGCGGCGCGCATCACGTGCTTGCCGACGCTGGTGGCGCCGGTGAACAGCAGGTGGTCGAACGGCAGCTTGGAAAAGGCCACGCCGACGTCTACCTCGCCTAGCACCACGGCGACCTGGTCCTCGGGGAAGATCCGCGCCAGCAGGTCCTTGAGCAGGCGCCCGGTGGCCGGGGTCGACTCGCTCATCTTGATCATCACCCGGTTGCCGGCGGCGAGGGCCCCGGTCAGCGGGCCGATGGAGAGGAACAGCGGATAGTTCCAAGGCACGATCACCCCGACCACGCCCAGCGGCTGGTACACCACCTGGGCCGAGGCCGGCTGGAATTGCAGGCCGACCGCGCGGCGCGCGGGCTTCATCCATTTCTTCACGCGCTTGGCGGCGTAGTGGATGCCGTGCAGGCTGGGCATGATCTCGGCGAGCAGGGTCTCGTCGGCGGAGCGCGCGCTGAAGTCCCGGTCGATGGCCTCGATCAGTGCCTGCTGTTCCTTGAACAGCAGGTCGCGCAGGGCCTTCAGCCACTGCACGCGCTGCGTGGCGTCGGGCATCGGCTGCGCCAGGTAGGCGGCGCGCTGGCGGGCGAAGAGGGCTTCGAGCTGGTTGATTTCCTGCTGGCTCTGCTGCAGGTAGGCGATATCGGCGACCATGGGCTGGCTCCTCGGCGAAGCGTGGGCGGCTGCGTGGCCGCGCGTCTGTCGTTATGGCGGACCTGGTTCGGTCCGATGAATTTCGCTGCGTCGCTGGATTTCTAGAGTAAATACTCTAAAGTGTCAAACAGCATGCCTGCCAGCCCGGCGCTTGCGTACCCAACGAAAGGCGGGCCGGTCGCCGGCCGCCACCCCGGGGGCTGACCCGGGCGGCCGGCTTTGTGTACCTTCTACGCTGTCACGGCGGGGCGCGCCCCGCACTGTTACCCGAACGAGCCCGTCGTCCCCATGGCACCACGCATCAAGACCCGCGATCGCATCGCCCAGGCCAGCCTGGAACTGTTCAACGCCCAGGGCGAGCGCAGCGTCACCACCAACCATATCGCCACCCACCTGGGTATATCGCCTGGGAACCTCTACTACCACTACCCGAACAAGCAGGCGATCATCGCCGAGCTGTTCGCCGAGTACGAAAGCCACGTCGAGAGTTTCCTGCGCCTGCCCGAAGGGCGGGGTCTGACGGTGGACGACAAGACCTTCTACCTGGAAGCGCTACTGGCCGCGATGTGGCGCTACCGCTTCCTCCACCGCGACCTCGAGCACCTGCTGGAAAGCGACCCGGAGCTGGCGGCGCGCTACCGCGCCTTCGCCCAGCGTTGCCTGGTCAACGCCAAGGCGATCTACCGGGGCTTCACCGAGGCCGGCATCCTGCGGATGAACGAGACCCAGCTGGAGGCCCTGACCCTCAACGCCTGGATCATCCTCACCTCCTGGGTGCGCTTCCTCTGCACCACCCTCGATCTCGACGGCGACCTCAGCGAGGCGCAACTGCGTCGCGGCATCTACCAGGTGCTGGCGCTGGAGAGCGGGCACATCGAGGCGCAGGCCCAGGATGCGGTGGACGGGATTTCCGAGCGGCTCTACGTGCCGCTCTGATCGCGCAGGGTTTTCTCCAGCACCTGCTGGATGTGGATGCCGTGGCGGCGGAAGAAGGCTTCGGTACCGAGGGTGGCGTCGGTGAACAGGTAGGCGCCGCGGTGATCCTCGGCGAAGCGCCGCAGCAGGGCTGCGCCGACGCCGCTGCTCTGTGCGCCGGGCAGCACGGCGATTTCCGCCAGCCAGACGCGAATCGGTGTTTCTTCCTCGGCGCGCAGCAGGCCGACCAGGCGGCCGTCGCGTTCGGCCAGCAGGGAATACCCGGAATGCTGGTACAGCGTGCGTAGCTCGGCAGGCGGCATGCGCCGGTCCCAGCCGACCGCCGCGTGGATCGCCAGGATCGCCTCGCAGTCGGCGTCGTCGAGCATCGGGTTGTGCCGCAGCGTCAGTTCCATTCGCCCCCCTTTTTCCTTCAGCCTGTTCCTATTCTGCCGCCCGTCGCCGGACGCCGGCCAGCTCAGTGCTGCCGCAGGCGGGCCTCCAGCCAGTCGGGGATGCGTCGTTCCAGGTAGTAGGTGGGCTGGCGCGGAGAGCCGTCGACGAAGCCGACGTGACCGCCGCGGGCGTGCAGCTCCAGCTCGGTGCAGGATGCCAGTTCGCTGCGATCGGGCAGGCTGCGGGCGAACACGAAGGGGTCGTCGCTGGAATGGATGATCAGGCTCGGCGTGCGGATGTCCGGCAGGTAGTAGCGGCTGGACGCGCGCCGATAGTAATCCCTGGCGTCGGCGAAGCCGTGCAGCGGCGCGGTGACCCGGCCGTCGAAGTCCCAGAAGGTGCGCATGCCCTCCAGCGGACCGAGGCGTTGCAGGGCGGCCAGGCCTTCCGCCTGGCCCTGCTCGCCGAACAGCCGCTGCTTGTCCTGCACGTAGGCCAGCATGGCCTTCATGAAGTGCGCCTGGTAGACCCGGGAAAAGCCCAGGCCGATGCGGTCGGCGCACTCGTCCAGGCGGAACGGCACCGACACCGCGACGCCGCCGAGCAGCGGGCAGTCCCCAGCGGTTTCGCCCAGGTACTTGAGCAGCACGTTGCCGCCCAGCGAATAGCCGACCGCGTACAGCGGCGCTTGCGGGCGCCTGGCGCGCAGGTGCGCGACCACCTCGGCGAGGTCGTCGCTGACCCCGGAATGGTAGCCGCGCGGCAGGCGGTTCGGCTCCCCCGAGCAACCGCGCCAGTTCAGCGCCACGCTGGCCCAGCCGCGCTCCAGCAGGGCGCGCTGCAGACCGAGGATGTAGTGCGACGAGGATGACCCGGTGAGGCCGTGCAGCGCCAGCACCAGCGGGGTCTCGGCATCGTGCGGGCCGGCCCAGTCGAGGTCGATGAAGTCGCCATCGGCCAGCCACAGGCGTTCGCGCTGCCGTTCCAGGGTCGGCCCGCGGCGGAAGAACGGGCTCCACAGGGTCTGCAGGTGCGGATTGGGCAGCCACCAGGCGGGCTGGAAGGTCGGGGACGCGGTCATGCGCAGGTCATGGGCGGTGGTGGTGTGGCCACCAGCTTACCAGCCGAACTCGTCGGCGAGGTCCTCCGCCCGCTGGCGCGAACCGAGGATCGGTTGCAGTTCGTCGACGAGCTGCTGCCGATAGCGGGGCGCGACGCTGCAGTCGTCCAGCAGGATGTCCTCGCCGGCGCCGCTCCAGACCTCGCCGAAGCAGACCAGGCTGGCCGCCATCTGCCACAGGTCGTCGAAGCACGGGGCCGGGTCCCAGCCCCTGCCGCCATGCAGGTCGAAGAGTATGCGCCCGCTGCCGGTCTCGAGGATGAACGGGTCGGCGCCCTGGTCGGCCACCACCAGCCAGTCGTCCTGCCAGCCCGACAGGCGCTCGCCGCTGATGCCGTGCCAGCGATAGCCGGCCTGGCGCTGCCAGAGGCGGGCCAGGGACGGCAGGAAAAATGGGTTGCCGGCACTCTCCAGGGTGCAGTCGAGTGGGCCGACCTCGCGGTAGAAACGCTCCAGCTCGGCGGGCAGGGCGATATCGCCCTGCCAGTCGGCGGCGGGTTGCGCCGCGCAAGGCTCGCCAAGCGCCAGCAGGCGTTGGCGAATGCTCGCGGAAGCCGGGCTCATCCTCAGGCTCCCCGCTGCCAGAGCGCGTAATGTACGTTGCCGGCTTTCTTTTCCCGGTGCAGCCGCCAGCTTCCGGGCAGGCCGAGGGACGAGGGGACGCTCTCGCTCTCGGTATAGATCCAGGCGTCGGGGTTCAGCCAGCCGCGGGTTTCGAGCAGGCGGCAGGCGTCCTGCAGCAGGTTCTGATGGAACGGCGGGTCGAGGAACACCAGGTCGAAGGCGCTCGGAGCCTGGTTTCCCAGGTAGCGCACGGCATCGCCGAGGACCAGTTGGGCGGTGCCGCACTTGAGCGCGTCGAGGTGGTTGCGCAGGGCCGCCACCGCTTCGCCGTTGGTATCCAGGGCCAGCCCTTCGCGGGCGCCGCGCGACAACGCCTCGAGGAACAGCGCGCCGCTGCCGGCGAAGGGATCGAGCACCCGTGCGCCTTCGACATAGGGTGCCAGCCAGTTGAACAGGGTCTCGCGGACCCGGTCCGGGGTCGGTCGCAGGCCGGGCCCGTCGGGAAAGACGAAACGCCGGCTGCGCCATTCGCCACCGATGATCCGCAGCTGTCCCTGGCCGCCGTGGCGGCCGGGGGCTTTCGCAGTAGGTTTGCTCATCAATGCTCCGGAACGCCGCTGGGTTGCTGGGCCGGCTTGGCGGTGGGTGGCGGCAAGGGTTTCTGCGGCACGCTCGGGCCGGCGCTGACGATGACGAAGGCGTCGGCGTCCAGGTGCTTGGCCATGGCGCTCCTGACCTGTTCGACGCTGAGTCCCTCGACCTGCTTGAGGAAGCTTTCCAGGTAGTCCAGCGGCAGGCCGTAGAAACCGATGGCGCCGAGCTGGCCGACGATGTCGGCGTTGCTCGCGGTGGACAGCGGGAAGCTGCCGGCCAGTTCGCGCTTGGCGTCGTCCAGTTCCTTCTGGGTCGGGCCGTTGGCCAGGTAGTCGCGGACGATGTCCTGGACCAGCTTCAGCGCCCCCTCGCTGAGTTCGGCGCGGGTCTGGAAGTTGATCATGAACGGACCGCGTGCCTGCATGGCGGTGAAGCCGGAATAGATGCCGTAGGTCAGGCCGCGCTTTTCTCGCACCTGGTCCATCAGGCGGGTGCCGAAGCCGCCGCCGCCGAGGATCTGGTTGCCCAGGTAGAGCGCCGCGTAGTCGGGATCCTGGCGGTCGATGCCAAGCTGGGCGAGCATCAGGTGGGTCTGCTCGGAGGGGAAGTCGATGCGCGTCAGGCCGGGCTTGGGCGTTTCCGGCTGGACGGTCTTGGCCAGCGCCGGGCCCTGGGGCAGCGCCTTGGAGACTTCTGCGGCGATCGCTTCGGCCTCCTGCCGCGAGAGGTCGCCGACCAGCGCGATGACCACGTTGCCGGCGGCGTAGGCCTTCTTGTGGAACGCCTGCAATTGTTCGCGGCTGATCGTTGGAACGGACTTTTCGTCGCCGTCGCTGGAGTGCGCGTAGGGATGCTCGCCATAGAGGCGCTTGAACAGCTCCAGCCCGGCCAGCTTGCCGGGGTTCTGCTTCTGGTACTCGAAACCGGCCAGGACCTGGTTCTTGATGCGTGCCAGGGCGTCCTCGGGGAAGGTCGGCTGGCCGATCACCTGTTCGAACAGCTTCAGCGCCTGGGTCCGCTTGTCGGCGTCGGACAGGCTGCGCAGGCCGGCCACCGCCATGTCGCGGTAGGAACCGTTGCTGAACGAGGCGCCGAGGTCCTCGAAGCCGGCGGCGATGGCAGTGGTGTCCTTGCCCGGCACGCCTTCGTTGAGCATGGCGTTGGTCAGCATCGACAGGCCGGGGGTGCCGGCGTCCTGGCTGCTGCCGGCGGCGAAGGTCAGGCGCAGGTCGAACATCGGCAGTTCATGGGCCTCGACGAACAGCACCTTGGCGCCTTCGGCGGTCTTCCATTCCTGGATGTCCAGCTTGCGATGGACCGGCGCCTGCTTGGCGACGTCCTTCAGCGACTGCAACTGGTTTTCCTCGACCGCCGCGGCATGGGCCGCCGCCGGGGTCTGGGTGGGACGCGCGACGAAATAGGCCAGCGCGGCCAGCAACGCAATGACGATCAGGCCGAGCAGGCCATAACGCAGCCCTGTGCGCTCACTCATGACGGGCCTCCTTTTCCTCGGCCTTCACAGGCAGCACTTGCGCCAGGGTCAGGCGCGACGGGGTGAAATAGGTGCGGGCGGCTTTCTGGATATCGTCCGGAGTCACTGCCTTGAGGGCCTCCAGGTCCTGGTCGATCAGCTTCCAGGACAGGCCGACGCTTTCCAGCTGGCCGATGCTGCTGGCCTGGGCGGCGATGGAGTCCTTCTCGTAGACCATCCCGGCGATCATCTGCGCGCGCACGCGCTCGATCTCCGCGGCGCTGGGCGGGTTCTGCTTGAGGTCATCGAGCTGCTTCCACAGACCGGCCTCGACCTGCTCGAGGGTCTTGCCCTTCTGCACGTTCGGCGTGGCCGAGAGGACGAACAGGCTGTCGCCGCGGTTGAACGCGTCATAGTAGGTGGAGGCGCCGGCGACCAGCTCCTCGCCGCGCTCCAGGCGCGAGGCCAGGCGGGCGCTGTAGCCGCCATCGAGCAGCGCGCCGATCAGGCGCAGGGCGTTGACTTCGCGAGGGTTCTCGCTGCTGCCCAGGCTGGGCACGTTGAAGCCCATGATCAGGTTCGGCAGCTGGGTGCGTACGTACAGCTTGAGCCGGCGCTCGCCGGGCTCGGCCAGTTCCAGCGGCTTGCGCGCCGGCGGCAGCTGGCGCCAGGGGATCTCGCCGAAGTAGCGCTTGGCGAGGGTCTTGACCTCGTCGGCGGTGACGTCGCCGACCACTACCAGGGTGGCGTTGTTCGGCGCGTACCAGGATTCGTACCAGTGGCGCAGGTCGTCGATGGTCATGCGCTGCAGGTCGGCCATCCAGCCGATGGTCGGGGTGTGGTAGCCGCTGGCCGGGTAGGCGGCGGCCTTGAAGCGCTCGAAGGCGAGGGCGTTGGGATTGTCGTCGGTGCGCAGGCGGCGCTCCTCCTTGATCACCTCGATCTCGCTCTTGAACTGGTCGGCCGGCAGGCTCAGGTGGGCCATGCGGTCGGCTTCCATCTCCAGGGCCACCGGCAGGCGGTCGCGGGCCAGGACCTGGTAATAGGCGGTGTAGTCGTCGGTGGTGAAGGCGTTCTCTTCCGCACCCAGGTCGCGCAGCACCCGCGAGGCTTCGCCCGGGCCGAGCTTGCGGCTGCCCTTGAACATCATGTGTTCGAGGGCGTGGGACAGGCCGGTGAGCCCGGGTGTCTCGTAGCTGGAGCCGATCCTGTACCAGAGCTGGGAAACCACCACCGGGGCGCGGTGGTCTTCACGCACTATGACCTTCAGGCCGTTGTCGAGGCTGAACTCGTGGGTGGGCTGGGTTTCCGCCGCCTGGGCGAAAAGCGGGAGACAAAGGCTGGCTAGGAGCAGGCCGACGCGGCGGCGAGCTGGGGTTTTCATGGTGATCTGGACCTTTCGTGCCGCCACCGGGGTCTCAGGTCACTGCGGGGCAGGACCCTTAGCCCCGTCGGGCGAGGAGATGCTAGGATACCCATCCGTTTTCCGGGCGGCCACGTCCCGTGCCGCTCCCTTGAGATACAAGCATTCATGTTTGGTTCCAACGATGACAAGAAGGCCCCGCAGGGCGGGGAAAAGAAAGGTCTGTTCGGCTGGTGGCGGAAAAAGCCGCAAGCCGGCGAGCAGCCTGCCGATCAGCCTGTCGAGCCGGTCTCCGAGACAGCGGCCGCCGAGCAGCGCGCGCCTGCCGATGACGTGGCGCAATCCCTGACAGAACAGCCAGGTCGGCAGCAGCCCTCCGCTGCCGAGCCGGCCGAGCCGGCGCCGGTTGCCGAAGCACCGCTCGCCAGTGGCGAGCCAGCGTCGGCCGAGGAGCATTCGCCCCGGCCCGAGGCGCCCGTCGCGCAACCCGAACCTATCCTGGCTGCCGAGCCCGAGCCCGAGCCCGAGCCCGAGCCCGAGCCCGAGCCCGAGCCCGTTGCGCCGCTGGCCGCCGCTCCGGCAGTCAGCGAGCCGGCGACCAGGCCGGGCTTCTTCGCCCGCCTCCGGCAGGGACTGTCCAAGACCAGCGCCAGCATCGGCGAAGGCATGGCCAGCCTGTTCCTCGGCCGCAAGGAAATCGACGACGACCTGCTCGACGACATCGAGACGCGCCTGCTGACCGCCGACGTCGGCGTCGAGGCCACCACCCTGATCGTGCAGAACCTGACCAAGCGCGTGGCGCGCAAGGAGCTGGCCGACAGCGGCGCGCTGTACAAGGCGCTGCAGGAAGAGCTGGCCAGCCTGCTGCGCCCGGTGGAGCAGCCGTTGCAGGTCGACGTCGCGCGCGAGCCCTATGTGATCCTGGTGGTCGGGGTGAACGGCGTGGGCAAGACCACCACCATCGGCAAGCTGGCGAAGAAGCTGCAACTCGAGGGCAAGAAGGTCATGCTGGCCGCCGGCGACACCTTCCGCGCTGCCGCCGTGGAGCAGTTGCAGGTCTGGGGCGAGCGCAACCGTATCCCGGTGATCGCCCAGCACACCGGCGCCGACTCCGCCTCGGTGATCTTCGACGCGGTGCAGGCCGCCAAGGCCCGCGGCATCGACGTGCTGATCGCCGATACCGCCGGACGCCTGCATACCAAGGACAACCTGATGGAGGAGCTGAAGAAGGTGCGCCGGGTGATCGGCAAGCTGGACGAGACGGCGCCCCATGAGGTCCTGCTGGTGCTCGACGCCGGCACCGGGCAGAACGCCATCAACCAGGCCAAGCAGTTCAACCTCGCGGTGGAGCTGACCGGCCTGGCCCTGACCAAACTGGACGGCACCGCCAAGGGCGGGGTGATCTTCGCCCTGGCCAAGCAGTTCGGCCTGCCGATCCGCTATATCGGTGTCGGCGAGGGGATCGACGATCTCCGTACCTTCGAGGCCGACGCCTTCGTCCAGGCACTCTTCGCAGAGCGGGAGAACGCATGATCCGCTTCGAGCAGGTCGGCAAACGCTATCCCAACGGCCACGTAGGCCTGCACGAGGTGTCCTTCCGCGTGCACCGTGGCGAGATCCTCTTCGTCACCGGCCACTCCGGCGCCGGCAAGAGCACCCTGCTGCGCCTCATCCTGGCGATGGAGCGACCGACCAGCGGCAAGCTGTTGCTCGGCGGCCAGGACCTGGGGCGCATCACCACCGCGCAGATCCCTTTCCTGCGCCGGCAGATCGGCGTGGTGTTCCAGAACCACCAACTGCTCACCGATCGTACGGTGGCGGACAACATCGCCCTGCCGCTGCAGATCCTCGGCATGCCCAAGCCGGAGATCGCCAAGCGCGTGGCCTCGGCCCTGGAGCGGGTGAACCTGAAGGAAAAGGGCGAGGCGTTGCCTTCCGACCTTTCCACCGGCCAGCAGCAGCGGGTCGGCATTGCCCGCGCCATCGTCCACCAGCCGGCCCTGCTGCTGGCGGACGAACCCACCGGCAACCTCGACCCGCGACTCGCCTCGGAAATCATGGGTGTGTTCGAGGATATCAATCGCCTGGGCACCACCGTACTGATCGCCAGCCACGACCTGGCCCTGATCGCCCGTATGCGCCATCGCATGCTGACCCTGCAGCGTGGCCGGATCATCGCTGACCGTGAGGATGAGGCCTGATGAGCGCCAACGATCTTCCCCGTGGCCCCGAAGAGGGCGCACCGGAACGCAAGACCCGCGAGAAACCGAGCCAGGAGCAGACCGACTGGAGCGGCTCGTTCAGCGCCTACCTGGAAAGCCATCGCGCCAGCCTGGTGGACAGCCTGCGCCGGTTGTTCGGCCACCCGTTCGGCAGCTTCTTCACCTGCCTGGTGATGGGTATCACCCTGAGCCTGCCGATGGGCCTCTCGCTGCTGCTGAACAATGTCGAACGGCTCGGCGGCTCCTGGCAGCGGGCGGCGCAGATCTCCCTGTTCCTCGACCTGAAGACCAGCGAAAACCAGGGCCAGGACCTGCGCGAGCAGATCGAGCGCCTGCCGGACGTGATCGAGGCCCAATTGATCAGCCGCGAGCAGGCGCTCAGCGAATTGCAGGAACAGTCCGGCCTGGGCGAAGCGCTCAAGGAGCTGCCGGAGAACCCGCTGCCGCCGGTGATCTCGGTCACGCCCAAGCAGATCGACCGGGCCGGCCTGGAGGCACTGCGCCAGCAGCTCGCGGAGCTGCCTCATGTGCAGCAGGCGCAGCTCGACCTGGTATGGGTCGAGCGCCTGAGCGCGATCCTCAAGCTCGGCGAACGCTTCGTCTTCGGCCTTACCATCCTGCTGGTGCTGACCCTCTTGCTGGTGGTGGGCAACACCATCCGCCTGCACATCGAAAATCGCCGTAACGAAATCGAGGTGATCAAGCTGGTCGGCGGGACGGACGGATACGTGCGCCGGCCATTCCTGTACATGGGCGCGTTGTACGGCCTGGGCGCGGGCATCCTGTCCTGGGCGCTGCTGGCCTATTCGCTGAACTGGCTGAACGGTTCGGTGGTCAACCTTTCAGGGCTGTACGGCAGCGACTTCGGCCTGCAGGGCGTGCCGCTGGACGACGGCCTGTCGCTGACCGTGGGCGCGGTGCTGCTTGGCTGGGTCGGCGCCTGGCTGGCCGTGGCCCGCCACCTGCGCGAGCTGGCGCCGCGCTGAGGACAGGGGGATCACGACCGGCCAGCGGGTCGCTGTAAAGGAACTTATACACCCGCTTGCAGTCAGATATCCGAGTGCTACACTGCGCGAGTTTCGTGAATCGGAGGATTCGCATGACCACTTCTTTGCAACCTGTACATGCCTTGGTTCCAGGCGCAAACCTGGAAGCCTACGTGCACTCGGTGAACAGCATTCCGCTGTTGTCGCCGGAACAGGAGCGTGAACTGGCCGAACGCCTCTTCTATCAGCAAGACCTGGAAGCGGCGCGGCAGATGGTGTTGGCGCACCTGCGCTTCGTTGTTCATATCGCCAAGAGTTATTCGGGGTACGGCCTGGCCCAGGCCGACCTGATCCAGGAAGGCAACGTCGGCCTGATGAAGGCCGTGAAGCGTTTCAACCCGGAAATGGGCGTTCGCCTGGTGTCCTTCGCCGTGCACTGGATCAAGGCGGAGATCCACGAGTTCATCCTGCGCAACTGGCGGATCGTCAAGGTCGCCACCACCAAGGCGCAGCGCAAGCTGTTCTTCAACCTGCGCAGCCAGAAGAAGCGCCTGGCCTGGTTGAACAACGAGGAAGTCCATCGCGTCGCCGAGAGCCTGGGGGTCGAGCCCCGCGAAGTGCGCGAGATGGAAAGCCGCCTGACCGGCCAGGACATGGCGTTCGACCCGGCCGCCGACGCGGACGACGAGAGCGCCTACCAGTCGCCGGCGCATTACCTCGAAGACCACCGCTACGACCCGGCGCGCCAGTTGGAAGACGCCGACTGGAGCGACAGCTCCAGCGCCAACCTGCACGAGGCGCTGGAAGGCCTCGACGAGCGCAGCCGCGACATTCTCCAGCAGCGCTGGCTGTCCGAGGAGAAGGCCACGCTGCACGACCTGGCGGAAAAGTACAACGTTTCCGCCGAGCGTATCCGGCAGCTGGAAAAGAACGCCATGAGCAAGCTGAAAGGGCGGATTCTCGCCTGATCGCCGCGCCTCGCGAAAACCGCACCCCGCAAGGGTGCGGTTTTTTTCTGCCCGGAGGAATCCCATGCCGCGCAATACCCGCTGGCTGTTCTACCTGTCGCTGGCGGTCCTGACCTTCGTCGTCGGCGCCTGGCTGGTCCGTACGCCGGAACCGGCGCGACCGTTGCCGTGGCTGGCCGACTGGCAGGAGCAGGTGCTGGCGCCGTTGGCGGACAACGCCCTGACCCTGCGCCAGCTGCACGACGCGGTGGATGGCGAGTTGTGGGTGGACCCGCGCCTGGATGGCGTGCGCCTGGCCTTCCGTGGCCGCCTGCTGGGCGACGGCGGCCCCTGGCAGGTGGAAGGCGAGCTGGGCCTGAGCGCCGAGGAGCAACTGAGCCTGCAGCGGGCATCTGCGTTGCAGCCTGGCAGCGCGCCGCAGCCATTGAGCGCCGGATTGGAAGGACAGTTGGGCGACAAGCCGATCGTGGCGCTGAGCATGATTCCCGAAGGCAGGGTCGGTGCCGAGCGGCTGCTGGCCAGTCTCGGCCAGCCGCGCCTGCGCCTGCAACTGGCCCAGGGCGAGGCCTGGGTCTATCCGCAACTGGGCCTGACCGCGCACCTGCCGGACGACGACTTGCGACTGATGCTCGCGGTGCCGCGCCAGGCCCTGGAAAAACCGCCGCGTTGAGCTTTCAGCGCTCCAGGCGCAGCAGGTAGTCGTCGCCGCCCAACTGCCACATCTGCTGGCGAATCCAGGCCGCGCGCTGGCGTACGTAGGGGCCCGGCCTGGCCGCGCTCCATTTCAGCGGGCTGGGCAGCACCGCGGCGAGCTGGCTGGCCTGGGTGCGGCTCAGGCGCTCGGCGTCGAGGCCGAAGTGATAGCGTGCCGCAGCCTGCGCGCCGAAGACGCCCGGGCCCCATTCGGCGCTGTTCAGGTAGACCTCGAGAATCCGTTGCTTGGTCCAGAGCGTCTCGATCAGCAGGGTGAACCAGGCCTCCAGGCCCTTGCGCAGCCAACTGCGCCCGGACCAGAGGAAGACGTTCTTCGCCACCTGCTGGCTGAGCGTACTGGCGCCGCGGATACTGCCGCCGCGCTCGTTGTGCGCGAGGGCCTGCTGGATGGCCGGCAGGTCGAAGCCGTGGTGCTCGGCGAAGTGCTGGTCCTCGCCGGCGATCACCGCGACCTTCAGGCTGTCCGGCAACTGCTCCCAGGAGCGCCAGTCGCGCTGCAGGTCGATGGGCTGGCCGTCGACCCAGGAGCCGACCTTGCGTTCGACCATGACCATGGTCCCCGGTGGCGGCACCCAGCGCAGGACCGCGACCAGCACGACGCTGGCGGCCATGAACCAGAGCAGGTACTTGAACAGGCGGCGGAACAGGGATCGCAACATGCGCGGCTTGGCTTGGAAGAAGGGGGCGGCCATTATAGCGGGCTGGATGCTATCACCGGAGTCTTGTCCATGCTTCGTCCCTTCCTGTTGTTGGCGGCATTTTTCGGTTTCACCGGCGTGGCCCTCGGGGCGTTCGCCGCCCACGGCCTGAAGAAGCAGCTGAGCGCCGAGTACCTGGCGGTATTCCAGACCGGCGTGCACTACCAGTTGATCCATGCCCTGGCGCTGTTCGGCGTGGCGCTGCTCGCCACCCGCCTGGACGGCCGCCTGGTGAGCGCGGCGGGTGGCCTGTTCACGCTGGGCATCCTGCTGTTCTCCGGCAGCCTCTACCTGCTGACCCTCAGTGGCATCGGCAAGCTCGGCATCGTCACCCCGTTCGGCGGCGTCTCCTTCCTCGCCGGCTGGCTGTGCCTGGGGCTGGCCGCCTGGCGCCTGGGCAACGCCTGAGACCGGTTGCCTCAGGCGGCGCACTTGTCGACAAGGCGCCTTGGTCATCGGGGTGGATCGGGCTAGAATGCCGCTCCCTTTCACTTTCGTGACCGTCCAGCCATGCAGATTCAACTGAACGGCGAGCCCTTCGAGCTGCCCGACGCGCAGAGCGTCGCGGACCTGCTGGCCCGCCTGGAGCTTGGCGGCCGCCGCGTGGCCGTCGAGCTGAACCTGGATATCGTGCCGCGCAGCCAGCACGCCAGCACCGCGCTCAAGGATGGCGACCGCGTGGAGATCGTCCACGCCATCGGCGGCGGCTAGGCCTGACCCCCGAACCCTTCCATCGGCCCCGCAAGCCTTTCCATCCAGGAGTCATCCGATGAGCCAAGCATCCAGTACCGATACCCCCTTCGTCATCGCCGGCCGTACCTATGGCTCGCGCCTGCTGGTGGGGACCGGCAAGTACAAGGACCTCGACGAGACCCGCCGGGCCATTGAGACCTCCGGAGCGGAGATCGTCACGGTGGCGGTGCGGCGCACCAACATCGGGCAGAATCCCGACGAGCCGAACCTGCTGGATGTGATCCCGCCGGATCGCTACACCATCCTGCCGAACACCGCCGGCTGCTATGACGCGGTCGAGGCCGTGCGCACCTGCCGCCTGGCCCGCGAGCTGCTGGACGGGCACAACCTGGTCAAGCTGGAAGTCCTCGCCGACCAGAAGACCCTGTTCCCCAACGTCGTCGAGACCCTCAAGGCCGCCGAGCAACTGGTGAAGGACGGCTTCGACGTGATGGTGTACACCAGCGACGACCCGATCATCGCCCGCCAGCTGGCCGAGATCGGCTGCATCGCGGTGATGCCGCTGGCCGGCCTGATCGGCTCCGGCCTGGGCATCTGCAACCCCTACAACCTGCGCATCATCCTCGAGGAAGCCAAGGTCCCGGTGCTGGTCGACGCCGGCGTGGGCACCGCTTCCGATGCAGCGATCGCCATGGAGCTGGGTTGCGAGGCGGTGCTGATGAACACCGCCATCGCCCATGCCAAGGACCCGGTGATGATGGCCGAGGCCATGAAGCACGCGATCGTCGCCGGTCGTCTCGCCTACCTGGCCGGACGCATGCCGCGCAAGCTGTATGCCAGCGCCTCGTCGCCGCTGGACGGCCTGATCGACTGATACCGACTACCTGGGGCGGGCTGTCCGCCGGATGCGGGAAGCGTCCGNCCCGCCCTTCTGTCTCTAGCAAGGTTTTCTTTTCCATGAGCGATACCCCGCAATCCCCGGCCCAGGACTCCCTGGCGGAACACGACGAAGCACGGCCGATGCGCACCGTGAAGAGCTTCGTGATGCGCGCCGGGCGCATGACCGAAGGCCAGCAGCGTGGCCTCGACCTGGGCTGGCCGAAGTTCGGCCTGGAACTGAGCGATGAGGTTCAGGACTTCGACGCGATCTTCGGTCGCCAGGCGCCGCGGACTTTCGAGATCGGTTTCGGCATGGGCCATTCCACCCTGGAAATGGCCGCCGCCGCGCCTGACATCGACTTCATCGGCGTCGAGGTGCACAAGCCGGGCGTCGGCGCGCTGCTCAACGGCCTGCTGACCCAGGGCCTGGGCAACGTGCGGGTGTATAGCTGCGACGCGCTGGAAGTGCTGCGCCACTGCGTGTCCGACGCCAGCCTCGATCGGCTGCTGCTGTTCTTCCCCGATCCCTGGCACAAGAAGCGCCACCACAAGCGGCGGATCGTCCAGCCGGAATTCGCCGAACTGGTGCGGCGCAAGCTGAAGGTCGGCGGCGTGCTGCACATGGCCACCGACTGGGAGCCCTATGCCGAGCACATGCTGGACGTCATGAGCGCGGCGCCGGGCTACCGCAACCAGGCCGAAGACGGCCGCTTCGTACCGCGCCCGCAAGAGCGTCCGGTGACCAAGTTCGAACGGCGCGGGGAGCGCCTGGGACATGGCGTCTGGGACCTCAAGTTCGAGCGCATCGACTGACCCACCGCACCAGCGACGTACCCCTGGCGCCGAACCGGCGCCGGGACTCCAAGCAGACCGGGCACACCCGGCGGACCTCACCTTCAAGCTGCACGTTTCCCGGCTTCGGCCGGATCCAATAATAAGAGCGGCACGGCTCGGCCGGCTGCAAAGGAGACTGCTGTGTTGAAGAAACTGGGCATCCTGTTGCTCGGGGCCGGTTGCGCCTGGGCGGCGCAGGCCAAGGTAGACGAAGTCCAGGCCGCACGCCTGGACCAGGACCTGACCCCGCTGGGAGCGGAGCGGGCCGGCAACGCCGATGGCAGCATCCCGCCCTGGACCGGCGGCATCACCCAGGCGCCGGCCGGCTACCGGCCCGGCATGCATCACCTCGACCCGTTCGCCGCCGATCGTCCGCGCCTGGTCGTCGACAGCCGCAACATGGCCGCCTACCAGGCGCTGCTGACGCCGGGCACCCAGGCCTTGCTGCAGGCCAACCCGGACTACCACCTGCTGGTCTTCCCCACCCGCCGCAGCGCATCCCTGCCGCAGCGCCTGTACGACGCTACCCGCGCCAACGCCAGCCGCGCCGAGCTGATCGCCGACGGCAACGGCGTGCAGGGCGCTGCCGCCGGCGTGCCCTTCCCCCTGCCGCAGAGCGGCCAGGAAGCGATCTGGAACCACATCATGCGCTACCGCGGCGAGCAACTGCACCTGCAGACCAACCAGGCGGCGGTGCTGGCCAACGGCAGCTACAACCTGCTCAAGCTCGACCGCTACCTGTACTTCGTCTATGGCCGCGAGGGGATGATCCCGGAGAACCTCGACAACACGTTGTTCTACTACAAGTACAAGGTGGTCGCGCCGGCGCGCCTGGCCGGTTCGGCGCTGGTGGTGCAGGAAACCCTCGACCAGGTGCTGTCGATCCGCAAGGCCTGGCGCTTCAACCGTGGCGAGCGGCGCGTGCGCCGCTTGCCGACCCTGGCCTACGACAGCCTGCAGCCGGATACCAACGGCATGGCCACGGCGGACACCGTGGATGTCTACAACGGCGCACCGGACCACTACGAGTGGGCGTTGCTCGGCAAGCGCGAGATGCTGGTGCCTTACAACAGCTACGCGGTGCACCAGAAGGGCCTCGCCTATGGCGACATACTCAAGAGCCGCTTCATCAATCCCGACCTGCTGCGCTACGAGCTGCATCGCGTCTGGGTGGTCGAGGCGACCCTGCGCAAGGGCTTCAGCCATCCCTACGCCAAGCGCCGCTTCTACTTCGACGAAGACAGCTGGCAGATCCTCGCCGCCGACATCTACGACAAGGATGGCGTGCTGACCCGGGCCCAGGAAGTCCATCCGATCAACTACTACGATGTGCCGCTGGTCTCCAGCACCCTGGAAGCGATCTACGACTTCAAGGGCGGCCGCTACTTCGTCGATGGGCTGGACAACAACGAGCCGATGTACGACTTCGGCGTGCAGGTCGGGCCGCGCGACTTCACCCCGCAGGCGCTGCGCCGGGAGGGGAACTGAGGCGGACGGCCCTCAGACGATCAGCTCGGCGCCGCGTAGCGTGCCGTCGTCGTCCAGGCGCGCCGGCGCCGGGCTGATCTGCAGGTACTTGATGCTGTCCCGCGGAATCAGCAGCAGGTCGCCGTCGACCTCGACGCTGAGATAGGGCGTGTCCAGTTGCTGACGGATGCTGCGGGCAACCTCGGCCGGGTCGTCCTGCTGGCGCGGGAAGCGCAGCGACAGGCGCTGGCCGTCGGTGAAATGCAGGTAGAGGTGCTTGATCGGTTTCATGCGGGCTCCCGGAGGCCATGACGCTCTTGGGGACGGCGCTGGCCGCCGGGAGACCGGGGGCTCAGCTGCGATCGGCGATCATGCCGATCACGAAGAACACTAGCAGGAGCACGGGCGCCAGGGTGTAGTTGTTGAAGTAGCCGAGGCCCTTGGCCAGCCAGGGGGTGACGAAGACCATCGCCAGGCCGTAGCCGACCGCGCAGATCAACACGAACAGCAGGGTGCGGAAGACGAAGTTGAGGCTGCCGATGCGCTGCTGTACCCAGGCGTTGATCGCCGGGCCGAACAGCACCAGCAGGGTGGCCATGATGGCCAGGGAAATGTCCGACAGGTGGCTGCGGCTCCAGCGCGACAGGGTGGCGATCAGGTCCAGCGCGTAATCCATCGAGGGTTCCTTGTAACGAATCGGCGTGTCGGTCGGCGGAGTTTACCTGCCTGCCGGCACGGATGGGCGTGCATCCGTCGTCACGGCAGGAAATGTTGCAGCAGGTCGTTGAGGAACAGCTGGCCGCGTTCGCTGGGGCGCAGGCGCTGCGGGTCGTCGGCGAGCAGCCCGGCGTCGCGCGCGGCGGCGCAGGCATCGGCGATCGCCGCCAGTGGCTGGCCGGTGCGCTGCGGGTAGAGCGCGGCGGGGACGCCGTCGACCAGGCGCAGCACGTTCATCATGAACTCGAATGGCAGGTCGGCCGCTTCCAGCGGGCGCTCGCCGGCCTGGAAGGCCTTTTGCGGGTTGAGGTAGTCCTTCGGCAGGCGGGTCTTCCAGGTCCGCACGATGCGTCCGTCCGGCGCGCTCAGCTTGGCGTGGGCGCCGGCGCCGATGCCGAGGAAGTCGCCGAAGCTCCAGTAGTTCAGGTTGTGCCGGGCGCGCAGGCCGTCGCGGGCGTAGGCGGAGGTCTCGTACTGGCGGTAGCCGTGCTCGTCGAGCAGGGCCTGGCCGGCTTCCTGGATGTCCCAGAGGATGTCGTCCTCGGGCAGCTCCGGCGGCTGGCTCCAGAACACCGTGTTCGGCTCCATGGTCAGTTGGTACCAGGAGAGGTGCGTGGGGGCCAGGGCGAGGGCCTGGCGCAGGTCGGCCAGGGCGTCGTCGAGGCTCTGCCCGGGCAGGCCGTGCATCAGGTCGAGGTTGAAGTTGTCGAAGCCGGCCTGGCGCGCCATGTCGGCGGCGCGCACTGCCTCGGCGCCGTCGTGGATGCGCCCCAGGGCCTGCAGCTTGTCGGCCTGGAAGCTCTGCACGCCGATGGACAGGCGATTGATGCCGAGGCGCCGGTAGTCGGCGAACTTGACCTGTTCGAAGGTGCCGGGATTGGCTTCCAGGGTGATCTCGATGCCGTCGGCGAAGCCGACCCTGCGCTCGACGCCTTCCAGTAGCCGGCCCAGGGCCTTGGCCGAGAACAGGCTGGGCGTGCCGCCGCCGAAGAAGATCGAACCCAGGCGCCGGCCGTGGACATGGCGCAGGTCTTGCTCCAGGTCGGCGAGCAGGGCGTCGACATAGGCCTCTTCGGGCAGCTCCGGGCCAGCGGCGTGGGAGTTGAAGTCGCAATACGGGCACTTGCGCACGCACCACGGGATGTGCACGTACAGGGCCAGGGGCGGGAGCTGGAACGGGGTGGCTTGGGTCACGGCGGGGCGGGGTGGAGGCGGTTTCGGGGCGCTATCGTGGCATGAGTTCGGCCAACCTCCAAGGCGGCCGGACGAAACGCCGTGTCGACGCCGCCCGGGGGCGGCGCCGGCGGTTGCGGCTCAGAGGCCCAGGCGCTGCTTGAGCAGGGCCATGGCGCGGGCCCGGTGGCTGAGGCGGTTCTTCTCCTCGGGCGCCAGCTCGGCGCTGGAGCAGTCGCGTTCCGGCACCCAGAACAGCGGGTCGTAGCCGAAGCCGTGGGCGCCGCGGGCTTCGCGAAGGATGCGGCCTTCCCAGATGCCCTCGCAGAGGATCGGCAGCGGGTCGTCGGCGTGGCGCACCAGCGCCAGCACGCTGACGAACTGTGCGCCGCGCTCGGCGTCCGGGACATCCTTCATGGCCTCCAGCAGCTTGGCGTTGTTCGCCGCGTCGCCCCGGCCGTCGGCATAGCGCGCCGAGTAGATGCCCGGCGCGCCGCCGAGGAAGTCCACCGCCAGCCCGGAGTCGTCGGCCAGCGCCGGCAGGCCGGAGAGGCGTGCGGCGTTGCGTGCCTTGAGGATGGCGTTCTCGACGAAGGAAAGACCGGTTTCCTCCGGTTCCACCTGGCTGAACTCGCCGATCGAGCGCACCTTCACGCTGGCGCCGAGCATGGCCTGGAGTTCCTTGAGTTTGCCGGCATTGTGGCTGGCCAGCACCAGCTGTTCGAGCTTGATCATTCGTCCGGGAAGATTTCCTTGTTGAAACTGAAGGTTTGCGCAGGTTCGCCCTTGGCCTCGACCTTGATGGTGAAGACCAGGGTCTCGCGCTGGCTGATCGGGAACTGCGCCAGGTTGTAGATGGCGCCTTCCTCGCTGACCCGGCGGAACTCCAGGGGAATGACCTTGCCGGTCAGGTCCTTGGCGGAGCCGGTCACGCTGGCTTCCACCGGCTTGCCTTTCTCCATCGGCACCACGTTGATCACGCCCTGCGCCTTGCTGCGTACCAGGCCGACCGCGCTGGCCACGTTGGGTTGGAGGAAGCTGGAGTTGAACACGTTGTAGTGGACGTCCAGGTCGCCGAAGCGCTGCACCTGCTCGGCGAGGACCGGCAGGCTCAGGCAGAGGCCGAGGACGAAAGCGGTGAAGCGGCGCATGATGGTTTCTCCTGAAAGGTGGCATGGACGTTGTCCATGGTCTGCTGCCGGCGGCCTTGGCCGGCTTCGGCAGCGCTCTCCCGAGGACGAGCGGAGGGGCGCCCGGCCCTGGCCCGCAGCCTGGCGCGTTCCTAGACGGCGAGGTTGCGGGTCTGCACTCCGGGTCCGGTGACCCGGTAGATTCCAATCTCACCCAATAGATTAGGCCACAGCCGACTGGCCCAGCCATGCCGGTGGTCACGGTCTACGGCCAGGCGGTCGAGCACGCGCATGCGCAACTGGCGGCACAGGCGCTCGAAGTCCTGGAAGGTGCAGAAATGGATGTTCGGCGTGTTGTACCAGGTATACGGCAGGAACTCGGAGACCGGCATCCGGCCGTTGCGCGCCAGGTACCAGCGGCAGCGCCAGTGGCCGAAGTTGGGGAAAGTGATGATGCAGGTCTTGCCGACCCGCAGCATCTCTTCGAGGATCTTGTCCGGATAGTGCACGGCCTGTAGCGCCTGGGTCATCACCACCACGTCGAAGCTGTCGCTGGCGAAGTTGCCCAGGCCCTTGTCGAGGTCCTGCTCGATCACGTTCACCCCGTTTTCGATGCAACGGGCGATGTTGTCGGGATCGATCTCCAGGCCGTAGCCGCTGACCTGCTTGTGGTCGCGCAGCCAGGCCAGGAGTTCGCCGTCGCCGCAGCCGAGGTCGAGGACGCGGCTGCCGGCGGGAATCCATTCCTGGATGATTTCGAGATCGGCGCGCATCGGATCCTCACACGCTGATGCGGTTCATGTAACCGCTGAAGGCTTGCAGGTACCGGGGGATCGGCATGAGGAAGGCGTCGTGGCCTTGCGGGGCGTCGATCTCCAGGTAGCTGACGTTCTTTTTCGCCGCGATCAGGGCGTCGACGATTTCCCGCGAGCGGGCCGGCGAGAAACGCCAGTCGGTGGTGAAGGACATCAGGCAGAAGTCCGCCTCGACGCCCTCCAGGGTGCGCACCAGGTCGTCGCCGTGGGCGGCGGCGGGGTCGAAATAGTCCAGCGCCTTGGTCATCAGCAGGTAGGTATTGGCGTCGAAGCGGGTGGAGAACTCCTCGCCCTGGTAGCGCAGGTAACTCTCGACCTGGAACTCGACGCTGTGCAGGTCGTAGTTGAGCTTCTCGGTCTTCAGTACGCGGCCGAACTTGGCGCCCATGGCGTCGTCGGACAGGTAGGTGATATGGCCGACCATCCGCGCCAGCTTGAGGCCGCGCTTGGGAATCACGCCCTGTTCCTGGAAGTAGCCGCCGAGGAACTCAGGGTCGGAAAGAATCGCCTGCCGGGCGACTTCGTTGAAGGCGATGTTCTGCGCCGACAGCTTCGGCGCGCTGGCGATGCACAGGCAGTGACGGACGCGTTCGGGGTAGCTGATGGTCCATTGCAGCGCCTGCATGCCGCCGAGGCTGCCGCCGACCACCGCGGCCCACTGGCGGATGCCGAGGCGGTCTGCCAGGCGCGCCTGGCTATGCACCCAGTCTTCCACCGTGACCATCGGGAAGTCCGCGCCGTAGACCTTGCCGGTCGCCGGATTGATGCTGGCGGGGCCGCTGGAACCGTTGCAACCGCCGAGGTTGTTGAGGGCGACGACGAAGAACTTGCGGGTGTCGATCGGCTTGCCCGGACCGATGCAGCTGTCCCACCAGCCCGGCTTGCGCTCGTCGACGCTGTGGTAGCCGGCGGCGTGGTGGTGGCCGGAGAGGGCGTGGCAGATCAGCACCGCGTTGCTCTGCGTGGCATTCAGCTCGCCGTAGGTTTCGATCACCAGGTCGTACTCGGCCAGGGACTTGCCGCTGGTCAGCTCGAGCGGTTCGTTGAAGTGCAGCGTCTGGGGGGAGACCAGACCGACGGAGTCGTCGGGGAAGACTGTGGGCATCGACCCTGCTCTCGAACAAAGGAGGGCGCCAGTCTAAAGAGCGTCGCCCCCAGCGGCAAGCGCGCTGGCGCGCGCCGTGGGAGCGGGGTCAGGCGCGCTGCGAGCCGGGCAGGTTGACCACCTTGGCCTGGCGCTGCAGGGGCGAGGGGCGGCGCAACTGGCGGAGGATGTCGCCGGCT
This sequence comes from Pseudomonas sp. 22490, assembly GCF_052044465.1. Classification (NCBI taxonomy): domain Bacteria; kingdom Pseudomonadati; phylum Pseudomonadota; class Gammaproteobacteria; order Pseudomonadales; family Pseudomonadaceae; genus Pseudomonas; species Pseudomonas sp. 22490. The sequence continues at coordinate 312,865 of NZ_JBQENS010000002.1, read as the reverse complement.
TCGCGCAACTGTTCCTGCAATTCCCCGGCGAACCCGGCGAAGGCCTGGCTGCGCTGGCGTACCTGCTGGGTCTCCTGGGCCAGGCCCTTGAGGCGGAGCATGTGGCTTTCGAGCAACTGTTTGTTTTCCAGGGTGTGCTGCATCAGCGGCATCAGCGCGTCGTTGGCCCAGCGCTCGGTTTCCTCGCGCAGGCGCTGGTGCAGGCCGACCACCTCCTGCACCAGGGTGGCGAAGAAGCGCCGGGTCAGCAGGCGTTGCTCGGTAAGCACGGTCTTCAGCTGCAGGCGGAACTGGTCGCCCTTCTTCTTCAGTTGCAACAGTTCGCGCTGGTAGCGCTGGACCCGTAGCTGCGGCGCGTCGAGGGCGTAGAGCGGGTTCTCCTCGTTGTGCCGGCGGTAGATGGCGGCGACCATGCGGTTGGCCATGCCGGCCTCGTGCTCGAGGTTGTCGAGGTCGTGCTCCACCGCGCGGAAGAACGCCAGGATCGCCTGGTTGATGCCGACCGTGGTCAGGCTGCCGTTGAGGTTGCGCCGCACCTTCTGCAGGTGCTGTTCCATGCGTTCGCTGCGGATCGTCTCGCGCAGCGTCGCGCCCTGGTGCTGCAGCAGGCGCTGGTTGGTCTTCAGGTTGAGCAGGCGGCGGTGGTGGCGGCCGTGGTCGTCCTTGGTCTTCGCGGTCAGTTCGAACAGCAGTTGGCCGCTGTCGCGCTGCTTGTCGTCGAGCAGCGCGCGCTGTTCCTCGACCTTCTCCAGGCGCAGGCGCAGCAGATGCTGGCTGTTGTGCAGCAGGCCAAGGACCTGGCCGAGCACGGCGTTCTCCAGCAGCGCTTCCTTCTGCGCGACGATGCGCTCGCAGAGCAGCGCTTCCAGCCGATCCAGGCGACTGCGTTCGAGCAGCGCCGGTTCGCCGCGGACCTTGGCCAGCAGCGCCTGCTTCGCCGACAGCGGCAGCACGTCGCCGCGCTGCAGGCCGAGCTGGCGGGCCGTGCCGTCCTGGATCAGGCGGATGGCGTTCTGTACGAAGCGCTCGCCGGAAAGGTCGTCCCAGAGCACGTCGATCTTGTTCAGCACGGCGAACAGGCTGCTGTGGCCGTCCTCGCGCAGTGGCTGGATGTACTTCTGCCAGATTTCCATGTCCGAGGCGGTGACACCGGCGTCGGCGGACAGCAGGAACAGGATCGCCTGGGCGTTGGGCAGCATCGACAGGGTCAGCTCCGGCTCGCTGCCGAGGGCGTTCAGGCCGGGTGTGTCGAGGATCCGCAGGCCCTGGCGCAGCAGCGGGTGGTCGAAGTTGACCAGGGCGTGGCGCCAGGCCGGGACGCGCACCTGGTCGGGCTCGTCGGCGGCTTCCAGGGCATCCGGGTGGAAGCCGAGCTGGATCGCCTGTTCCACCGGCAGCGCCTTGGTCTTGGCGACCTGGGCGAAGGCCTGGGCCATGCCCTCCGGGTCGCCGGTGTCCAGCGGAATGTTCACCCAGTGGCGCGGCACGCGCTTGAACTGGGCGACGCTGGCGTCGGCCAGGCGCGTCTCGATCGGCAGCAGGCGGATGTAGCTGCGCTCGGCGCGCGGATCGTGGAACAGCTCGGTGGGGCACATGGTGGTGCGCCCGGCGTGGGACGGCAGCATGCGCTGGCCGTAGCCGGCGAAGAACAGGCTGTTGATCAGCTCGGTCTTGCCACGCGAGAACTCGCCGACGAAGGCCAGGGTGATGTGGTCCGCGCGTAGTTGGCGCAGGGCGCGTTCGAGCTTGGCCTCGACCGCCGGGCTGTTCAGCCGGCTGCGCTCCAGCCAGCCGCGATAGCGGGTGATTTCCCGCATCAGCTCGCGCTTCCAGGCGACGTAGGCGTCGATTTGATGGCTGAGTCTTTCCATGCTCATCCAGGGGCTCCAGGGCGCGGGACCGGCGGGGGAAGGATGGCGTGGATTATGCGGGGGAGCGGGGGAGCGTCAATTGGCCTGCTTCACATTCCTGCACGTAAGGTCGGTCAAGCGGGTCGAGCGGCGATCCCCAGTTCCTCCGGCAATCGGGTCGGACGGCGGATGCGCACCCGTTTCTGCCGGTTCAGCTCGCCGCTTTCGAGACTCACCAGGCTCTTGGCCACGCCGAAGGCCTTGCCGAGGAAGGCCAGCAGATGGGCGTTGGCCTTGCCCTCCACCGGCGGTGCGGTGAGGCGGATCTTCAGGCGCTCGCCGTGCAGCCCGGCGAACTCGTCGCGGCTCGCCTTGGGCTGCAGGTGGCAATCGAGGAGCAGGTCCTCGCCGTCCCAGCGGTAGAAGCTCAGAGGAAAATGCTCAACTGCTGGGGCATGCCGGTCATGGCCGCCAGGTTGTTGATCACCAGCATGTCAATCAGCTTCAGCGCGAGGAACGCGAAGATCGGCGAGAGATCCAGTCCGCCGAGGTTCGGCAGGAGCTTGCGGAACGGCATCAGCAGCGGTTCGCAGATCTGGTTCACCAGTTGCGCGCCGGGGTTGTAGCTGCCCGGGGCGACCCAGGAAAGGATCACGCTGATGATCAGGGCGAAGAAGAACACCTTCAGGAACAGCGAGGTGACGGCGATGATCGACCAGATCAGCAGTTGCATGATGAAGCCGCCGACGCCGTAGCCCATCAGCATCAGGATCAGGATCATCAGCACCAGCTGGATCAGGATCGCCAGCACCAGCGAGGCCAGGTCGATCCCACCGAAGCCGGGGATGATCCGCCGCAGCGGGTTCAGCAGCGGCTTGGTGGCGCGCACGATGAACTGGCTGAGGGGGTTGTAGAAGTCCGCGCGGACCAGCTGCAGGATGAAGCGCAGCAGCACGATCAGCAGGTAGAGGCTGCCGAGGGTCTGGAGGATATAGATAGCAGCGGTGTTGAGGCCGATCATCGACTACTCCTTATTGGCCAAGCTGTTCGGCCAGCTCGGCGGAGCGCTGGCTGGCGGCGTTCAGGGCCTGCTCCACCAGTGCTTCGAAGCCGTTGGCCTGGAAGGATTTTATCGCCGCCTCGGTGGTGCCGTTGGGCGAAGTCACCCGGCGCCGCAGTTCGGCCGGCTCGACCTCGCTGGACAGCGCCATCTGCGCCGCACCGAAGGCGGTCTGCAGGGTCAGGCGCGAGGCTGTCTCGCGGGACAGGCCGAGCTTCTCGCCGGCGTCGGTCATGGCCTGCATCAGCAGGAAGAAATACGCCGGGCCGCTGCCCGACACCGCGGTCACCGCGTCGATCTGCGCTTCGTCGTCCAGCCACAGGGCGATGCCTACCGCAGACAGCAACTGCCCGGCCTGCTCGCGTTGCGCGGCGCTGACCTGCGCGTTGGCGTACAGCCCGCTGGCGCCCTGGCGCAGCAGCGCCGGGGTGTTGGGCATGCAGCGGACCACCGGGCGCGGCTGGCCGAGCCAGGCTTCGAGGCTGGCGCAGGGGATGCCGGCGGCGATGGAGACGATCAGTTGCTCCGGCTTCAGCGCCGGCGCCAAGGCCTGGCACACGGCTTTCATGGCCTGCGGCTTGACCGACAGGACCACGACGTCGGCGTCGGCCACGGCCTCGGCGTTGGACTCGACCACGTCGATGGCGAACTCGCCGGCGATCTTCGCGCGTTGCTCGGCGCCCGGGTCGCTGGCGCGGATCTGCGCCGCCGGCACGCCTTGGGCGCGCAGGCCGCCGATCAGGCTGGCGGCCATGTTGCCGGCGCCGATGAACGCTATGCGGGGTGTGCTCATAGGGGATTCCTTCAAGAAGCCGGCGCGCCGTAGTCGCGGGCGCCGAACAGGGCGGTACCGATGCGGACCCAGGTCGCACCTTCGCCGATGGCTGCCTCGAGGTCGTCGCTCATGCCCATGGACAGGGTGTCCAGGCCAAGGTTCAGGTCCAGCAGCAGTTCGCGCAGGCGGGCGAACGCGGCGTGTTGCGCGGCGCGTTCGGCGGTGGGTTCGGGGATGGCCATCAGGCCACGCAATCGGAGGTTGGGCAGTTGCTTCACGGCCTCGGCCAGGGCCGGCAGGTCCTCGGGGGCGCAGCCGGACTTGCTGGCTTCGCCGCTGACGTTGACCTGCAGGCAGACATTCAGGGGCGGCAGCCCGGCCGGGCGTTGCTCCGACAGGCGCTGCGCGATCTTCAACCGGTCCACCGAGTGCACCCACTGGAAATGCTCGGCGATGGGCCGCGTCTTGTTCGACTGGATGGGGCCGATGAAGTGCCAGTTCAAGGGCAGGTCGGCCAGTTCGGCCTGCTTGCCGAGGGCCTCCTGCAGGTAGTTTTCGCCGAAGTCGCGAAGGCCGGCGGCGTGCGCCTCGCGCACCGCGGCGGCGGGCTTGGTCTTGCTCACGGCGAGCAGGCCGACCGTGGCCGGATCGCGCCCCGCAGCTTGCGCTGCCTCACGGATGCGCGCGGCAACCTTTGCAATATTCTCTGCTATCGTGGACATTACCTGCGCCCTATGGAAGTGCGGTCGGCGTCGGCTAGACGCCCTCGAAACCGCCGGCCTCGATGGCCATCTTCCTGTTCCAGTGTCGAGGTTCCGCGTCTGGCGCAGGACACCACGCGTGTCCTGGAAGCACCCTGGTTCATCCGGTGTTTTCCTTGTCCGAGACGGCGGCTTTGGCGGCATTCTACCTGCTTGCTTGTAATTGGGGAGTCCCATGGATATTACCGAGCTGCTCGCCTTCAGTGCCAAACAGGGCGCTTCGGACCTGCACCTCTCCGCCGGCCTGCCGCCCATGATCCGGGTGGATGGCGATGTACGCCGGATCAACCTGCCACCGCTGGAACACAAGCAGGTGCATGCGCTGATCTACGACATCATGAACGACAAGCAGCGCAAGGACTTCGAGGAATTCCTCGAGACCGACTTCTCCTTCGAGGTGCCGGGCGTCGCGCGTTTCCGGGTCAACGCCTTCAACCAGAACCGTGGCGCCGGCGCGGTATTCCGGACCATTCCCTCCAAGGTACTGACCATGGAGGAGCTTGGCATGGGAGAAGTGTTCAAACGTGTTTCAGACGTCCCGCGCGGGCTGGTACTGGTCACCGGGCCGACCGGTTCGGGCAAGTCCACCACCCTGGCGGCGATGCTCGACTACCTGAACAACACCAAGTACCACCACATCCTCACCATCGAGGACCCGATCGAATTCGTCCACGAATCGAAGAAGTGCCTGGTCAACCAGCGCGAGGTGCATCGCGACACCCTCGGCTTCAGCGAAGCGCTGCGCTCGGCGCTGCGGGAGGACCCGGACATCATCCTGGTCGGCGAGATGCGCGACCTGGAAACCATCCGCCTGGCCCTGACCGCGGCGGAGACCGGCCACCTGGTATTCGGCACCCTGCACACCACCTCGGCGGCGAAGACCATCGACCGGGTGGTCGACGTGTTCCCGGCCGAGGAAAAGGCCATGGTCCGCTCGATGCTCTCCGAGTCGCTGCAATCGGTGATCTCGCAGACCCTGATCAAGAAGATCGGCGGCGGCCGGGTGGCGGCCCACGAGATCATGATCGGCACCCCGGCGATCCGCAACCTGATCCGCGAGGACAAGGTCGCGCAGATGTATTCGGCGATCCAGACCGGCGGCTCGCTGGGCATGCAGACCCTCGACATGTGCCTCAAGGGCCTGGTCGCCAAGGGCCTGATCAGCCGCGAGAACGCCCGCGAGAAGGCGAAGATCCCGGAAAACTTCTGATCCTGGCGCCGTTCCGCCGCGCTTCGCCCGAATCCCGGAACTGCGTCTAGGATTCAAGAGCGGGAGAGCGGTACCGTAGGCGCATTCCTACCTATCCTTGCCGGCGAGCGCGTCCAGCGCCCGCTCGCCCGCATCCGGCTCGCCGTCGCGGCGCGCCCCTGAGTGAGCGAGAACATCATGGAATTCGAAAAGCTGCTGCGCCTGATGGTGGAAAAGGGCGGCTCCGACCTGTTCATCACCGCCGGCGTACCGCCGTCGATGAAGGTCAACGGCCGGGTGATGCCGGTGACCAAGACGCCGCTGTCGCCGGAGCAGACCCGCGAGACCGTGCTAGGCGTGATGAACGAGCAGCAGCGCCGCGATTTCGCCGAGAACCATGAGTGCAACTTCGCCATCAGCGCCCGCGGCATCGGCCGCTTCCGGGTCAGTGCCTTCTACCAGCGCAACCTGGTGGGCATGGTATTGCGCCGGATCGAGACCAACATCCCGACCCTGGAAGAGCTGAAGCTCCCGGAAATCCTCAAGAAGCTGGCGCTGACCAAGCGCGGCCTGGTGATCTTCGTCGGCGCCACCGGCACCGGCAAGTCCACCTCGCTGGCGGCGATGATCGGCTACCGCAACAAGAACTCCACCGGGCACATCATCTCCATCGAGGACCCGATCGAGTACATCCACCAGCACCAGGGCTGCATCGTCACCCAGCGCGAGGTGGGGCTGGACACCGACTCCTTCGAGGTGGCGCTGAAGAACACCCTGCGCCAGGCGCCGGACGTGATCATGATCGGCGAGGTGCGCTCGCGGGAGACCATGGACCACGCCGTGGCCTTCGCCGAGACCGGCCACCTGTGCCTGGCGACCCTGCACGCGAACAACGCCAACCAGGCGCTGGAGCGGATCATCCACTTCTTCCCGGCCGACCGTCATGGCCAGGTGTGGATGGACCTGTCGCTGAACCTCAAGGCCATCGTCGCCCAGCAACTGGTGCCGACCCCCGACGGCAAGGGGCGGCGGGCGGTGATCGAGGTGCTGCTGAACACCCCGCTGGCCGCCGACCTGATCCGCAAGGGCGAGGTGCACGAGCTGAAGCCGCTGATGAAGCGCTCCACCGAGCAGGGCATGCAGACCTTCGACCAGGCGCTGTACCAGCTCTACACCCAGGGCGAGATCACCTACGAGGACGCCCTGGCCCACGCCGACTCGGCCAACGACCTGCGCCTGATGATCAAGCTCGGTTCGGAAAGCGACGCCGACCACCTGTCGAGCCTGACCCAGGGCCTGAGCCTGGAAATCACCGACGACGACCCTGCCGGCCGGCGCTTCCGCTGAACCGTCTTCAGTAGGCCAGCGGCTCCTCGGCCTGGGCGCAGGCCGAGGTTTCCAGTTGCAGGGTGCTGTGTTCGATCTCGTAGCGGTCGTGCAGCAGCGCCTTCACCGTTCCCAGCAGCGCCTCGGCATCGACCAGGGCCGGGTCGTACACCAGATGGCTGGTCAGGCTGATCTTGCCGCTGGTGATCGACCACACATGCAAGTCGTGCAGCCCGGTCACGCCGGGAATCCCCAGCAGCGCTTCGCGCAGCTCGGCCAACTGGATTTCCTTCGGCACCCCTTCGAGCAACACATGCAGGCTCTCGCGCAGCAGGATCCAGGTGCGCGGCAGGACCCAGAAACCGATCAGCACCGCCACCAGCGAGTCGACCCAGGCCCAGCCGGTGAAACGGATCACGATCGCGGCGACGATCACCCCCAGCGAGCCGAGCATGTCGCTCCAGACCTCCAGGTAGGCGCCCTTGACGTTCAGGCTGTTGCCCTGGGCCGGCGCCAGCAGGCGCATGCTGGCCAGGTTCACCAGCAGACCGAGCACGGCGATCACCAGCATGCCCACGGACTGGATCTCCGCCGGCTGGTTGAGCCGCTCGTAGGCCGCGTAGAGGATATAGAAGGCCACGCCGAACAGGAGGAAGGCGTTGAACGCCGCGGCGAGGATCTCGAAGCGGTGGTAGCCGTAGGTCAGGCGATCGTTGGTCGGGCGCCTGGCGATGTTGATCGCGGCCAGGGCGATGGCCAGGGCCACGGCGTCGGTGAGCATGTGCGCGGCATCGGAGATCAGCGCCAGGCTGCCGGTGAGGATGCCGCCGACGACCTCGGCGACGAGGAAGCTTCCGGTCAGCAGCAACGCCCATTTCAGGCGGGTCGAGTTGGTCTGGGCGAAGCTGTGCTCGTGTCCGGCGCTCATGGCGGCTCCTGTGGGGCGGTGGCGGCAGCACCAGCCTACAGGATAGGCAATTGCAAAACTGTCATGCGCCGGGCCGCTCTGGCGCGGCGTCCGCCGCTCCGCTAACCTGCGGCTCAAGCGCGGCCGCAGCCGCGCACGGAACGAGGGGGGACGCATGACTCAACAGCACGACACCCATAGCAAGGCCATCGGCTACCTGCTGTGGATCTTCGGTTTCACCGGTTCGCACCGCTTCTATTACGGCAAGCCGATCACCGGGACGATCTGGTTCTTCACCTTCGGCCTGTTCTTCATCGGCTGGATCATCGACCTGTTCCTCATCCCGTCGATGGACCGCGAGGCCGACCGGCGCTTCCAGGGCGGCAACCTGGACTACAACGTGGCCTGGATCCTGCTGACCTTCCTCGGCGTGCTCGGCGTGCACAGGATGTACATGGGCAAGTGGATCACCGGGATCATCTACCTGTTCACCGGCGGCCTGTTCTTCCTCGGCGTGCTCTACGACTTCTGGACCCTCAACGGACAGGTGTCCGAGCGCAACGGGCCGCAGCGCATCTGAGGCTCGTCGCCAGACGCGAGAAGCCCGCCATCCGGCGGGCTTTTTCATGGGTGTCGCCGCGGTCGGCAGGGAATTCCTCCGGCGGGACTTAAGGAACCAAAGGTTCTAACGTTCTACCTGTAGGTTATTGGCGCCCGCGCGCGCCAGCCCCTATGGTCTGCAAGCCCCAGAACGGATAGGTGCAATGGCTCACGAGGCCGCGCACCGTATCGCTCCGTGCGGAAACACCGAAAGGAGAAAAGATGACTTCCGACTCACGCCCCGCCGTGCTCGACCTGATCGGCAACACCCCGCTGGTTCGCGTGACGCGCTTCGATACCGGCCCCTGCACCCTGTTCCTCAAGCTCGAATCGCAGAACCCCGGCGGCTCCATCAAGGATCGCATCGGTGTCGCCATGATCGAGGCCGCCGAGCGTGACGGCCGCCTGCGGCCCGGTGGCACCATCGTCGAGGCCACCGCCGGCAACACCGGTCTCGGCCTGGCCCTGGTCGGCCGCGCCAAGGGCTACCGGGTGGTGCTGGTGGTGCCGGACAAGATGTCCACCGAGAAGGTCCTGCACCTGCGCGCCATGGGCGCCGAGGTGCACATCACCCGCTCGGACGTCGGCAAGGGCCATCCGGAGTACTACCAGGACGTTGCCGCGCGCCTGGCGCAGGACATTCCCGGCGCCTTCTTCGCCGACCAGTTCAACAACCCGGCCAACCCGCTGGCCCACGAGTGCGGCACCGGCCCGGAGCTCTGGGCGCAGACCGGCCACGATCTCGACGCCATCGTCGTCGGCGTCGGCTCCTCCGGTACCCTGACCGGCCTTACCCGGTTCTTCCAGAAGGTCCAGCCGGAGCTGGAGATGGTGCTCGCCGATCCCGAGGGCTCGATCATGGCCGAGTACTCCCGCTCCGGCACCCTGGGTACGCCGGGTTCCTGGGCGGTGGAGGGCATCGGCGAGGACTTCGTACCGGCCATCGCCGACCTCTCCAGCGTGCGCCATGCCTATTCCATCAGCGACGAGGAAAGCTTCGCCATGGCCCGCGAACTGTTGCGCGTCGAGGGCATTCCCGGCGGCTCCTCCACCGGCACCCTGCTGGCCGCGGCGCTGCGCTTCTGTCGCGAGCAGAAGGAGCCGAAGCGGGTGGTCAGCTTCGTCTGCGACACCGGCACCCGCTACCTGTCGAAGATCTACAACGACCAGTGGATGACCGACCAGGGCCTGCTGCAACGCAAGCACTACGGCGACCTGCGCGACATCATCGCGCGGCGCTTCGAGGAGGGCCGGGTGATCAGCGTCGGTCCGGACGACACCCTGCTCACCGCCTTCCAGCGCATGCGCCTGGCCGACGTTTCGCAATTGCCGGTGCTGGACAATGGAAAACTGGTCGGTGTGATCGACGAGTCGGATATCCTGCTCGGCGTCCACGCCGACGCGCCACGCTTCCGCGATGCGGTAAGCAGCGCGATGAACGCCGCGCCGGAAACCCTCGCGCCCGGCGCCAGCCTGGCCCAGTTGCAGGCGGTCCTGGACCGCGGCCTGGTGGCGATCGTTGCCGATGCCAGCGGCTTCCACGGCCTGATCACCCGTTTCGACCTGTTGAACCATTTGCGGAGAAAGCTCGCATGAGCCAGCACGACCAGCATCCCGACGCCCCGGCCCAGGCCTTTGCGACCCGGGTCATCCACGCCGGGCAGGCCCCCGATCCCTCGACCGGCGCGATCATGCCGCCGATCTACGCCAACTCCACCTATATCCAGGAAAGCCCCGGGGTACACAAGGGGCTCGACTACGGCCGCTCGCACAACCCGACCCGCTGGGCCCTGGAGCGCTGCGTGGCCGACCTCGAGGGCGGCGCCCAGGCCTTCGCCTTCGCCTCCGGCCTGGCGGCGATCTCCTCGGTGCTGGAGCTGCTCGACGCCGGTTCCCACATCGTTTCCGGCAATGACCTCTACGGCGGTACCTTCCGCCTGTTCGAGCGGGTCCGCCGGCGCAGCGCCGGGCATCGCTTCAGCTTCGTCGACCCGACCGACCTGCAGGCCTTCGAGGCCGCGCTGACCCCGGAAACCCGCATGGTCTGGGTGGAAACCCCGAGCAACCCGCTGCTGCGCCTCACCGACCTGCGCGCCATCGCCCAGCTCTGCCGCGCCCGCGGCATCATCAGCGTGGCCGACAACACCTTCGCCAGCCCCTACATCCAGCGCCCCCTGGAACTGGGCTTCGACGTGGTGGTGCACTCCACCACCAAGTACCTGAACGGCCATTCCGACGTGATCGGCGGCATCGCCATCGTCGGCGACAACCTGGACCTGCGCGAGCGCCTGGGCTTCCTGCAGAACTCGGTGGGCGCCATCTCCGGGCCGTTCGACGCCTTCCTCACCCTGCGTGGGGTGAAGACCCTGGCGCTGCGCATGGAGCGCCATTGCAGCAACGCCCTGGCCCTGGCCCAGTGGCTGGAGCGCCAGCCGCAGGTGGCGCGGGTCTACTACCCCGGCCTGGCTTCGCACCCGCAGCATGAGCTGGCGAAACGGCAGATGCGTGGCTTCGGCGGGATGATCTCCCTCGACCTGCGCTGCGACCTGGCCGGCGCCCGGCGCTTCCTGGAGAACGTGCGGATCTTCTCCCTGGCGGAGAGCCTGGGCGGGGTGGAAAGCCTGATCGAGCATCCGGCGATCATGACCCACGCCAGCATCCCGGCGGAAACCCGCGCCGACCTGGGCATCGGTGACTCGCTGATCCGCCTGTCGGTGGGCGTCGAGGCGCTGGAGGACCTGCAGGCCGACCTGGCGCAGGCACTGGCGAAGATCTGAGGCTCCGCAGGGAGCGGCGCCGACCGGCGCGGCTGCCGGCCATCGGGTGTTCCCGGCGAGCATGCCTCGGCGGATAACGCTCCGCGTTATTCGCCCTGCCGTTGAGGCGGGTTGGTGGCAGAGGCTGGGATAGGGCGCCCACCCCGGCAACGGATCCGCCCCCGGAATCGCGAACGCGAAGATGAAAAAGCCCGCCGGATGGCGGGCTTTTTCGTGGTGGCAGGGATCAGCCCTCGTGGGTCAGGTGTCCGTCCACCAGGGTGTAGCGCACTCGTCCCGGCAGGCAGTGACCGACGAACGGGCTGTTCTGCCCCTTCGAGTACCAGCTCTCACCGGCCAGGGTCGAACCCTGCGGGTCGAACAGCACCAGGTCGGCGGCCTGGCCGACCGCCAGGCGCCCGGCAGGCAGGCGTAGTGCCTGGGCCGGGCCGTGGGAGAGGCGGGCGAGCAGGGTCGGCAGGTCGAGCAGGCCGTCCTGCACCAGCGTCATCGCCAGCGGCAGCAGCAGCTCGGCGCCGCTGATGCCCGGCTCGGTGGCGGCGAACGGCGCGTTCTTGGCGTCCGCCTCGTGGGGTTGGTGGTGGCTGGCGATGGCTTGTACCACGCCGTTCTTCACCGCCTCGCGCAGGGCTTCGCGGTCGGCCCTGGTGCGCAGCGGCGGTTGCACGTGGTAGAGGCTGGAGAAGCCCACCAGCGCTTCGTCGGTGAGGATCAACTGGTACAGCGCCACGTCGCAGGTCACCGGCAGGCCACGGGCCTGGGCCTGGGCGACGAGTTCGATGCCGCGGGCGCTGGTCAACTGGCTGAAGTGCGCGCGCACGCCGCTCTGTTCCACCAGCAGCAGGTTGCGGGCCAGGGCCACGGTCTCGGCGGTTTCCGGGATCCCCGCGAGGCCGAGAAAGCTGGCGGTCGGGCCTTCGTGGGCGAGGCCGCCTTCGGCGAGATCGGTGTCCTGCGAGGTGAAGATCACCGTCAGGTCGAAGGTCGCCGCGTACTCCAGGGCGCGCCGCAGGATGCGGTTGCTGGCGAAGCCATGCAGGCCATTGGTGAAGGCCACGCAACCGGTGTCGCGCAGGGCCACCAGTTCCGACAGTTGCTCGCCGCCGAAGCCGCGGGTCAGCGCGCCGATGGGGTAGACCTTGGCGTTGCCGGCCTCGCGGGCGCGGTCGAGGATCAGCTCGGCCACCGCCGGGGTGTCCAGCACCGGCCGGGTGTAGGGCGGGCAGCACAGGCTGGTGGTGCCGCCGGCCGCGGCGGCGCGGGTCTCGCTTTCGACGTTGCCCTTGCGTCCGTAGCCCGGCTCGCGCAGGGCGACGCTGAGGTCGACCAGTCCCGGCGCGGCCACCAGGCCGGCGCCGTCGAGGGTCTTCTGGGCGCTGAAGCCGGCCGGCGCGGCGCCGATGGCGACGATCTTGCCAGCCTCGATGTGGAGGTCGCCGACCTGGTCCAGGCCACTGGCCGGGTCGATGACGCGGGCGCCTCGGATACTGATGGTCATTCGGCGTCCTCCTGTTCCAGCTGGCGTTGGGTGTTCTGGCCGCTCATGGCCATGGACAGCACCGCCATGCGGATGGCGATGCCGTAGGTGACCTGGTTGAGGATCACCGACTGGGCCCCGTCGGCCACCGCCGACTCGATCTCCACGCCACGGTTGATCGGGCCAGGGTGCATGACGATGGCATCCGGCTTGGCCAGCTTCAGGCGCTTCTCGGTCAGGCCGTAGAGCTTGAAGAACTCGCCCTCGCTGGGTAGCAGGCCACCCTGCATGCGCTCGCGTTGCAGGCGCAGCATGATCACCACGTCGACGTCCTTCAGGCCTTCGTCGGCGTTGGTGAACACGCGCACGCCGTACTGCTCTTCCAGGCCGATCGGCAAGAGGGTGCGCGGGGCGATCACGCGGATGTCCGGGCAACCCAGGGTCTTGAGCGCCAGCATGTTCGAACGGGCTACTCGCGAATGCAGGATATCGCCGACGATCGCCACCGATAGCTGCTCGAAGTTCCCTTTGTGTCGGCGGATGGTCAGCATGTCGAGCATCCCCTGGGTGGGGTGCGCGTGGCGGCCGTCGCCGCCGTTGATCACCGCCACGTTGGGGCTGACGTGCTCGGCGATGAAGTGCGCCGCGCCCGAGTCGCTGTGGCGCACCACGAACATGTCGGCGGCCATCGCCTCCAGGTTGCGCAGGGTGTCGGTGAGCGTCTCGCCCTTGCTGGTGGAAGAGGTGGATACGTTCAGGCTGATCACGTCGGCCGACAGCCGCTGGGCGGCCAGCTCGAAGGTGGTGCGGGTGCGCGTGGAGTTCTCGAAGAACACGTTGCAGACGGTCTTGCCGCGCAGCAGCGGGACCTTTTTCACCGCGCGGGCGCCGACCTCCAGGAAGGAATCGGCGGTATCGAGGATTTCGGTGAGCAGCTCGCGGGGCAATCCGTCGAGCGAGATGAAGTGGCGCAGCTGGCCCTGGTCGTTGAGCTGCAGCGGGCGCTTGGCGTCTGTCGGCATGGGGCAGGCCCTAGTGAAGAGGATCAGGAAGCGGAGGAAAGGACCTTGCGCTCGAGGGCGAGCGGTGCGGGACCGACCAATTTTACCCGTTCATCGCGACCCAGGGACAGGGTCTGGCCGACCACGTCGGGGCGGATAGGCAACTCCCGGGCGTTCAGGTCGAGCAGGCAGACCAGGGTCACGCTGGCCGGACGGCCGTAGTCGAACAGTTCGTTGAGTGCGGCGCGGATGGTACGGCCGCTCATCAGCACGTCGTCCACCAGCACCAGGTGCTGGCCGTCGATCTCGAACGGCAGCGCCGACGGGCGGACCTGCGGATGCAGGCCGTTCTGGGTGAAGTCGTCGCGGTAGAAGGAGACGTCGAGGGTGCCCAGCGGCTCTTGGTTGCCCAGTTCCCTCAGCAGCGCCTCGGCGACCCAGATGCCGCCGGTATGGATGCCGACGAAGCGCGGCCGCTCGATGCCGCGCTCGGCGAGATGGGCGCGCAGGTCGCTGGCCATGCGCGGCAGGAGTTCGGCGGGATTGGGTAGGCTCATGGTGGCTCCTCGCTGACATCGATGGGATGGCCGCCGGGAGAGCCCGCTGTAGGGAGGCGCCCGCGGTGGCGAAAGCATAATGGCAAACGGCGGCGTGCCGGCTGCCATGGGTCAATCCGGGTGTTCGGCCAGCCAGCCTTCCAGCAGCAGGGCGGCGGCCAGGGCGTCCACCGGTCGCTCGCGGTAGCCGTCGCGCTGGCCCTGGGCCAGGCGCTCGCCCTTGGCGGCATAGGTCGTGAGGCGTTCGTCGTGGGTAAAGACCGGCAGGTTGAAACGGCCGTTGAGGCGGCGGCCGAACTTTTCCGCGCGCTCGCTCATCTCGCTTGGGCTGCCGTCCATGTTCAGCGGCAGGCCGACGACGATGGCGTCCGGCTGCCATTCCTTGATCAGCGCTTCCACCCGGTTCCAGTCCGGCACGCCGTTCTGCGCCTTCAATACGCACAGCTCGCGGGCCTGGCCGGTCACCGCCTGGCCGACGGCGACGCCGATCTGCCGGGTGCCGTAGTCGAAGCCCAGCAGCAGGCGCAGCGGCTTGTCGCTGACCATCAGGCGTGACCGGCCTGGGCGGTGAGCAGGCTGAGGTTGACGCCCAGGCGCGCGGCGGCGGCGCTGAGGCGCTCCTCGGGCGGCAGGTCGAAGAGGATCGCCGGGTCCGCCGGGCAGGTCAGCCAGGCGTTGTCGCTCAGTTCGGCCTCCAGCTGGCCGGCTTCCCAGCCGGCATAGCCAAGGCTGATCAGGCTCTTTTCCGGGCCGGTGCCGGCGGCGATGGCGAACAGTACGTCCTGCGAGGTGGACATCGCCAGCTCGCCCAGTTCCAGGGTCGACTGGTAGCTCAGGCCGCTGGGGTGGAGGACGAAGCCACGGTCGGTCTGCACCGGGCCGCCGTTGTAGATGTCGATGTGCTGGCAGCGCGCCGGCGGCAGGGCGTCCGGCTTGAGCTGTTCGAGGACTTCCGCCAGGTTGAGGCCGCTGGGACGGTTGATCACCAGGCCCATGGCGCCCTGCTCGTTGTGTTCGACCAGGTAGGTCACGGTCTGGGCGAAATTGGGGTCGGCCATGTGCGGCATGGCGATCAGGAAATGATGCTTGAGGTAGGTTGGGCTGCTCTGTTTCATGGCCGCTAGTGTCCTGCTTCGGACGCGAGAAAGCCAGCCTTGCCGGCGCTACTTGCTGGACAGCCGGTCGCCGCGTTCGAAGCGCCAGGTACGGATGATCTCCAGCCGGTCGATGTCGGCCAGGTCGCCGCTGAACGGCGCATAGGGCGCGGCCAGGCGGACGATGCGCTGGGCGGCCTGGTCGAGGATCGGCTCGCCGGAAGACTCCAGCACCTGCACCTCGTAGATGGTGCCGTCGCGGTTGATCGACACCAGCAGCCGCAGGCTGCCGTAGAGCTTCTGCCGGCGGGCCTCGTCGGGGTAGTTGAGGTTGCCGATGCGTTCGATCTTCTTGCGCCAGTCTTCCTTGTACCAGGCGCCCTTGTCGCGCATGGTCGAGGCGGCGCTCAGGCGGTGGATGCGCGGGCGCTTGGCGTAGGCCTGCTGCTCCTTGGCCAGGTCGGCCTCGAGGCTGGCGATTTCCGCCGACAGCTGGGTTGAGTCGAAATGCGGCGCCGGCTTGGCGACCTGCTCGGCCTTCTGTGCCTGGGTCTTGCTCGGTGCCTTCTGCTGGCGCTGGCGGGTGGTGGTCACCGCGGCCTTGGGCGCCTCTTCGCTCCTGGCCTGCTTCGGCGTAGCCGGCGGCGCGACTTTCTTCACCTGGTTGTCCTGGAACGGCGCGACCTCGGTGGTCTTCGGCGCGGCCTTGTGCTCCAGGGTACCGCTGCCCTGCTGGTTCATCTGCGCGAGGTAGTCGGCCTTCTCCGGCGCCTTGTCGCTCTTGAAGTTGGCCAGGGTGATTTCCAGGGTCTTGCTGATCTGGCTCGGCGCGGGCATGGAGAAGCCCACCCCGAGGATGAAGGCGACGTGCAGGATGGCTGCGATGAACAGGGTGAAGCCCAAACGGTCCGCCGGGCGGACGCCGGCAGCGGCGGAGGGGGACTTGAGGACGGCGGCGTTCATTGCGGATCGTGGTGGCTGGCGTGGGGCGAAGTCTGCCGATGGGGGGCGGAAAAGTCTATGACGCACTCCGCGCCTTGGACACGCGGTCGCTCGCCGTGGCGCATCGGCCGGGCCGAGGCGGGCGGACCGAGGCCCGCCCGCGCGATTCAGCGGGCAGCCAGCTGGGCGGCGATGGCGTCCATCAGCTTGTCGCCGATGCGGGTGTCGAAGGCCTGGTCGATCTCGCGGATGCAGGTCGGGCTGGTGACGTTGATTTCCGTCAGATAATCGCCGATCACGTCGAGGCCGACGAACAGCAGGCCGCGCTCGCGCAGGTGCGGGCCGACCTCGGCGGCGATCCAGCGGTCGCGCTCGCTCAGCGGCTGGGCCACGCCGCGGCCGCCGGCGGCGAGGTTGCCGCGGGTCTCGCCCTGGGCGGGGATGCGCGCCAGGCAGTAGGGCACCGGTTCGCCGTCGATCATCAGGATGCGCTTGTCGCCGTCCTTGATTTCCGGCAGATAGCGCTGTGCCATGATCTGCTGGCTGCCATGCTGGGTGAGGGTCTCGAGGATCACCGAGAGGTTCGGGTCGCCTTCGCGGTGACGAAATATCGACGAACCGCCCATTCCGTCCAGGGGTTTGAGAATGATGTCACGATGCTCGGCGGCAAACTCGCGCAGAATATCGGATCGCCGGCTGACCATCGTCGGCGGAGTGCACTGGGTGAACTGCGTGGCGAAGAACTTCTCGTTGCAGTCGCGCAGGCTCTGCGGCCGGTTCACCACCAGGGCGCCGGCACGCTCGGCCTGTTCCAGCAGGTAGGTCGAATAGACGAATTCGTTATCGAAGGGCGGGTCCTTGCGCATCAGGATCACGTCCAGTTCGTGCAGCGGTTGGTCGCTTTCCGCTTCCAGTTCGAACCAGCGGGAGGCATCGTTGAAGACCTTCAGCGGGCGCATGCGTCCACGCGCGACGCCGGCCTTCTGGTAGAGGTCCTGCTGTTCCATGTAGAACAGCGACCAGCCGCGGGCCTGGGCAGCCAGCAGCATGGCGAGCGAGCTGTCCTTCTTGAAGTTGATGCGCGCGATGGGGTCCATGACGATCCCGAGGCGTACGCTCATGGGAATTCCTCCGAAAGGGGGTGGGTTGTCCGGTCGCGGCGGGGAGGCCGCGTGGCAAGCGGGTTTGACGCTCAGGTTGGCGCCCCGTTTGCGCTTGGTCAAGGAAAAAGCCGGCCTGTTCCGGGCATTATGGATAGAGTTGCGTCGAGTGTGCTAAAAAGGCCCGCGATTGGGTCGCAGCCCGTCGGTGACAGGGCGTTAGCGCACTGAAGAAAACACAGAAGAATGATTCACCGAGTCGATATAGGGCGAACATGGAACAGCAATCCGACGGTTTGAAAGTGATGGTGATCGACGATTCGAAAACGATTCGTCGCACCGCCGAAACACTGCTGAAAAAGGTCGGTTGCGACGTGATCACGGCAATCGACGGCTTCGATGCCCTGGCGAAGATCGCCGATACCCATCCGAACATCATTTTCGTCGACATCATGATGCCGCGCCTGGATGGCTATCAGACCTGCGCCCTGATCAAGAACAACAGCGCGTTCAAGTCCACTCCGGTGATCATGCTGTCCTCCAAGGACGGCCTGTTCGACAAGGCCAAGGGGCGCATCGTCGGCTCCGACCAGTACCTCACCAAGCCGTTCAGCAAGGAAGAGCTGCTGGGCGCGATCAAGGCACACGTACCCAGCTTCACCCCGGTGGACGCCGTTTCCTGATATCCGGCCGCATGGCCGTTGATGCTTATTTCGTGATGGGGATCCCATGGCTCGTATTTTGATTGTTGATGACTCTCCGACCGAGATGTACAAGCTGACCGCCATGCTGGAAAAGCATGGTCACCAGGTACTCAAGGCCGAGAACGGCGGCGACGGCGTCGCCCTGGCCCGCCAGGAAAAGCCCGACGTGGTCCTGATGGACATCGTCATGCCCGGCCTCAACGGCTTCCAGGCGACCCGTCAATTGACCAAGGACGCCGAGACCAGCGCCATCCCGGTGATCATCGTCACCACCAAGGACCAGGAGACCGACAAGGTCTGGGGCAAGCGCCAGGGCGCTCGCGACTACCTGACCAAGCCGGTGGACGAAGAGACCCTGCTGAAAACCATCAATGCGGTGCTGGCGGGCTGAGCCCGTCGCAGCGCATCGCTCACCCTGACCCCGGAAAGACCAGGCCCCGCATGTCGGACGTTCAGACCCCCTTCCAGCTCCTCGTCGACATCGATCAGCGCTGCCGACGCCTGGCCGCCGGCCTGCCGGCCCAGCAGGAGGCGGTGCAGAGCTGGAGCGGGATCGGCTTCCGCATGGGCGGGCGGTTCTTCGTCGCCCCCATGGGGGAGGTCGGCGAAGTCCTGCACGAACCGCGCTACACCCAGCTGCCGGGCGTGAAGACCTGGGTCAAGGGGGTGGCCAACGTACGTGGCCGCCTGCTGCCGATCATGGACCTCTGCGGTTTCCTCGGCACCGAACTGTCGCCCTTGCGCAAGCAGCGGCGGGTGCTGGTGGTGGAGCACCTGGACGTGTTCGCCGGCCTCATCGTCGATGAGGTGTTCGGCATGCAGCACTTCCCGGTGGACACCTTCAGCGAACAGCTGCCGCCACTAGAAGCGGCACTGCAACCCTTCATTCATGGCGTCTTCCATCGAGAGCAGCCGTGGCTGGTGTTCAGCCCGCATGCGCTGGCGCAACACCAGGGCTTCCTCGACGTCGCCGTATAAACAGCTTCACCGGTTGGGCCGGTCTGCCGGCCCGTGTCGTGACATGGAAATCGTAATCGTGGTCGGTCCGGGCGGGGGCCAAATATGAAGAAAATCAACGCAGGCAATCTTTTCGCGGGCATGCGCAGCAGCTCGGTGATCGCGGGGCTGTTCATCGTCCTCATCGTCTCGATCGTGTTGCTGTTCGCCAACTTTGCCTACCTCAACACCCAGTCGAACCATGACAAGCAGTACATCGGCCATGCCGGCGAACTGCGCGTCCTGTCGCAGCGGATCGCGAAGAACGCCACCGAAGCGGCGGCGGGCAAGGGCGAGGCGTTCAAGCTCCTGAAGGATGCGCGCAACGACTTCGAGAAACGCTGGAACATCCTGGTCAACGGCGACGAGAGCACATCCCTGCCGCCCAGCCCCGAAGCGGTGAAGCCGCAGATGGACGTGGTGCAGCAGGACTGGGACGGCCTGCGCAAGAACGCCGACTCCATCCTCGCCAGCGAACAGACCGTACTGTCCCTGCACCAGGTGGCCTCGACCCTCGCCGAAACCATCCCGCAGCTGCAGGTGGAATACGAAGAGGTGGTCGACATCCTGCTGGAGAACGGTGCCCCGGCCGACCAGGTCGCGGTCGCCCAGCGCCAGTCGCTGCTCGCCGAACGTATCCTCGGCTCGGTGAACAAGGTGCTGGCCGGCGACGAGAACTCGGTGCAGGCCGCCGACAGCTTCGGCCGCGACGCCAGCCTGTTCGGCCGCGTACTGAAGGGCATGCAGGAAGGCAACGCGGCGATGAGCATCTCCAAGGTGACCAACGCCGAGGCGGTGGATCGCCTGAACGAGATCGCCGAACTCTTCGAGTTCGTCTCCGGTTCGGTGGACGAGATCCTCGAGACCTCGCCCGACCTGTTCCAGGTCCGGGAAGCGGCGAACAACATCTTCAGCGTTTCGCAGACCCTGCTGGACAAGGCCTCGCAACTGGCCGACGGCTTCGAGAACCTGGCCGGCGGGCGCAGCATCAACCTGTTCGCCGGTTACGCCCTCGGCGCCCTGGCCCTGGCCTCGATCATCCTGATCGGCCTGGTGATGGTGCGCGAGACCAACCGCCGGCTGGCCGAGACCGCCGAGAAGAACGACCGCAACCAGGCCGCGATCCTGCGTCTGCTCGACGAGATCGCCGACCTCGCGGACGGCGACCTGACCGTGGCCGCGACCGTGACCGAGGACTTCACCGGCGCCATCGCCGACTCGATCAACTACTCCATCGACCAGCTCCGCGAACTGGTGGAGACCATCAACCAGACCGCCGTGCAGGTGGCCGCAGCGGCCCAGGAAACCCAGTCCACCGCGATGCACCTGGCCGAAGCCTCCGAGCACCAGGCGCAGGAAATCGCCGGCGCCTCGGCGGCGATCAACGAAATGGCGGTGTCGATCGACCAGGTATCGGCGAACGCCTCGGAATCCTCGGCGGTAGCGGAACGTTCGGTAGCCATTGCCAACAAGGGCAACGAGGTGGTGCACAACACCATCACCGGCATGGACAACATCCGCGAGCAGATCCAGGACACCTCGAAGCGAATCAAGCGCCTCGGCGAATCGTCCCAGGAGATCGGCGACATCGTCAGCCTGATCAACGACATCGCCGACCAGACCAACATCCTCGCCCTGAACGCCGCGATCCAGGCGTCGATGGCCGGGGACGCGGGCCGCGGCTTCGCCGTGGTAGCGGACGAGGTACAGCGACTGGCGGAACGTTCCTCGGCGGCGACCAAGCAGATCGAGGCGCTGGTGAAGACCATCCAGACCGACACCAACGAAGCGGTGATCTCGATGGAGCAGACCACCTCCGAGGTGGTCCGCGGCGCGCGCCTGGCCCAGGACGCCGGTGTGGCCCTGGAGGAGATCGAGAAGGTATCCAAGACCCTCGCGGCGCTGATCCAGAACATCTCCAACGCCGCCCGTCAGCAGGCATCGTCGGCCGGCCACATTTCCAACACCATGAACGTCATTCAGGAGATCACCTCGCAGACCTCCGCCGGTACCACCGCCACCGCACGGAGCATCGGCAACCTGGCGAAGATGGCGAGCGAGATGCGCAACTCGGTATCCGGCTTCAAACTGCCGGAGGGCGTGGAGCAGGCCTGAGCATAGGCGCGGCGGCCGCCTGGCGGGCGCCGCGTCGACACCTTGGACGAGGGGCACGGCATGCAGGCGAACGGCGTCTGGTCACTGCAGCCGCTGGCCGATATGTCGGCAGCGGAGTTCCGCGACTGGCAGGTCCTGTTGGAGAACCGCACCGGCGTGGTGCTCAACGAGCAACGCCGGACGTTCCTGCAGGCCAGCCTGACCGCGCGCATGCGTGAACTGGGCATCGGCGACTACCACAGCTACTACCGCCAGGTGACCGACGGTCCGCGTGGCGCAGTGGAGTGGGCGACCCTGCTGGACCGCCTGACCGTCCAGGAAACCCGTTTTTTCCGTCATCCCCCGTCTTTCGAGCTGCTCGAGCGCTACCTGGGCGAGCGCCTGCGCCGCGAAGGCATGCCGCGGCCCTGGGCCCTGTGGAGCGTCGGCTGCTCCAGCGGCGAGGAACCCTACTCGCTGGCGATGTGCGCCGCGCAGGCGTTGCGCGGGCAGGAACGGGAAGATTTTTTCGGCGTCACCGGGACGGATATCAGCCTTCACGCCCTGCAGCGGGCGCGGCAGGCGAACTATCCGGCCCGCAAGCTGGAGCAACTGGAGGCCGGACTGGTCGAACGCTATTGCGAACGCCAGGCCGACGGCAGCTTCAGCGTGAAAACGATACTGACCGAGCGCGTCTGCTGCGCCCGGCTGAATGTGCTGGACCTGGCGAAGGCGCCCTGGTCCGGCATGGACGTGATTTTTTGTCAGAACCTGCTGATCTACTTCCGTCGCTGGCGACGGCGCGAGATCCTCAACCGGTTGGCCGAACGGCTGGCGCCGGGAGGCTTGCTGGTGATCGGGGTCGGCGAAGTGGTCGACTGGAGCCATCCGGAGCTCGAGCCGGTCGCCGACGAGCGGGTCCTGGCCTTTACCCGTAAGGGGTACTCAGGCACATGAATGGAGTGGCTATGGGTGACCGGCACGACTACGTCGCTCTGGAATGGGTGAAAGGCGAGATCGCCGAAACCCTGAAACAGGCGCGCCAGGCGCTGGAAGCGTTCGTCGAGAACCCGCAGGACCCGACCCGCATGCGGTTCTGCCTGACCTACGTGCACCAGGTGCAGGGCACCCTGCAGATGGTCGAGTTCTACGGCGCGGCCCTGCTCGCCGAGGAAATGGAGCAGTTGGTCCAGGCCTTGCTGGACGGTCGCGTGCCGAACCAGGGCGAGGCCCTGGAAGTGCTGATGCAGGCGATCCTGCAACTGCCGGTCTACCTCGACCGGATCCAGACCGCCCGGCGCGACCTGCCGATGGTGGTCCTGCCGCTGCTCAACGACCTGCGCGCCGCGCGCGGCGAGAAGCTGCTCTCGGAAACCAGCCTGTTCGCGCCCGACCTGTCGCAGCGCCAGCCGCAGCTGGACGGCGAGGCCATCGCGCAACTGCGCACCGACGAACTCGGCGGCTTGCTGCGCAAGCTGCGCCAGACCCAGCAGATGGCCCTGGTCGGCCTGCTGCGCAACCAGGACGTGGCCACCAGCCTCGGCTACCTGGCGCGTGTCTATGCGCGCCTGGAGGGCCTGTGCCGCGAGGCACCGCTGGGGCCGCTGTGGAGCATCGCTTCCGGCCTGGTCGAGGGCCTGGCCAACGGTAGCGTGGTCAACAGCGCCTCGGTGCGCACCCTGCTGCGCCAGCTCGACCGCGAACTCAAGCGCCTGGTCGAGCAGGGCGCCGACGGCCTGAACCAGGCCGCGCCGGACGAGCTGGTGAAGAACCTGCTGTTCTACGTGGCCAAGGCGCCTTCGCAGTCGCCGCGGATCCGCGCTCTGAAGGAACAGTACCGCCTCGACGAGGCGCTGCCCGACCACGAGACGGTGGACGCCGAGCGCGCCCGCCTCGCCGGGCCCGACCGCGACGCGATGCGTTCGGTGGTCGGTGCCTTGTGCGAGGAACTGGTGCGGATCAAGGACAGCCTCGACCTGTTCGTGCGCAGCGACCGTGGCCACCCCTCGGAACTGGACGCCCTCCTGGCGCCGCTCAAGCAGATCGCCGATACCCTGGCGGTACTCGGCTTCGGCCAACCGCGCAAGGTCATCCTCGACCAGTTGGACGTCATCCACGCCCTGGCCCAGGGCCGCCGCGAGCCGAGCGACGCGATCCTGATGGACGTCGCCGGCGCGTTGCTCTACGTCGAGGCCACCCTGGCCGGCATGGCCGGTCCCGGCGACGAGCGCAACAGCGAGGAAAGCCGCCTGCCCACCACCGATGTGGCGCAGATCCACCAGTTGGTGATCAAGGAAGCGCGCAACGGTCTGGAGCAGGCCAAGGACGCGATCATCGAGTTCATCGCCTCGCAGTGGAACCACGAGCACCTGGCCCGCGTGCCGGAGCTGCTGACCCAGGTCCGCGGCGGCCTGGCGATGATCCCGCTGGAGCGCGCCGCGACCCTGCTGGAAACCTGCAACCGCTATATCCAGGAACAGCTGCTGGCGCGCAAGGCGGTGCCGGACTGGCAGAGCCTGGATACCCTGGCCGATGCCATCACCAGCGTCGAGTATTACCTGGAGCGCCTGAGCGAGGACCATGCCAGCCAGAGCGACCTGATCCTCGACGTCGCCGAGGACAGCCTGGCGAACCTCGGCTATACGCTGAAACCGAATTCGTCGGCCCCGGCCGAGCCTGGCCTGTCCGGGCCCGCTGCCATCGAGTCCCCGGCTGCCGAGCCGGAGAGGCCGGAGGCGGTCGTCGAGGTCGCCGAGACAGCGGAGCAACCGCCCGCCGACACGGCTCCTGCCGAGGCCGCGAGGGAAGATGCCCCGCAGCTGGCCAGCGACGACAACTGGACCCTTGGCGAAGTCGCGCCCGACGCCGGCGAGCCGTCCCTCGACCTGGCCCTGGACCTGCCGCTGGACGATTCCGCCGAAGTGCCGCCGGCGTTGCCGGAGGTGGTCGAGGAGAGCGGCCAGCCGCAGTCGACCCCGGCGCCTGCCCGCAGCCTGGACGATTTCAGCCTCGACGAGATCGATCTCTCCGGCCTCGACCTGCCCGCCGATGCGGCCCCGGCCTCCGGGCCGGCGGCCCTGGCGGACTGGTCGCTGCCGGAGCAGTGGGGGCTCGGCGATGACCTGGCGCAGCCGGCGCAGGCCGGCGAGACGTTGGATCTGAGCCTGGAGGAGCCGGCGCTGTCCTTCGACGCGCCGCTGGAAAGCCTCGAGCCGTTGCCGGCGCTGGAGCCTTTCGACGGCTCCGCTGAACAGGAGCTGGTTCTCGATGCGCTCGATCCGCTGCCGCTGGATGTAGCCTTGCCGGAGGCGGAGGGCGAGGTGTCCGCCTGGGAGGGCTCGAGCCTGGAGGAACTGGATCTTTCCGACCTCGATCTCCCCGAGGTGCAATTGCCCGAGGCTGAGGCCGAGGCGCCGCCTGCCGCCGAGGCGCTCGCCAGCGAAGCGCCGGCCCTGTCTCTGGCCGAGGTGATGGCTGCGCCGGTGCAGCCGATCAACCCGCCGGCGCAGAACGTTCCGGTCAGCCTGCTGCCACCGCCGGCCGACGAGGAACCGGTGGACGAGGAACTGCGCGAGGTCTTCATCGAGGAGGCCGGCGAGGTCCTGGAGACCATCGGCCGCTACCTGCCGGCCTGGAAAGCCGACCACGACGACCGCGAAGCGCTGACCGAGGTACGCCGTGCCTTCCATACCCTCAAGGGTAGCGGGCGGATGGTCCGTGCCCTGGTGATCGGCGAACTGGCCTGGTCGATAGAGAACCTGTTCAACCGCGTGCTCGATCGCAGCATCGCCGCCAGCGAGCCGGTGCAGCGAGTGGTGGACCAGGTCGTGGCCCTGTTGCCGGAGCTGGTCGAGGAGTTCGCCGCCAATGCCCAGCGCCAGCGCGACGATGTCGACCTGCTGGCGGCCACCGCGCATGCCCTGGCCAAGGGCGAGCCGCTGCCGGAACCGCCGGCGCCGGACGACGGCGGAGTACCGCCGGAAGCCGGGGCGGAGCAGCCGTCGAGCCTGGAGAGCGGCGTCCAGGCGCCGCCATTGGCCGACGCGCCGCAGGCCGCTGCCGAGGCGCAGAGCGACGTCGAACTGCTCGACCCGCAACTGCTGGAGATCTTCACCAACGAGGCGGAGACCCATCTCGAGGCCTTGGTCGGCTTCCTCGCCGACTGCGCCCGCGAACTGCCGCAGCCGGTCACCGATGCCTTGCAGCGTGCCCTGCATACCCTCAAGGGCAGCGCGCACATGGCCGGCATCCTGCCGATCGCGGAGATCGCCACGCCGCTGGAAAAACTGGTCAAGGAATACAAGTCCAACCTGCTCGCCTTCGACCTGCGCGAAGCGGAGTTGCTGCACGACGCCGAGCAACTGTTCCGCATCGGCCTGGAGCAGGTCGGCGCGCAACGGCCATTGAACCCGATCCCCGGCAGCGACGCGTTGCTGGAGCGTATCGAGGCACTGCACCAGGAACGCATCGCCTCGCTCGAGGCCGAGCGCTACAGCGATGCCGGCGAGCGCCGCGATCCGTTGCTGATCGAGGCGTTCCTCGTCGAAGGCATGGACATCCTGCTGGACGCCGAGGACCTGCTCGAGCGCTGGCACGAGCATCCGCAGGAGCGCCAGGAACTGAGTGCGCTGCGCGAGGAGCTCAGCACTCTGGACCGGGGCGCCCGGCATGCCGAGCTGCCACAGGTGGAAGAACTCTGCCAGGCCTTGCTGGCGCTCTACGATGCCGTCGAGGAAGGCCGCCTGGCGGTCAGCCCGGCGTTCTTCGAGGAAGCCCGCCAGGCCCACGAGGCGCTGATCGGGATGATGGACCAGGTCGCCGCCGGCCTGCAGGTCACGCCGCGTCCGGAGCGGGTCGCGGCCCTGCAGGAGCTGTTGGAAGCGCCCGCCGCCGAGGCCGTTCCGTTCATCGACCCGGAGAGCCTCGGCGCCGACGATTTCCCCCCGGAAGACGAAGAACCGGCCCTCCCCGAGGCGGTCTTCGAAGAGGCCGGGACGCCTGCCGAGGAGACCGTACCGGCAGCGCCTGCACCGGCTCCCGGCCGCGAGCTGGACGAGGAAATGGTGTCGATCTTCCTCGAAGAGGCGGTGGACATCCTCGAAAGCGCCGGCCAGGCACTGGCCCAATGGCAGGCCGAGCCGGGCGCGCTGTCTTCGCTCAGCGCCCTGCAGCGCGACCTGCATACCCTCAAGGGCGGCGCACGGATGGCCGAGATCGCCGAGATCGGCGACCTGGCCCACGAGCTGGAGGCCCTCTACGAAGGACTGGTCGACCGCCGTTACCAGCACTCCCCGCAACTGGCCGGATTGCTGCAAGCCTGTCACGACCGCCTGGCCGAACAGCTCGACCAGTTGAGCGCCGGCCAGCCCCTGGCCGACCCGCACGACCTTATCCAGGCGATCCGCCGGTTCCGCCAGGGCCCGGTGGCCGAGGCCGCGACACCGGGCGAGGCGGAAAGCCCTGTCGAGGAACTCGTTGCACCTGCCGTCGAGGAGCCCGCCGCGCCCGCTGCGGAGGCGTTCGAAGAGCGCGATCCCGAACTGGTGGAGATCTTCCTCGAGGAAGGCTTCGATATCCTCGACAGCGCTGCCGCCGCGTTGCAGCGCTGGATCGACGACGTCGACAACACCATCGAACTGGAAGCCTTGCAGCGCGACCTGCATACCCTCAAGGGCGGTGCGCGGATGGCCGAGATCGGCGAGATCGGCGACCTCGCCCATGAGCTTGAATTCCTCTACGAAGGCCTCTGCGGCGGACGCCTGCGCGCCAGCCCGGCCTTGTTCGGCCTGCTGCAGCGCTGCCACGACGAGCTGGCCGAGATGCTCGAGGCGGTGCGTGGCCACCGCTCGCTGCCCGACGGGCAGGCGCTGATCGCGGAGATCAGGCGCCTGCGCAGCGATCCCGACGAGCAACTGAGCGTACCCACCAGCGTCAGCCTCAAGCCGTTGGCGGCGAAGGGCGCGGCGGCCGACGAGAGCGAGATCCTCGACATCTTCCTCGAGGAAGCCGACGACCTGCTGGAGAACCTCGAACTGGCGCTCGGCCGCTGGGACGGCGGCAACGGCGACGCCCAGCCGCTGGACGACCTGCTGCGGATCCTGCACACCCTCAAGGGCGGCGCGCGCCTGGCCGGGCAGACCGAGCTGGGCAACCTGGCCCACGACCTCGAGCAGCATCTCACCGATGCGCAGCAACAGGGCGCGCCGTGGCCGGACAGCCTGCTGCTGGATGCGCAGTCGGGGCTGGAAGGCCTGCAGCGGCAGGTCGACCTGTTGCGCGAGCGGCTGGCCGAGGACGACGAGGCCGGTGAACGGCCCGAGCCCGCCCAGGCGCTGGTCCAGGCCGACGATACCGACCGCGCGGTGGCCTCCGCGCTGGCCGAGCTGACCCGCCTGGCCCCGGCGGCCGGCGCGATCATGGCGGCCGAGGCGGCGCCTCCGGCTGCCCCGGCCACCACCCTGCCGTTCGTGCGCAAGGCCCAGGAGGCGGCCCAGGAGGCCGCTTCCCGGCGTGCCCCGCAGGAACTGGTGAAGGTGCCGGCGGAACTGCTGGAGAACCTGGTCAACCTGGCGGGCGAGACCTCGATCTTCCGCGGCCGGGTCGAGCAGCAGGTGAGCGACGTCGGCTTCACCCTCGGCGAGATGGAGTCCACCATCGAGCGGGTGCGCGACCAGTTGCGCCGCCTCGACACCGAGACCCAGGCGCAGATCCTCTCGCGTCACCAGGCCGATGCCGAACGCGCCGGCTACGAAGAATTCGACCCGCTGGAAATGGACCGCTATTCGCAGTTGCAGCAGCTCTCGCGCGCACTCTTCGAATCGGCCTCCGACCTTCTCGACCTGAAGGAAACCCTGGCGGCGAAGAACCGCGACGCGGAGACCCTGCTGCTGCAACAGGCGCGGGTCAACACCGAACTCCAGGAAGGCCTGATGCGCACCCGCATGGTGCCGTTCGATCGGCTGGTACCGCGTTTGCGGCGGATCGTCCGGCAGGTGGCCGGCGAGCTTGGCAAGCAGGTCGAATTCGTGGTCGGCAACGCCGACGGCGAGATGGATCGTACCGTCCTCGAACGCATCGTCGCGCCGCTGGAGCACATGCTGCGCAACGCCGTGGACCACGGCATCGAGTCCGGCGAGACGCGCCGCGCGGCGGGCAAGCCGGAGCACGGTACGATCCGCCTGAACATCGGCCGCGAGGGCGGCGACATTCTCCTCACCCTCTCCGACGACGGCGCCGGCATCCGCCTCGACGCGGTACGGCGCAAGGCCATCGAGCGTGGCCTGATGAGCGCCGACAGCGACCTCAGCGATCATGAAGTGCTGCAGTTCGTGCTCGAGTCCGGTTTCTCCACCGCCGAAAAGGTCACCCAGATCTCCGGGCGCGGCGTCGGCCTCGACGTGGCCAACTCCGAGGTCAAGCAGCTCGGCGGCTCGGTGAGCATCCAGACCGAGCCGGGCCAGGGCACCCGCTTCAACGTGCGGCTGCCGTTCACCGTGTCGGTGAACCGGGCGCTGATGGTGCTATCCGGCGAGGATCTCTACGCGGTGCCGCTGAACACCATCGAGGGCATCGTGCGGGTTTCGCCCTACGAACTGGAGGCGCTCTACGACCAGCGCGGCGAGGCGGGGCTGGATACGCCCAGCTTCGAATACGCCGGGCAGTCCTACGAACTGAAGTACCTCGGCGAGCTGCTGAACAACGGCCAGGAACCCAAGCTGGTCGGCCAGTCGCTGCCCTTGCCGGTGATCCTGGTGCGCTCCTCGGAGCATGCGGTGGCGGTGCAGGTCGACTCGCTGGCCGGTTCCCGCGAGATCGTGGTGAAGAGCCTCGGTCCGCAGTTCGCCGGGGTCGCCGGGATTTCCGGGGCGACCCTGCTCGGCGATGGCCGGGTGGTGGTGATCCTCGACCTGCTGGCGACCATCCGCTCCCGGCACGCGCTGCTCGGCCAGGAAAGCCGTCGCGAACGCCTGGCGCTGCGCCAGGAAATGGCGGCGAGCGAAAGCGAGCAGCAGCGGCCGCCGCTGGTCATGGTGGTGGACGACTCGGTCACCGTGCGCAAGGTCACCACCCGCCTGCTGGAGCGCAACGGCATGAACGTGCTGACCGCGAAGGACGGCGTGGACGCCATCGCCCAGCTCCAGGAGCACCGTCCGGACATCCTCCTGCTGGACATCGAGATGCCGCGCATGGACGGTTTCGAGGTCGCCACCCTGGTGCGCCACGACGAGCGCCTGGGCAACCTGCCGATCATCATGATCACCTCGCGGACCGGCGAGAAACACCGCGAGCGCGCGCTGGGCATCGGCGTCAACCAGTACCTCGGCAAGCCTTACCAGGAAACCGAGCTGCTCGAAGCCATCCAGTCCCTGGTCGGCCAGCATGAGTGAGCGCGCCACGCCACGGGTCGCGGTGATCGCCGACACCTCGTTGCAGCGCCACGTGTTGCAACAGGCGCTGCTCGGCCATGGCTACGAGGTGGTGCTCAACGCCGACCCGGCCAGGGTCGACGACGCCGCGCTGGAGTGCGCGCCCGACCTGTGGCTGGTGGACCTGACCCAGCAGGACGACTCGCCGCTGCTGGACAGCCTGCTGGAGCAGGACCGTGCGCCGGTGCTGTTCGGCGAGGGCCACGCGCCGGAGCGGCATACCGAACATTACCCGCGCTGGGAGCGGCGGCTGATCGGCAAGCTGAAGCGCTTGATCGGCGACCCCAGCGATGGCGTTGGCGACAGCCTCGGCGCATTGCTCGACGAGGAGCGTCCGCCGCGCCTGGAGATTCCCGGCGACCTCGCGGCGATGCCGCTGCAGGCCGGCGAAGCGGCCCGCGAGGTGTGGCTGCTGGCGGCCTCGCTCGGCGGCCCGGCGGCGGTGAAGGCATTTCTCGACGCCTTGCCCGGTGGCCTGCCGATCGGCTTCCTCTATGCCCAGCACATCGATGCCAGCTTCGAGCAGAACCTGCCGCAGGCAGTCGGCCGGCACAGCCAGTGGCATGTGAAGAACGTCCGCGACGGCGAAGCGCTGCGTTGCGGCGAGGTCATGGTGGTGCCGGTGCTGCACGAGCTCGGTTTCCACCACGACGGGCGACTGAAATGCAGCCAGCGTCCCTGGCCGGAACCCTACACCCCGTCCATCGACCAGATGATGCTCAACCTGGCCCAGCAGTTCGGCCCCGACTGCGGGGTGATCGTTTTCAGCGGCATGGGTAGCGACGGCAGCGCCGCTGCCGCCTACGTGCGGCGCCAGGGTGGCGAGGTATGGACCCAGCGCGCCGACAGTTGCGTCTGTTCGAGCATGCCGGACAGCTTGCGCGAAGCCGGTTACAGCAGTTTCAATGCCAGCCCCCGCGAACTGGCCGAGGCATTGGTCAAGCATCTGGCCGCACGCTGCGCGCCGACAGGAGTCGAAACATGAACCAGGCCGTGATCGAGCAGGATGGCATGAGCCGGAACACCCCAGCCAACCCGACCCCGGACAGCCTCACCGGGCTGCTCCTGCCGCTGAGCGACCGCACCCTGCTGTTGCCCAACGTCGCCGTGGCCGAACTGATCGCCTATCGCAACCCACAGGTCGCCGCCGGCCTGCCGCAGTGGTACCTGGGCCAGGTGGCCTGGCGCGACCTGCGCCTGCCGCTGCTGTCCTTCGAGGCGGCCTCCAGCGGCGAACAGCAGCCGGTGCTCGGCAGCAGCGCGCGGGTGGTGGTCATCAACGCCCTCGGCGGACGACCCCATGTGAAGTTCCTCGCCCTGCTGGTGCAGGGCATTCCGCGCTCGGTGCGGCTGGACGCCAATCTCGCGAGCACCGCCGCGCCGCTGGCGGCGCTGGAACTGGCGGCGGTGGACATCGGCGGCGAAACCGCACGGATTCCGGACCTGGCCGGGCTCGAAGAGAAGCTCGCCGACGCCGGCCTGATCTGAGCCGTCCATGGCCGGCCTGCAGCACGCGCGGATCGGCGCCTCCCTCGAGGTCGCCAGCGCCAGCCTGGCCGGGCACCGCTTCGAGAAGCACAGCCACGACGAGTTCGTCATCAGCGCCAACCTCTGCGGATTGGAAGATGTCTGGCTGGATGGCCGTACCTTCCAGGCCGACAGCGGCGACCTGACCCTCTACAACCCGGGGCAGATCCAGGGCGGCGGCGTCCGCGACGGCCAGCCCTGGCGCTTCGCCAGCCTCTATCTGCCTGCCGCCGAACTGGCGAGCAGCCTGGATCTTTCCTCCGTCGAGTTCGACCGCCCGCTGCTGCGCAGTCCGGCGCTGGGCCGCGAGTTGGCCGCCAGCATCGAAGCCTTGCTGGCCAGCGACCGTTTCGCCCGCGAACGGGGCGAGGAGCGCCTGCTGGATTTCCTTGGCCGCCTGCTGGCGGCGAGCGGCACCCGCCTGCCGCAGAGGGCCGATCCTGGGCGCCCGGCTGTCGCCCGCCTGCAGGCGCTGCTCGCCGAGCGCCTGGCCGAACCGCCGGACCTGGATGGGATGGCGGAGCAGGTGGGCCTGTCGAAATACCACCTGCTGCGGGCGTTCAAGAAGGCCACCGGGCTCAGCCCGCGCCAGTGGAGCATGCAACTGCGCACCCGCCGCGCCCTCGGCCTGTTGCGCCGTGGCCTGGCGGTGGGCGAGGTGGCCCACGCCCTGGGCTTCGCCGACCAGAGCCACCTGACCCGTTACTTCACCAGCGCCTACGGCATTTCGCCGGGCCGCTACCAGCGCGCCGTGCGCGGCTGAACTGCGCAATCCGGTTCAAGTCGGCGGAGCCGCCGGCCGGGATAATCCGACGTCCCACCACGGAGTCGTCGTTCCATGCTCGCCATCTTCCTCACCGCCTTGCTGTTCGGTTTCGCCTTCAATGTTTCCCCTGGCGCGGTGTTCAGCGAAACGCTGCGCCGCGGTTTGACCGGCGGCTTCCGCCCGGCGTTGCTGGTGCAACTGGGGTCGCTGATCGGCGATGCCGTCTGGGCCCTGCTCGGGCTCACCGGGCTGGCGCTGCTGCTGGGCTACGAACAGGTGCGGATTCCCCTGACCCTGGCCTGTGCCGCCTACCTGGCCTGGCTCGGCGTGCAAGGCTTGCGCGACGCCTGGAGTCCGCCGCTGGCGGCGGAGGATGCCGGCGAGCAGGGGCGCAACGCCTTCGGCGCCGGCGCGGCGATCTCCCTGTCCAATCCGAAGAACGTGGTCTACTGGGGTGCCCTCGGCAGCGCCCTGGCGGGGATCGTCGACGGCACGCCGAACCAGGCGCAGTCGCTGGTGTTCTTCGCCGGTTTCATGCTCTCGTCGCTGATCTGGTGCTTTTGCTGCGCGGCGCTGGTGGACTGGCTGCGGCGCAACACCTCGCTGTTCTGGCACCGCGTCAGCTACGCCGGTTGCGGCGTGCTCCTGCTCGGCCTGGCGGGACTGGCGCTGCGCGGGCTGTAGACGCGCCTCAGGCCGGCGCCAGGCGCCGCCGCAGCAGGCGTTGGCGCAGGCTTTCGAACCTGCCGAGGTCGACATGCCGGGCATGGTCGCCGACGACGATCCGGCCGTCGGGCAGCTCCGCCCAGTGCTGTAGTCCGCCCTCCAGGTCCAGTTCGCCGTAGCGGATGCGCAGCGCCCGGCCGGATTCGAGGTGCCAGAGCTGGGCGAGGTCCCGCGAGCGATGCGGTTCCAGCCACGGCGCCAGGAGCAGCCAGCCTCCGTCCAGAGCCTGGAGCTTCAGGTAGGGGCCTTCGGCCAGGCCGTCCAGCGAGTGGCTGCGGATCTCGCCGCTGTCGAGCCGGCCTTCGCAGAGCGTTTCACGCTCCAGCCAGACGATGGTCCCGGGCGCCGCCGAGGTCGGTTGCGCCGGATCGGCGGGCAGATCCTTGCCGACGGGGAACGGCAGGGGCTGGATGCGTGCCTCGCGCCATTCGAAGAACTGCCCGCGGGAGAGCAGGCAGACGCGCTGGTCCGGAGTGGTGAAGACCGCCGGCGGATTCTCGATGGAGCGCCGCGCTTGCGGCACCTCGAAGAGCAACCGCGGTTCGTCGTTGCCCTGGGCGAAGCCCGGATAGAGGAAGAACAGGCCGCGGTCGGCCAGGAGCAGGTCGTTCCCGGCCAGGCCGATGGCAAGTTCCGGGGTGCGGCGTTGGCGCAACGACTGCGCCGGCGGCAGCGGCAAGGGCGGTAGTTCGGGCGTCAACGAGGCGAGGTCGCGGGAGCGATGCAGCCAGGCGTAGGGGCTTCCCGAACGGGTCATCCTGACCCAGGCGTGCAGGCCGTCCGCCGAACTGGCCCGGCAGAGCAACGCGCCCTGGGTTTCCTCCGCGCCATCGGGCAGGCGTTGCAGCCTGGGCCATTGGCGCAGGTCCAGCAGGTCGCGGCTGTCCTCGCCCGGCAGGCGGGCGATGGCCAGGCCGGGCGCCAGGTGCTCGGCGTGTTCGAGGCAGATGTAGGCCGAAGCCGGCGCCAGGCCGGCCGGCGCGGCGGCGGGGAGGGCCGCCCGGGCGCCCTCGGGGGCGTTTTCCTGGCGCAGCGTGCGGGCGTTGTGGCCCTGCGCTGCGAGCGCATCGAGGAGGCGCTGGCTGTGGGGGGCGCCGACCACGTACAGGTTCAGGCTGTCGTCTTCGTCCAGGCGTTCCACCAACGCCAGTCCGAGGGATTCCAGCTCCTGGCCGAGGGCTGGCAGGAAATCCTCGGGAAGGTCGTCGCGCAGGCGCTCCAGCAGCGTCTCCAGTGCGGCGGAGGCCAACTGCGGGAAGCGTCCGGCATAGTCTCGGCGGAGTACGCCGAGCACGTCGGGCAGGCGGATCTTCCAATCGAAGGTAACGGGCGTGTCCATGCGTGCGATCCGTTGCGAAGTGGGTTGCGCAACGGTATTCACTGGCTGTCGCCGTTGTAAAGCGGCGGGAGAGATATCAGGCGAAGTCGCCCCAGAGTTGCTGGGCCACCGCCAACGCTACCACCGGCGCGGTCTCGGTGCGCAGCACTCGCGGGCCGAGGCGCGCGGAGTGGAAACCGGCCGCCTGCGCCTGCTCCACCTCGGCATCGCTCAGGCCGCCTTCGGGACCCACCAGGAAGGCCAGGCGCGACGGCGGCGCATGGCTGGCCAGGGGGGCGGCTACTGGGTGCAGGACCAGCCTGAGGTCATCGTCCCGCCCGCGCAGCCAGTCCTCCAGGGCCAGCGGCGAATGGATCAGCGGCAGGCTCGAACGGCCGCACTGCTCGCAGGCGCTGATCGCCACCTGGCGCCAGTGTTGCAGGCGCTTGTCGGCGCGCTCGTCCTTTAGGCGCACTTCGCAACGCTCGCTGACGATCGGGGTGATTTCCGCCACCCCCAGCTCGGTGGCCTTCTGGATCGCCCAGTCCATCCGCTCGCCGCGCGACAGGCCTTGCCCCAGGTGGATACGCAGGGGCGAGTCGGGCTGGCCGGCGAACTGCTCGCGGAGTTCGACGCGGACATTCTTCTTGCCGACCTCGACCAGCTCGCCGAGGTATTCCCGGCCGCTGCCGTCGAACAGTTGCACGGCGTCGCCCGTGGCGTGCCGCAGCACGCGGCCGATGTAGTGGGCCTGGGCCTCGGGCAGGTCGTGCTGGCCGAGGGTGAGAGGCTGGTCGACGAAGAAGCGGGACAGGCGCATGGCGATTCGAGGGTAGTGGCGACAGGCGCGCAGTTTACTGCCTGCCGCGGGGCGCTGGAACCGGCCCCCTCGGAACGAAGGGGCGGCGACGTTCAGCCCGGATCGCGGTGGTCCGGGTGGAAGTCGCTGACCGCCACGCTGACCGCGTCGCGGGTGGCGATGTCGATGCCTTCGCTGGCCACCTCGGCGAGGAAGTCGATCTGCTCCGGGGTAATCACGTAGGGCGGCAGGAAATACACCACGCTGCCCAGCGGGCGCAGCAGCGCGCCGCGCTCCAGGCCATGCTGGAAGACCTTCAGGCCGCGGCGCTCCTGCCAGGGGTAGGGCGTCCTGGATGCCTTGTCCTGGACCATTTCGATGGCCAGGACCATCCCGGTCTGGCGCACCTCGGCGACATGCGGGTGGTCGGCCAGGTGCGCGGTGGCCCTGGCCATGTGGGTGGACAGCGCGCGGTTGGCCTCGATCACCTTGTCTTCCTCGAAGATGTCCAGGGTCGCCAGGGCGGCGGCGCAGGCCAGCGGGTTGCCGGTATAGGTGTGCGAGTGGAGGAAGGCGCGCAGGGTCTGGTAGTCGTCGTAGAAGCCCCGGTAGACGGTCTCGCTGGTCAGCACCGCGGACATCGGCAGGTAGCCGCCGGTGAGGGCCTTGGACAGGCAGAGGAAATCCGGGGCGATGCCGGCCTGCTCGCAGGCGAACATCGTCCCGGTGCGGCCGAAGCCCACCGCGATCTCGTCGTGGATCAGGTGCACGCCATAGCGGTCGCAGGCTTCGCGCAGCAGCTTGAGGTAGACCGGGTGGTACATGCGCATGCCGCCGGCGCCCTGGATCAGCGGTTCGACGATGACCGCGGCGATCTCGTCGTGCCCTTCGGCCAGGGTGCGCTCCATGTGGGCGAACATGTTCCGCGAATGTTCTTCCCAGCACATGCCGTCCGGACGCAGGAAGCAGTCCGGGCTGGGCACCTTGATGGTGTCGAGCAGCAGCGACTTGTAGGTTTCGGTGAACAGCGCCACGTCGCCCACCGACATCGCCGCGATGGTTTCGCCGTGGTAGCTGTTGGTCAGGGTGACGAAGCGCTTCTTGCGCGGCCTGCCGCTATTGAGCCAGAAGTGGTAGCTCATCTTCAGCGCGACCTCGATGCCCGCCGAGCCGCTGTCGGCGTAGAACACCCGGTCGAGCCCCGGCGGGGTGATCTTCACCAGTCGCTCCGACAGCTCGATCACCGGCTGGTGGCTGAATCCGGCGAGGATCACGTGCTCCAACTGGTCGACCTGGTCCTTGATGCGCTGGTTGATGCGCGGGTTGGCGTGGCCGAACACATTGACCCACCAGGAACTGACCGCGTCGATGTAGCGCTTGCCTTCGAAATCCTCCAGCCAGACGCCTTCGCCGCGGCGGATCGGGATCACCGGCAGGCGTTCGTGGTCTTTCATCTGGGTACAGGGATGCCAGAGTACGTTCAGGTCGCGCTGCATCCAGTCGGCGTTAAGGCCCATGGGCTGTCTCCTCGGATCGATCGGCAAAGCCTATGCAATGGGGGTGAGATGAACAACCCGGTGGGTTGGGACACATCCGACAGCAGCCGCCGACGGACTCCTATGGTGGCCCAAACGGCTCTGGCGTATGCTGCGCGCCGTTGCGTCTTTGCTTTTTTCCTGGGGAGTCCGGTATGTCGTTAAGGTGGCTGCGCGCCGCGGCGTTTCTCATGTTGGGGGTGTTCAGCGCGGTGGCGCTGGGCAAGGATAAACAGCCTACGGCGATCGTCGTCGGCGCGGGCCTGGCAGGCCTGAGCGCGGCCTACGAATTGCAGAAGGACGGCTGGCAGGTCACGGTGCTCGAGGCGCGGCCGCAGGTGGGCGGGCGTTCCGGCCTGGCCACCAGCGAATGGGTCGGCAACCAGAAGGTCCAGCCCACGCTCAATGCCTACCTGGACACCTTCAAGCTGAAGCCGGTGCCGGCGCCGGACTTCGTCCGCACCCCCAGCTACCTGATCGACGGCCTGTACTACAGCAGCAGCGATCTCGCGCTCAAGCAGCCGAACGTCGCCGCCGACCTCAAGCGCTTCGAGTCGACCCTGGACGATCTCTCGGCATCGATCTCCGATCCGCTCAACCCCGCCTCGAGCAATACCCTGTTCGCCCTCGACCAGATGAACGCCGCGCGCTGGCTGGACAAGCTGAACCTGTCGCCGACCGCGCGCCTGCTGGTCAACCAGCGTATCCGCTCGCGCTACGACGAACCGTCGCGCCTGTCGCTGCTCTACCTCGCCCAGCAGGGCCGCGCCTACCGTGGCGTCGATGACCGCGACCTGCGCGCGGCGCGCCTGCCCGGCGGCAGCCAGGTGCTGGCGGAAGCCTTCGTCAAGCAGATCAAGACGATCAAGACCAAATCCAAGGTGTCGAGCATCGTCCAGGCCAAGGACGGCGTCGCCGTCAAGGCCGGCAGCGAGACCTACAAGGCCGACTACGTGGTTCTCGCCGTGCCGCTGAAGGCGCTCGGCCAGATCCAGATGACCCCGTCCCTGAGCGGTACCCAGATGTCCGCGCTGAAGGGCACCAACTATGGCTGGCGCGACCAGATCCTGCTGAAGTTCAAGCGCCCGGTGTGGGACGACAAGTCGCGCCTCTCCGGCGAGATCTTCAGCGACCAGGGCCTGGGCATGATCTGGGTCGAGCCGGCGCTGAAAGGCGGCGCCAACGTGCTGATCAACCTGTCCGGCGACAACGCCCGCGTGCTGCAGGCTTTCGGCGACCGGCAGATGGTCGACCAGGTGCTGATCCGCATGAACAAGTTCTATCCGAAGATGCGCGGTGCCTTCGCCGGCTACGAAATTCGTCGCTACAGCGCCGACCCGGGCACCGGCGGTTCCTACCTGGCCTACGGTCCGGGCCAGGTGACGCGCTTCTGGCGGATCTGGGAACAGCCGCTGTCGCGGGTCGCCTTCGCCGGCGAGCACACCGATGCGCTGTACCCCGGCACCATCGAGGGGGCGCTGCGCAGCGGCAAGCGCGCCGCCAGCCAGGTGCGCGACCTGTACGCCGGC
Source organism: Pseudomonas sp. 22490 (assembly GCF_052044465.1). Taxonomy (NCBI): domain Bacteria; kingdom Pseudomonadati; phylum Pseudomonadota; class Gammaproteobacteria; order Pseudomonadales; family Pseudomonadaceae; genus Pseudomonas; species Pseudomonas sp. 22490. The sequence continues at coordinate 275,029 of NZ_JBQENS010000002.1, read as the reverse complement.
AAGACGCCGGTGATCGAGGGCGCGCCGATGGTGGCGAAGGCCGAGAAGGTGGCCGCACCGACGACCGGCGGCGAGAAGAAGAACCCGTTTGCCTGGTTCACCCGCCTGTTCGATTGATCCCCTTCGCCGGCGCCGGAAGCTCCGGCGCCTTGCGCTTCCCGGTTCGCAGCGCAATCCGGGGTTTTTTCTTAGCCTGCGAACCTATCTTGTGAATCGATGTTTCAAAGCAGAATTTTCTGCTTTAACTCGATGGATTTGCCGCTAGTCTTGAGGCTTCGCTTTTCAAGGAAGTTTTTCATGCAGTGGCGCAATACCTCATCCCGTTACGGCGTATTCAGCCTGTTCCTGCACTGGGGCAGCGCGCTGGTGGTCTTCGGCCTGTTCGGCCTGGGCCTGTGGATGCGCGAACTGAGCTATTACGACCCCTGGTACCACCCCGCGCCGGCCCTGCATAAAAGCATCGGCATCCTGCTGGCCATTGCCCTGCTGGTGCGGATCGTCTGGCGTTTCGTCAGCCCGCCGCCGCCGGCGCCGGCCAACCACGGTCCGCTCACGCGGGTAGCGAGCAAGCTTGGCCACCTCGCGCTGTACGGGCTGCTGCTGGCGGTGATCGTCGCGGGCTACCTGATTTCCACCGCCGACGGCGAACCGATCAGCGTGTTCGGCTGGTTCTCCGTGCCGGCAACCCTCAGCGGGCTGCCCGACCAGGCAGACGTCGCGGGTGAAATCCATCTCTACCTGGCCTGGGCGCTGGTGGTCTTCGCCGTCCTCCATGCCCTGGCCGCCCTCAAGCATCACTTCGTCGACCGCGACCCGACCCTAAAGCGCATGCTCGGTCGCTCGTCGAATGATCAACAACCACGTTAAGGAGAATGTCCATGCTGAAGAAGACCCTTGCCGCGCTGGCGCTCGGCTCCGCACTGTTCACCGCCGGCCAGGCAATGGCCGCGGACTACAAGATCGACAAGGAAGGCCAGCACGCCTTCATCGAGTTCCGCATCAAGCACCTGGGCTATAGCTGGCTGTACGGCCGCTTCAACGACTTCGACGGCAGCTTCACCTTCGACGAGAAGAACCCGTCGGCCGACAAGGTCAAGGTGACCATCAACACCAACAGCGTGGACACCAACCATGCCGAGCGTGACAAGCACCTGCGCAGCGGTGATTTCCTCAACGTCAGCAAGAACCCGACCGCTACCTTCGAATCCACCGAAGTGAAGGCCAACGGCGACAGCGCCGACATCACCGGCAACCTGACCCTGAACGGCGTGACCAAGCCGGTCACCATCAAGGCCAAGCTGATCGGCCAGGGCGACGACCCGTGGGGCGGCTACCGTGCCGGCTTCGAAGGCAGCGCCACCCTGAAGCTGAAAGACTTCGGCATCAAGATGGACCTCGGCCCGGCATCCCAGGAAGTCGAGCTGCTGCTCTCCGTCGAAGGCATTCGCCAGTAAGCGGATACCTGAAACGAAAAACGCCGGCGATCGCCGGCGTTTTTCATTGTGCTTCGAAAAGAATGTTCTTAAATATCCTCAAGCGGTTGCGCGGCCAGGCACTGGTCGAGGAGATGCACCAGGGTGGCCTGTTCCACCGGGGTGAGCGGGGCAAACAACTCGTCATGCACGCGTGACATGATGGCCTCCGCATGCTGGTGGATGGCCAGCCCCTCGTCGGTGAGGAAGAGCTGGAAGCTGCGCTGGTCGCTGGGGTTGCGCTCGCGGCGGACCAGGTTTCTTCCCTCCAGCTCGCGGATCTTCCGGGTGATCAGTGCCTTGTCGCGGCACATCTGGCGTCCCAGGTCCTGCAGGTTCAGCCCGCGTTGTTCGTCGATAAGCTTCAATACATGGACGTCGGGCGGGGTCAGGTCGAGTCGCTGGCAATCGAGCTCGCTCTGGATGCGCGTCCGCACATGCTGGAAGACCGCCATCAGCGCGGGCATCAGGTCGGGATTCACGGGGTAGTTCATTGGTTTGGCCGAGTAAACCTAATGTAAATGTGGTTGATCCAGTCAACTATTTTGCTTATTTTAGTTGACCTTATCAACCTTGTTTCAGGTTCTGAATATGGGCCATGGCGCCGGGTGGATAACCGGCCATCGAGCTAAAACGTTTCAGGTGTTTTCACGCGAGGCTTTCGGACGTTTACAAACACCTATGAATGTAAGTATTTTGCCTGCCTTCTTCGAGCCGGTGCAGCGCCTTCACGCTGCATCGGCCGCTTTCGCTCATGAGGACAACGCTATGCAACGAACGCCAGCCATGCGTGTACTGGTTCCGGCCCTGCTGGTCGCGATTTCGGCCCTTTCCGGGTGCGGAAAAAGCGAGGCGCCGCCGCCGGCGCAAACGCCGGAGGTCGGGATCGTGACCCTGGAAGCGCAGACGGTGACCCTGAATACCGAGCTGCCGGGCCGGACCAATGCGTTCCGCATCGCCGAGGTGCGTCCCCAGGTGAACGGCATCATCCTCAAGCGCCTGTTCAAGGAAGGCAGCGACGTCAAGGCCGGGCAGCAGCTCTACCAGATCGACCCCGCCACCTACGAGGCCGACTACCAGAGCGCCCAGGCCAACCTGGCTTCGACCCAGGAGCAGGCCCAGCGCTACAAGCTGCTGGTCGCCGACCAGGCCGTGAGCAAGCAGCAGTACGCCGACGCCAATGCCGCCTACCTGCAGTCCAAGGCGGCGGTGGAGCAGGCGCGGATCAACCTGCGCTACACCAAGGTGCTGTCGCCGATCTCCGGCCGCATCGGCCGTTCCGCGGTGACCGAAGGCGCCCTGGTGACCAACGGCCAGGCCAACGCGATGGCCACCGTGCAACAGCTCGACCCGATCTACGTCGACGTCACCCAGCCGTCCACCGCCCTGCTGCGCCTGCGCCGCGAACTGGCCAGCGGCCAGTTGGAGCGCGCCGGCGACAACGCGGCGAAGGTCTCCCTGAAGCTGGAGGACGGTAGCCAATACCCGCTGGAAGGTCGCCTCGAATTCTCCGAGGTTTCCGTCGACGAAGGCACCGGCTCGGTCACCATCCGCGCCGTGTTCCCCAACCCGAACAACGAGCTGCTGCCCGGCATGTTCGTTCACGCGCAGTTGCAGGAAGGCGTCAAGCAGAAGGCCATCCTCGCTCCGCAGCAAGGCGTGACCCGCGACCTCAAGGGCCAGGCTACCGCGCTGGTGGTGAACGCGCAGAACAAGGTCGAGCTGCGGGTGATCAAGGCCGACCGGGTGATCGGCGACAAGTGGCTGGTTACCGAAGGCCTGAACGCCGGCGACAAGATCATTACCGAAGGCCTGCAGTTCGTGCAGCCGGGTGTCGAGGTGAAGACCGTGCCGGCGAAGAATGTCGCGTCCGCGCAGAAGGCCGACGCCGCTCCGGCGAAAACCGACAGCAAGGGCTGATCAAGGGGATTCGTAATGTCGAAGTTTTTCATTGATAGGCCCATTTTCGCGTGGGTGATCGCCTTGGTGATCATGCTCGCGGGTGGCCTGTCGATCCTCAGTCTGCCGGTCAACCAGTACCCGGCCATCGCCCCGCCGGCCATCGCCGTGCAGGTGAGCTACCCGGGCGCCTCGGCCGAGACGGTGCAGGACACCGTGGTCCAGGTGATCGAGCAGCAGATGAACGGGATCGACAATCTGCGCTACATCTCCTCGGAGAGTAACTCCGACGGCAGCATGACCATCACCGTGACCTTCGAACAGGGCACCGACCCCGACATCGCCCAGGTCCAGGTGCAGAACAAGCTGCAACTGGCCACCCCGCTACTGCCGCAGGAAGTGCAGCGCCAGGGGATCCGGGTGACCAAGGCGGTGAAGAACTTCCTCATGGTGGTCGGTGTGGTTTCCACCGACGGCAGCATGACCAAGGAAGACCTGTCGAACTACATCGTTTCCAACATCCAGGACCCGCTCTCGCGGACCAAGGGCGTCGGTGACTTCCAGGTGTTCGGCTCGCAGTACTCGATGCGCATCTGGCTCGACCCGGCCAAGCTGAACAGCTACCAGCTGACCCCCGGCGACGTGAGCAGCGCGATTCAGGCGCAGAACGTGCAGATTTCCTCCGGCCAGCTCGGCGGCTTGCCGGCGGTCAAGGGCCAGCAGCTCAACGCCACCATCATCGGCAAGACCCGCCTGCAGACCGCGGAGCAATTCGAGAACATCCTGCTCAAGGTCAATCCCGACGGTTCCCAGGTGCGCCTGAAGGACGTCGCCGATGTAGGCCTGGGCGGCCAGGACTACAGCATCAACGCGCAGTTCAACGGCAGCCCGGCGTCCGGTATCGCGATCAAGCTGGCCACCGGCGCCAACGCGCTGGATACCGCCAAGGCGATCCGCCAGACCATCGCCAACCTGGAACCGTTCATGCCGCAGGGCATGAAGGTGGTCTACCCGTACGACACCACCCCGGTGGTCTCGGCCTCGATCCATGAGGTAGTGAAGACCCTCGGCGAGGCGATCCTCCTCGTGTTCCTGGTGATGTACCTGTTCCTGCAGAACTTCCGCGCCACGCTGATCCCGACCATCGCCGTACCGGTGGTGCTGCTGGGGACCTTCGGCGTGCTCGCCGCGTTCGGCTTCTCGATCAACACCCTGACCATGTTCGGCATGGTGCTGGCCATCGGCTTGCTGGTGGACGACGCCATCGTGGTGGTGGAGAACGTCGAGCGGGTGATGGCCGAGGAAGGCCTGTCGCCAAGGGAGGCGGCGCGCAAGTCCATGGGCCAGATCCAGGGCGCGCTGGTCGGTATCGCCATGGTGCTCTCGGCGGTATTCCTGCCGATGGCGTTCTTCGGCGGCTCCACCGGGGTGATCTACCGGCAGTTCTCCATCACCATCGTGTCGGCCATGGCCCTCTCGGTGATCGTGGCGCTGATCCTCACCCCGGCGCTCTGCGCGACCATGCTCAAGCCGATCGAGAAAGGCGACCATGGCGAGCACAAGGGCGGCTTCTTCGGCTGGTTCAACCGGATGTTCCTTTCCACCACCCACGGCTACGAGCGGGGCGTGGCGTCGATCCTCAAGCATCGCGCGCCGTACCTGCTGATCTACGTGGTGATCGTGGCCGGGATGATCTGGATGTTCACCCGCATTCCCACCGCGTTCCTCCCCGACGAGGACCAGGGCGTACTGTTCGCCCAGGTACAGACCCCGCCGGGCTCCAGTGCCGAGCGTACCCAGGTGGTGGTGGACTCGATGCGCGAATACCTGCTGGAGAAGGAAAGCTCTTCGGTCAGCTCGGTGTTCACCGTGACCGGCTTCAACTTCGCCGGCCGCGGCCAGAGTTCGGGCATGGCGTTCATCATGCTCAAGCCCTGGGAAGAGCGTCCCGGTGGCGAGAACAGCGTGTTCGAACTGGCCAAGCGCGCGCAGATGCACTTCTTCAGCTTCAAGGACGCGATGGTGTTCGCCTTCGCGCCGCCGTCGGTACTGGAACTGGGTAACGCCACCGGCTTCGACCTGTTCCTCCAGGACCAGGCGGGTGTCGGCCACGAAGTCCTGCTCCAGGCGCGCAACAAGTTCCTCATGCTCGCCGCGCAGAACCCGGCGCTGCAACGCGTGCGCCCCAACGGCATGAGCGACGAACCGCAGTACAAGCTGGAGATCGACGACGAGAAGGCCAGCGCCCTCGGCGTGTCCCTTGCCGACATCAACAGCACCGTGTCCATCGCCTGGGGTTCCAGCTACGTCAACGACTTCATCGACCGTGGCCGGGTCAAGCGGGTCTACCTGCAGGGCAGGCCGGACGCGCGGATGAACCCGGACGACCTGAGCAAGTGGTACGTGCGCAACGACAAGGGCGAGATGGTGCCGTTCAACGCCTTCGCCACCGGCAAGTGGGAATACGGTTCGCCGAAGCTGGAGCGCTACAATGGCGTGCCGGCGATGGAGATCCTCGGCGAGCCGGCGCCCGGCCTGAGTTCCGGTGACGCCATGGCGGCGGTCGAGGAGATCGTCAAGCAATTGCCGAAAGGCGTTGGCTACTCCTGGACCGGCCTGTCCTACGAGGAGCGCTTGTCCGGCTCGCAGGCGCCGGCGCTGTATGCGCTGTCGCTGCTGGTGGTGTTCCTCTGCCTGGCGGCCCTGTACGAAAGCTGGTCGATTCCGTTCTCGGTGATGCTGGTGGTGCCGTTGGGCGTGATCGGCGCGCTGCTGGCGACGTCCATGCGCGGCCTGTCCAACGACGTGTTCTTCCAGGTGGGCCTGTTGACGACCATCGGCCTGTCGGCGAAGAACGCCATTCTCATCGTGGAGTTCGCCAAGGAGCTGCACGAGCAGGGCAAGGGCATCGTCGAGGCGGCCATCGAAGCCTGCCGCATGCGTCTGCGGCCGATCGTGATGACCTCCCTGGCGTTTATCCTCGGCGTGGTCCCGCTGGCGATCTCCACCGGCGCCGGCTCGGGCAGCCAGCATGCGATCGGTACCGGCGTGATCGGCGGCATGGTCACTGCGACCGTCCTGGCGATCTTCTGGGTACCGCTGTTCTACGTGGCGGTCAGCACGCTGTTCAAGGACGAGGCGTCCAAGCAGCAAGCGTCCGTCGAAAAGGGGCAATGATATGAAACGGTCCTTCCTTTCCCTGGCGGTAGCCGCTGTCGTTCTGTCCGGCTGCTCGCTGATCCCCGACTACCAGCGCCCCGAGGCGCCGGTAGCCGCGGCCTACCCGCAAGGGCAGGCCTACGGGCAGAACACCGGCGCGGCGGCCGTTCCGGCCGCCGACATCGGCTGGCGCGAGTTCTTCCGCGACCCGCAGTTGCAGCAACTGATCGGCGTGGCGCTGGAAAACAACCGCGACCTGCGGGTCGCCGCGCTGAACGTCGAGGCCTTCCGGGCGCAGTACCGCATCCAGCGGGCCGACCTGTTCCCGCGGATCGGCGTGGACGGTAGCGGCACCCGCCAGCGTTTGCCGGGCGACCTGTCGACCACCGGCAGTCCGGCGATTTCCAGCCAGTACGGGGTGACCCTGGGCACTACCGCCTGGGAACTCGATCTCTTCGGCCGCCTGCGCAGCCTGCGCGACCAGGCCCTGGAGCAGTACCTGGCGACCGAACAGGCGCAGCGCAGCGCGCAGACCACCCTGGTGGCCAGCGTGGCGACCGCCTACCTGACGCTGAAGGCCGACCAGGCGCAGTTGCAGCTGACCAAGGACACCTTGGGCACCTACCAGAAGAGTTTCGACCTGACCCAGCGCAGCTACGACGTCGGCGTCGCCTCCGCGCTCGACCTGCGCCAGGCGCAGACCGCCGTGGAAGGCGCCCGCGCGACCCTGGCGCAGTACACCCGCCTGGTAGCCCAGGACCAGAATGCGCTGGTCCTGCTGCTGGGCTCCGGGATCCCGGCGAACCTGCCGCAAGGCCTGGGCCTGGACCAGACCCTGCTGACCGAAGTGCCGGCGGGTCTGCCGTCGGACCTGCTGCAACGGCGCCCGGACATCCTCGAGGCCGAGCACCAGCTCATGGCTGCCAACGCCAGCATCGGCGCCGCGCGCGCGGCGTTCTTCCCGAGCATCAGCCTGACCGCCAACGCCGGCACCATGAGCCGCCAACTGTCCGGCCTGTTCGACGCCGGTTCGGGTTCCTGGTTGTTCCAGCCGTCGATCAACCTGCCGATCTTCACCGCCGGCAGCCTGCGTGCCAGCCTGGACTACGCGAAGATCCAGAAGGACATCAACGTCGCGCAGTACGAGAAGGCGATCCAGACGGCGTTCCAGGAAGTCGCCGACGGCCTGGCCGCGCGCGGTACCTTCACCGAGCAGTTGCAGGCGCAGCGCGATCTGGTCAAGGCCAGCGACGAGTACTACCAGCTCGCCGACAAGCGCTATCGCACGGGGGTGGACAACTACCTGACCCTGCTCGACGCGCAACGCTCGCTGTTCACCGCGCAGCAGCAACTGATCACCGACCGCCTCAATCAGCTGACCAGCGAGGTCAACCTGTACAAGGCCCTCGGCGGCGGCTGGAACCAGCAGACCGTGACCCAGCAGCAGACCGCGAAGAAGGAAGATCCCCAGGCTTGATCGCCTTCCGCGCCATGCAAGAACGCCGACCCTAGGGTCGGCGTTTTTTTATCCTCGCGGAAGTCGGCGGGTCCGCGTCACGGACCCGCTCGGCCTTAGCGGTTGCGGGTCAGCAGTGCGGGGCGCTCGCCCTTGCGCCGCGGTTCCAGCTCGTCGAGCTGCTCGGCGGTGGGGAAGCGATCCATGCGCACCAGGTCGCGCTTGTTGATCACCACCGGCTGGCGGCTCGGCTGCTTGCCGGTGCCATACTCGGACGGCTCGCGCAGCGGCGCGTCGCTCATCCGCGAGGCATTCTCGCGACCCTGGCCGCGCGGCTTGCCGGCGCGCGGTTTCTTCGCCTTGCCCTGGCCGGCACCCTGACCGCGAGCGCCGCCTTGAGCGGCGCCCTGGCTCTTGCCGCGAGCTTGGCCCTGGCCTTGGCCACGACCCTGCTGGCTGGTGCCGCCCTGGGGTTTCTGCTGGCCACCGCGGCGTCCGCGTCCCTTGTTTTCCTGGCCCTGGTAGGGGCTGACGTAGTCGGCGCGGTTGCCGAAATTGTCGAAGTCGTCGTCGAGGAACTCTTCCGGATCGCGATTACCGTCGACTTCCGGAGGCCGATTGGGCTTGGCCGGACGCGCTTCGCGGCTCTGCCGCGGCTGCTGCGCTTGGCCGGCCTCGCGGTTTTCCTTGTTCTTGCCACCGCGACGGCGGCGCTTGCCGGCCGGCTTCTCGGTACCGTCCTGGGCCGCAGCGACATTGCTGTCGGGGTTGCTCGCCTGGGCGTCTTTCGGCTTGCGCTCGCGGCTGCTGCGCCGTTCCTTGTCGCGGCGCGGCTGCTTCTGCGGCGCTTCGCGGGGCTCCGGCTGGGCCACCTCGGGCAGCACGGCCTCGGGGTCGAAACCCTGGGCATCGCCATCGGGAATACGCTGTCTGGTCATCTTCTCGATGGCCTTGAGCAGCTTCTCTTCGTCCGGCGCCACCAGCGAGATCGCCTCGCCGCTGCGTCCGGCTCGGCCGGTACGGCCGATGCGGTGGACATAGTCTTCCTCGACGTTGGGCAGCTCGTAGTTGACCACATGGGGCAACTGGTCGATATCCAGGCCGCGGGCGGCGATGTCGGTCGCCACCAGGATGCGCACGTCGTTGGCCTTGAAGTCGGCCAGCGCCTTGGTCCGCGCGTTCTGGCTCTTGTTGCCATGGATCGCGGCGGCCGGCAGGCCGTGCTTGGTCAGGTACTCGGCGAGACGGTTGGCGCCGTGCTTGGTACGGGTGAAGACCAGCACCTGTTCCCAGGCGCCGACGGTCACCAGGTGCGCCAGCAGGGCGCGCTTCTGCGGCGCCGGCAGGCGGAACACGCGTTGCTCGATGCGCTCGACCGTGGTGTTCGGCGGCGTTACCTCGATGCGTTCCGGGTTGTGCAGGAGCTTGTTGGCGAGGTCGACGATGTCTTTCGAGAAGGTTGCCGAGAACAGCAGGTTCTGGCGCTTGGGCGGCAGCTTGGCGAGAACCTTCTTCACATCGTGGATGAAGCCCATGTCGAGCATGCGGTCGGCTTCGTCGAGGACGAGGATTTCCACGTGGGACAGGTCGACCTTGTTCTGCCCGGCCAGGTCGAGCAGGCGGCCGGGGCAGGCGACGAGTACGTCGACGCCCTTGGCCAGGGCCTGGATCTGCGGGTTCATGCCAACCCCACCGAAGATGCAGGTGCTGTTCAGCGGCAGGTCGCGGGCGTAGACCTTGAAGCTGTCATGCACCTGGGCGGCCAGCTCACGGGTCGGGGTCAGTACCAGCACGCGCGCCTGGCGCGGGCCGTGGCGGTGTTCGCGGTCGGGATGACCGGCGGGGAACAGGCGCTCCAGTACCGGCAGGGCGAAACCACCGGTCTTGCCGGTGCCGGTCTGTGCCGCAACCATCAGGTCGCGACCTTGCAACACGGCGGGAATCGCCCGCTGTTGCACGGGAGTGGGCTGGCTGTAGCCCGCAGCCTCCACAGCGCGGGCAAGCGCCTCGGAGAGTCCGAGGGAAGAAAAGGACATGCGGGTTTTCCTATATGGGCCGGGGCGAGGCCGGCTGCTGTGAAATCACCAAGTTCTGCGAACTCCTGTCTACCTTCGGGCCCTGTCGGCCAGGGCGGAAGGTCTGGCCGCGGCGCTGCGTATGCGCTCGGTGGCCGGTGTCGAACGGGTGCCCTCGCGGGCATGGCCGCGCACCTGGTCGGGGGCGCTGGCCGGTTCGCTCCCGGCCCTGGGTGGGGGGGCCGGGGGCAGCGTCAACGGAGGGCTGCGGTCAGAGCAGGTCACGCTGGCGCAAATGCTGGCGGATCTCGTTGGCCCGGGAGCCAAGGAGGTTGCGCAGCAAGCTGTGATTCAGCCAATCCTCGATTTGTTCCGCAATCGGTTCCTGCGGATAGCGTTCGATGGCATTGGTCGCGGCTTTCTCCCACCAGACGGGGCCGCAGGCCCGGTCGAACTCGTTACTGTATTCGTGGCAACCGTAGAGCAGTTCGATACTGAACTGGCGCATCGGAGCCGGCAACGGCAGGGTTCCCAGCTTGTACAGCAGACGCTTGGCACGCGGTGGGCGTGGCAGTCGATCGGTCACCTTGAGGGTGTCGTCGAGGGCTGCAGCGCTGAGAAGGGAGGAACCGTGCTTGCACAACCAGGCCTGGATCTTCGCGCGGAACAGCTGTTTCCGGCTCCAGTAATGGTGGATCAGGTCGGTACAACCCACCAGCTCCAGCCGCTTGTGGGCGGCGACGGCCAGGACGAATTCCTCAAGAGTATAGGCACCGTTGGCAATTGGATAGAGTTCATCCATTAATTCCAACGAACGGTCGAGTATTTTCGCCTCTTCCCGAGGCAGGCCGATGACGCCGGAGTTGAGCTGGTGCATCTCGTCGTCGGCCCAGCCGCGCTCGAACAGGTAGGGCGAGAGGTCGCGGTAGAGCGGGAAGTTACGGTGTTCGCCATAGCGCGCGCCGATCGCGTTGCACAGCAGGCTGCCGGGCTGGATGCGGTCGAACAGGCGCAGGGGCGAACTGTGGAAGAAGGTATCGGTGTCGATCAGCAATGCCTGGTCGGCGTCTTCCAGGGCGTCGCGCAGGGCCACGTGCTTGGCGCGGAAGTGATAGCCGTGCGGTTGGCACCAGGCGACCAACTCCTCGGCCGTCACTTCGCGGACCTGCACCGGCAGGCCGGCGTAGGGACTGGGGTCGTCGGTATAGACCCTGACCGTCAGGCCATGCGCCGCCCCGTCGCGGAGGTGGGCGAAGGCGCTGGCGATGCTGAACAGGGCTTCCTGGTGGTAGGTCTGTCGCCCGTAGACCAGGTAGATCAGATGCTTGCGTGAGTTGGCCATGTCTGTCGTGGATCGCGTGAGAGGCATCCCTGCCGGTATACGCTGCCGGGCCGAACCGCGTGGGCGGTATCAGCGTGGCAGCTGGAGATTCTTCCAGATCGCCAGGCTCGGATCGGCCTGGTTCAAAGTATAGAAATGCAGTCCCGGTGCGCCGCCCTCCAGCAGGCGTTCGCACATCTCGCTGATGACCTGCTCGCCGAAGGCCTGGATGCTGCGGCTGTCGTCGCCGTAGGCTTCCAGTTGCTTGCGGATCCAGCGCGGCAGTTCGGCGCCGCAGGCGTCGGAGAAGCGCGCCAGCTTGGAGTAGTTGGTGATCGGCATGATGCCGGGGACCACCGGGATGTCCACGCCGAGCTTGGCGACCCGCTCGACGAAGTAGAAATAGGCATCGGCGTTGAAGAAGTACTGGGTGATGGCGCTGCTGGCGCCGGCCTTCACCTTGCGCACGAAGTTCGCCAGGTCATCCTCGAAGCTGCGCGCCTGGGGGTGGACCTCCGGATAGGCGGCGACCTCGATGTGGAAGTGGTCGCCGGTCTCGGTGCGGATGAAGTCCACCAGTTCGTTGGCGTAGCGCAGTTCGCCGCTGGCCATGCCCATGCCCGACGGCAGGTCGCCGCGCAGGGCGACGATGCGGCGGATGCCGGCCTCGCGGTAGCGGCCGAGCAGTTCGCGCAACTCGGCTTTCGAGTCGCCGACACAGGACAGGTGGGGCGCGGTCGGCACCTTCACCTCGCCGTCCAGTTGCAGCACGGTACTCAACGTGCGGTCGCGGGTGGATCCGCCGGCGCCGTAGGTGCAGGAGAAGAAGTCGGGCTTGTAGCCCGCCAGGTTGCGGGCGGTGGCCAACAGCTTTTCATGGCCGGCCTCGGTCTTCGCCGGGAAGAACTCGAAGCTGAAACGGCGTTCGCTCTGACTCATGATCGGTTCCTTGGACGCGACCACGGCCGCGCCTCTTCTTGTTGATTCCGACTAGCGCCGGGTACTTCAGTAGTACTGGCGGTAGTGCTCGATTTTTTCCCGCAGGCGTCGGGCCGTCGCGGCGTGGGCATGGCCGAGGCGAGCGAGGATCAGCTGCGACTCCTGGTGGTAGTTCGCGATCTTGTCCTGGTTCCAGGTCTGCGGCGGTGGCTGCAGGTTGGTGATGCGGTCGCACAGCTTGACCAGGGCGTACTGCGCCGGGCCCTCGGCAAGCGCCTGGAGATAGTCGTCGAGGGAACGCTTGGGGCCGTCGCCCACGCGCTTGCTCAGGGCCTGCACGCCGGCACAGACGAACTCGCCGAACTGTTGCCGCAGCTCCTCGGGTGAGGTCGCCGTGTCTTCCAGGGTGTCGTGCAGGACCGCGATCTGCAGGGTTTCCCCGAGCCGTTCGATGGCACCGTCGCGATCGGCGGCCAGCAGCTCGTTGGCGACCATGCCCAGGTGCACCAGATAAGGCAGCGGCGAGCCGCTGAGGGTCTGGTTGCGGTGGGCGCGGGCGGCGAACAGCCAGGCCTGGTTGTAGCGATCGGCGAGGTGCGTGGACATCGTGGGAGCGCTCATGCGAACGGGGCAGGCGCATGGCGCCTGCCCCGTGGTCCGCTTAGTAGCGATAGGTGTCCGGCTTGAACGGGCCTTCCACGCTCACGCCGATGTACTCGGCCTGTTTCGGGGTCAGTTGGGTGACCACGCCGCCGAAGCCCTTGACCATCTCCAGGGCCACTTCCTCGTCGAGCTTCTTCGGCAGCACTTCGACGCTCAGGCGCTTGGCCTTCTCGGCGGCCGGCAGGTCGGCGTACTTCTGCTCGAACAGGTGGATCTGCGCCAGCACCTGGTTGGCGAAGGAACCGTCCATGATCCGGCTCGGATGGCCGGTGGCGTTGCCCAGGTTGACCAGGCGGCCCTCAGCGAGAAGGATCAGGTAGTCGTCGTTGTGCGCGTCGAAACCGTCCTTGCCGGTGCGGTGGATCTTGTGCACCTGCGGCTTGACCTCTTCCCAGGCCCAGTTCTTGCGCATGAAGGCGGTGTCGATCTCGTTGTCGAAGTGGCCGATGTTGCAGACCACCGCGCGCTTCTTCAGCGCCTTGAGCATGTTGGCGTCGCAGACGTTGACGTTGCCGGTGGTGGTGACGATCAGGTCGATCTTGCCCAGCAGCGCGGCGTCGATGCTGGCCTCGGTGCCGTCGTTGATGCCGTTCTTGTACGGCGAGACGACTTCGAAGCCGTCCATGCAGGCCTGCATGGCGCAGATCGGGTCGACTTCCGCGACCTTGACGATCATGCCTTCCTGGCGCAGCGACTGCGAGGAGCCCTTGCCCACGTCGCCGTAGCCGATCACCAGGGCCTGCTTGCCCGACAGCAGGTGGTCGGTGCCGCGCTTGATGGCGTCGTTGAGGCTATGGCGGCAGCCGTACTTGTTGTCGTTCTTGCTCTTGGTCACCGAGTCGTTGACGTTGATCGCCGGGACTTTCAGGGTACCGTTCTTGAGCATGTCGAGCAGGCGGTGGACCCCGGTGGTGGTCTCTTCGGTGATGCCGTGGATGCGCTCGAGCATCTGCGGGTATTTCTTGTGCAGGATCTCGGTCAGGTCACCGCCGTCGTCCAGCACCATGTTGGCGTCCCACGGCTGGCCGTCCTTGAGGATGGTCTGCTCGATGCACCATTCGTACTCTTCCTCGGTCTCGCCCTTCCAGGCGAACACCGGGATGCCGGCTGCGGCGATGGCGGCGGCGGCCTGGTCCTGGGTGGAGAAGATGTTGCAGCTCGACCAGCGGACTTCGGCGCCCAGCGCGACCAGGGTCTCGATCAGCACGCCGGTCTGGATGGTCATGTGGATGCAACCGAGGATCTTTGCGCCTTTCAGCGGCTGCTGGCCGGCATACTTGCGGCGCAGGCCCATCAGTGCGGGCATTTCCGATTCGGCGATGATCAGCTCGCGGCGGCCCCAGGCGGCCAGGGTGATGTCGGCGACCTTGTAGTCGGTGAAACCGGCGGGCGTCATGACAGCGCTCATGCGTAACTCTCCATTCGTTGTCTGCGAATGGGCGCCGTTGGTGCGTTGACAGACCGGCGAGACCGGCCTGAGAGCGCGCTCCGTTCGAGCCTGACAGGCCTAGGCCTGCTGCAGCGCCCCTCGAACGGAAGGCGGGAGCGACCCGAAGGGCCGCCTGAGCGGGCGATTATAGCGGCGCCACATGAAACTCCCAAGTCACCCCTGATACGCCGCTCGTCGCCGTGCGTCGCGTCCTCGGGCTGCGGCGATGCACCGCAGCGCAGAAGCGCGGGGAATTTGCGGGTCAGGATGCTAGAGTGCGCGGTCATGAGAATCGCTCCCATCTCCCGCTCGCCGCTGCTGCAGTGGCTGAGCTTCGCCCTCTGTGCCTGCGTGCTGGTCAACGCGCTGGCTTGCGGCGTCCTGCACCTGCAGGCGCTGGGAGTGGGCAGCGACAAGGGGCAGAAGGCCAGCGTCGGGCTGTTCTGCGTCGCCGGTGCCAGCCAATGGCTATCCCTGGATCCCGACGACGGGTCCGCCGGCGATCCGGCACCGGTCAATCCCCAGTTGCCGATGAGCTGCCCGATGTGCAGCGCCCTGGTGCTGTTCGTCGCGCTCGGGGTGATCTGGTCCTGGCGCTTGCAACGGCGACGCCAGGCGCGTTTCCGCCCGCCCGCCACGCGCGAGCCGGTGCCGCCCCGGTACGTCTGGCCGCCGGCCAACCCGCGCGCTTCCCCCGCCTGATCCTGAACGCCCGCCGCGCCGGGCATTTGCATCCGTCGCCCGTCCTGCCTCGTCCGCGCAGCGCTCGCCGCTGTCCATCCGGGCGAGGCGGGCGTGCCCACCATGCCTTGCTTCAGGATCGCTCGATGAAAAAGCACTCCACGGCCCGCCGCGTCCTCGCGCTGGGTCTCAACCTCACCCTGGCCGGCGTTCCGGCCTGGCTCTGGGCCGATGAGGAACCCACCGAACTGCCCGCCCTCACCGTCAGCGCCGGCGCCGCCGGGGAAACCCCGCCGGCCCTCGATCTCGACGACAGCGCCGGCGGCGGCTCGCGCCTGGGCCTGAGCCTGCGCGAGACTCCAGGCTCGGTAAGCGTGGCCAACCGTGCCAGCTTCGAGCGGCGCGGCCTGCGCAGCACCCAGGACATCGCCAACAGCCTGCCCGGCGTGAACGCCTCGGCGCCGCCCGGCTTCGGCGGCTTCGTCACCTACCGCGGCTTCAGCTCGAACCAGGTCAACCAGTTGTTCAACGGCATTCCGGTGCAATACAGCAGCGCCATGCGTCCGCTGGACGACTGGATCGTCGACCGCGTCGAGCTGGTCGGCGGTCCGTCCTCCTTCCTCAACGGCGCCGGTGCCGTCGGCGGCTCGCTGGACTACATCAGCAAGCTCGCCGACCGCTACGGCGATTTCATGGAAGGCCGGGTGCGCTATGGCAGCTACGACGATTCGGAAGTCGCCTTCGGCTTCAACCAGGCCCTGGGCATCGGCCCCGAGCCGAAGCACTTCGTGCGCCTGGACGTCAGCCGCAGCGGCGGCAACGGCTACGTCGACCGCAATTCGCGCGAATCGTGGAACGTCGCTTTCTCCCTGCTCAGCGACCTGACCCCGGACCTTTCCCACACCCTGGCCCTGGAGTACCAGGACGAGCAGGAAGACAGCCCCTACTGGGGCACACCGG
Organism: Pseudomonas sp. 22490; assembly: GCF_052044465.1. NCBI lineage: Bacteria > Pseudomonadati > Pseudomonadota > Gammaproteobacteria > Pseudomonadales > Pseudomonadaceae > Pseudomonas > Pseudomonas sp. 22490. The sequence goes on along the minus strand of NZ_JBQENS010000002.1, from coordinate 259,035 downwards.
TGCTCAATCCCTACGCCGGCGAGCTGAAGATCGACAAGAGCCGTCGCCGCGAGAACTACAACGTCGCCGATGGCCGCTACGAACAGCGCGTGCGCTGGCTGCGCTCGATCCTCGAATACCGGGTCAGCGACAGCACGCGCTGGCGCAACACCTTCTACCACTACGACGCCGAGCGCGATTACCGCAACCTCGAGACCTACCGCTACAACGCCGACAACAGCGGGGTGGTGCGCTCCAACGCATTCCTCCAGCGCCACGACCAGCAGCTCAACGGCAACCGCTTCGAGCTACAGCGCAGCCAGCCGCTGTTCGGACTGGCCAGCGACTGGGCGCTGGGTTTCGACTACAGCATCAACAAGCAGACGCGCTTCCCGAGTACCGCCTCCGGGCCGTTCGGTACGGTCGATCCGGCCAGTTTCGAGCCGGGCCACTTCTACGACCTGCCAGGCATGCGTCCCGGCCACCGGAAGGACCGCAGCAACGAGGTGCGCACCAGCGCGTTGTTCGCCGAGAACCGCCTGGGCCTGACCGACGAGCTGTCGCTGGTCACCGGGCTGCGCTACGACCACCTCGACCTCGACGTGCGCAACCATCGGACGGTGACCGCCAGCGATCCTGCACACTTCGAACGGCGCTGGGACGTGCTCACCGGGCGCGCCGGGCTGGTCTACCAGTTCACCCCGCACGCCAACGTCTACCTGCAATACAGTACCGCCGCCGACCCGCCGGGCGGGGTGCTGACCAGCGCCAGCTTCGGCCAGGTCCGCGACTACGACCTGTCCACCGGCGACCAGTGGGAGCTGGGCAGCAAGTTCGATTTCCTCGACGGTCGCGGCAGCGCCACCCTGGCCGCCTACCGCATCGTCCGCCGGGACTTCTCGGTGGCCGACCCGAACAACCCCAACCTCAGCGTGCCGGTGGGCCAGCAGACCTCCAGGGGCATCGAGGCCGCCGCCTCCCTGCGGATCACCCCGAAGCTGCTGGCCGAGGGCAATTTCGCCTGGGTCGACGCGCAGTACGACGAGTTCACCGAGAACGTCGGCGGCGTCGCCGTCTCGCGCAAGGGCAAGACGCCGCCGAACGTGCCGGAGCGGGTCGGCAACCTGTGGCTGACCTACGACTTCGACCCGGCCTGGCAGGGTGGGGTGGACGCGCGCTACGTATCCTCGGTGTACGCCAACAACGCCAACACCTGGCACGTGCCGTCCTATACGGTCTACGGGACTTTCCTCAGCTACCGGCTGGACGAGCGCACGCGGATCACCGGGCGCGTGCGCAACCTCACCGACGAGGTCTACGCGCGCTTCGTGCAGAGCACGCCGCTGTACTACGTCGGCGACCCGCGCACCTTCGAGCTGAGCGTGCAGACGCGCTTCTGAGGAGTCGTCGATGAAACGCTACCTGTACCTGTGGCACCGCTGGCTGGGCATCGGCTGCTGCCTGCTGATGGTGCTCTGGTTCGTCTCCGGCATGGTCATGCTGTATGTCGGCTATCCCAAGCTGACTCCGCTGGAACGCCTGGCCCACCTGCCCGAGCTGGACGGCTGCGAGGCCTGCGTACCGCTGCGGACGGCCCTCGCCGGCGGCGATGGAAAGACCCCGCGGAGCATCCGGCTGGCCAGCGTAGGAGGCCTGCCGACCTACCTGCTGGACGATGCCGACGGACGCACGCGTGCGCTGGCGGCGCGCGACGGCCGACCGCTGGCGGTGGACGCGGACAGGGTGCTGGCTTCGGCCCGTGCTTTCAGCGGCGAAGTACCGATGCAGTTGCAAGGGCGGATCGAGGAAGACGCCTGGACCCATACCCGCAACCTCGATCCGCACCGGCCGCTATGGCGGGTGCAGACCGCGGACGAGCAGGGCCGGCTGCTCTACCTGTCCTCGCAGACCGGCGAGGTGGTACGCGACGCCAGCCGCCGGGAGCGTGCCTGGAACTGGCTCGGCGCCTGGTTGCACTGGCTCTATCCGCTGCGCGGCGGCTGGTTCGACGGGCAGTGGGCGAACCTGGTGATCGGCCTGTCGCTGCTGGCGACCCTGGTGACCGTCCTCGGCATCCTCGTCGGCCTGCTCCGCTGGCGCTTCCGCAAGCCCTACCGCAGCGGCTCGCGCTCGCCCTATGCGGGCGGTTTCCAGCGCTGGCACCACCTCGCCGGCCTGCTCTTCGGCGCGCTGGTGCTGAGCTGGATCTTCAGCGGGCTGATGTCGATGAATCCGTGGAACCTGTTCGGCCGCGGCACGCCGCTCGACCTCGCGGCCTACCAGGGCGGTAGCTGGGACCGGGCGCTGCCCGCCGGACTGGAGGCGGACGCTGTCCTGCGGCGCTTGCGTGCCGCCGGATTGCGGGTGCGCGAGCTGGAGTGGCGGGCGCTCGACGGCGAGCCCTATGCGCTCGGGCGCAGCGCCAGCGGCAACAGCCTGCTGCTGACGGCGGATGGCGAAATCCTCCGCGAGCTACCCGCGGATCGCCTGCTGGCGGCGGCTCGCGCGCTGCTGCCGGGCGTGCCGATGCAGGCCGAACGGTTGGAACGCTACGACTTCTATTACTACCCGCGCGAAGAACACAGCATGATGGGCTACCTGGAGCGGCGCCTGCCGGTCTGGCGCCTGCGTTTCGACGATTCCCGGCATACCTGGGTGCACCTGGATCCCTACAGCGGCGCGGTGGTTGGCGTGCTCGACGACGGTCGGCGCGGCAGCCGCTGGCTGTTTTCCCTGTTGCATAGCTGGGACTGGCTGCCGCTGCTGACCCGGCGTCCGCTGTGGGACCTGTGGATGCTCGGTTTCAGCCTCGGCGGCCTGGTGGTCTGCGCCAGCGGCTGCTGGATCGGCTGGCGTCGCCTGCGCGGCCGCCGTCCGAAGCGTCGCTGAGAGGGGCTACCTGGCAAGACTGGGCGTCGCCGCACGCCCGGATTTGCTGGTAGCCTTGGTTGAATTCGCAGTAATGGATCGCACATGGGCACACACAAGATCGAGATCCGCCGCCGCAACGTCGAGAAGATTCTCCTGGCCGCCGAAAAAGTCTTCGCCGAAAAAGGCTACGCCGGCACCTCCATGGGCAACATCGCCGAAGAAGCCGAACTGCCGCGCTCCAACCTGCACTACTACTTCAGCACCAAGGACGAGCTGTACCGCGACGTCCTCCTCGGCCTGCTCGAGGTCTGGAAGCAGGACGCCCTCTGCTTCGAGATGTTCGATGACCCAAGGGTGGTATTGACCAGCTATATCCGCGCGAAGATGAACCATTCGCGCACCCGCCCGCATGGCTCCAAGGTCTGGGCCAACGAAATCATGCATGGCGCGCCGCTGCTCGGCGCCACCCTCGACGACAGCCTCTACGAATGGGCCAAGATGAAGGAGGCGAAGATCCGCCAGTGGGTCGAGGAAAAGCGCATCCTGTCGATCGAACCGAGCAGCCTGCTCTACATGATCTGGGCCTCCACCCAGCACTACGCCGACTTCGGCTACCAGGTCGAGGTGCTCAACGGCCACCAGCCGCTCAGCGACATGCAGTTCGAAAGGGCGGTGCAGACGGTGACCAGCGTGGTCCTGCGCGGAATCGGATTGGAGCCCTGAGCAGCGGAGCCTTCGCTAGAAGGCTCTGGCGAAGGCTCAGCTGGCGCGGGTGAAGTCCACCGCTTCCGCCTGTTCGAGGAACACCGTGGTCTGCGCCGGGACCGTCTCGGCGAGCAGCCGTCCGCCGCGGATCGAGTAGCGCACCGGGACCTGCCGGCGCACCGCGTCGAAGCCGTCGCGGGCCGGCAGCACCAGCAGGTTGGCCGGATGGCCGACCTCGATGCCGTATTCCCGCAGGCCGAGGGTGCGGGCGCTGTTGCGGGTGATCAGGTCGAGGCCGCCGTCGATCTCGTCGTAGCCCATCATCTGCGTCACGTGCAGGCCCATGTGCAGCACCTGCAGCATGTTCGCGGTGCCCAGCGGGTACCAGGGGTCGAACACGTCGTCGTGGCCGAAGCAGGTGTTGATCCCGGCACCGAGCAGTTCCTTGACCCGGGTGATGCCGCGGCGCTTCGGGTAGTCGTCGAAGCGACCCTGCAGGTGGATGTTCACCAGCGGGTTGGCGACGAAGTTGATTCCCGACAGTTTCAGCAGGCGGAACAGCCGCGAGGTGTAGGCGCCGTTGTAGGAGTGCATCGCCGTGGTGTGGCTGGCGGTGACCCGTGCGCCGAGGCCGTCGCGATGGGCGAGCATGGCCAGGGTCTCGAGGAAGCGCGACTGCTCGTCGTCGATCTCGTCGCAATGCACGTCCACTGGCAGGTCGTAGCGCTTGGCCAGGTCGATGGCCTTGTGCAGCGACTCGACGCCCAGCTCGCGGGTGAATTCGAAATGCGGGATCGCCCCCACCACGTCGGCGCCCAGGCGCAGCGACTCCTCCAGCAGTTCCAGGCCGTTGGGGTAGGAGAGAATGCCCTCCTGAGGGAAGGCGACGATCTGCAGGTCGACCCAGGGCGCCACTTCGCCGCGCACCTCGAGCATGGCCTTGAGCGCGGTGAGGGTCGGGTCGGAGACGTCGACGTGGCTGCGCACGTGCTGCACGCCGTTGGCGATCTGCCATTTCAGGGTCTGCCAGGCGCGCTGCTTGACGTCCTCGTGGCTGAGCAGGGCCTTGCGCTGGGCCCAGCGCTCGATGCCTTCGAACAGCGTGCCGGAGCGGTTCCACTCCGGCTGGCCGGCGGTCTGGGTGGTGTCGAGATGGATGTGCGGCTCGATGAACGGCGGCACGGCAAGACCGCCGGCGCCGTCCAGGCGCTCGCCGGCGTCGTCGGCGGCCTGTTCCATCGGCACCAGGGCGGCGATACGGCCATCGGCCACGCGCAGTTGCCAGAGACCTTCGCGGCCGCGCAGGCGCAGGTTGTCAATCAGCATGGAGGACCTCTTCTGGTTTGTTCGGGCTGCGGCTCAGCAGGGGATTGAGCAGCAGGTAGGCGATGGCGGCGCCGAGCACCGCGTTGACCGGCACTATCCCCGGCAGCCAGTGGCCGGCGGCGGTGCCGCAGGCGACGGCGAGGATCGCCGCCCAGTTGATCGCCTGGATGTCCGCGCAGGGGTGCTGGCGGTAGCGCCGGCGGCGACTCAGGTAGTCGGCGATGATCACCCCGCCGATGGGCGGGATGGCGGCGGAGAGGAAGGTCAGCCAGCCGACGAAGTGGTTGTACAGCCAGAGCGCGGCGAGGGTGCCGAGGGCGCCGTTGAGCATCGCCAGGAAGCGGCTGGAGAGGCCGGTGATGTTGGCGAAGCCGAGGCCGGAGGCATACAGCGCGTTGTCGTTGGTGGTCCAGATGTTCAGGCCGAGGACCAGGATCGCCGGGATCAGCAGGCCCTGGGCGATCATCACGTCGGAGATGTCCGACTTGCCCACCGCCGCCGCGCCGGCCGCGCCGAAGATGAACATCAGCGAGTTGCCGAGGAAGAACGCCACCAGGCACACCACCACGGCGGTACGCGCGCTGCGGCCGAAGCGGACGAAGTCGGCGGTGAGGGTGCCGGCGCTGACGAACGAGCCGACCACCAGGGCGATCGCGGTCGAGAGGCTCAGCGGCGCGCTCGGCGTCACCTGCTGCAGCGCCGCCAGGCCGCCGGCGTCGCGCACCGCGAGCCATACCGAGTAGCTGCCGAGAACGACGATCGCCGGGACCGCGATGGCCGACAGCAGGGTCAGACCGGCGATGCCGAAGAACACCGTGAGGGTCATAAGCGCTCCGGAAACCAGGATCAGCAGGTTGACGTCGAGGCCGGTGGCCTTGGCCACCGGGATGGCGAACATCGCTACGCCGACGCCGAACCAGCCGACCTGGGTGCCGCCGAGCAACGCCGAGGGCAGCCAGGAGCCCTTGCTGCCGAACGAGTAATGCGCCAGCAGGTGGGTGGAAAGGCCGGTGCGCGCGCCGATGAAGCCGAGGATCGCGGTGTACAGGCCGAGCATCAGGTTGCCCAGCAGCACGGCGAGGAAGAAGTCGTCGTAGCTCAGGCCGGTGCCGAGGGTGCCGCCGGTCCACATGCTGGCGGAAAAGAAGGTCAGGCCGAGCATCACCACGCTCAGGGCCAGCGCGCTCTTGCGCGCTGCCAGCGGGACCGGTTGCTGGCTGTAGTTGCTGTCTGCGGACATGCGCGAGTCTCCGTGGGGCGCCGGCCGTCCGGGAGCGTCGGCCGGGCCGCGGCGAATGGTAGTCGAAGGCGGGTCGATCCGACAGACGCCGTTGCGCGTCGTCGGACCGCAGCGGCACGCAGGAAGCGTGCCGGCGCGCGGCAGGGCGGCGTCCGCCGGGGATGCGGGCGCCGCCCTGCGTTCAGGAGGCTTCGCGGTAGGGGTTGCGCGGATCCTGGGTCCAGTTGAGATAGGGCTTGCCGGTGTCCTGCGGCACCATTTCGATGCAGTTCTCCACCGGACAGGTGATCTGGCACAGGTTGCAGCCCACGCACTCGGCGTCGATCACTTCGTAGCGGTGCGTACCGTCGGCCCGGGGCAGGCTGGCGATGGCCTGGTGCGAGGTGTCCTCGCAGGCGATATGGCAGCGGCCGCAACCGATGCAGGCGTCCTGGTCGATGCGGGCGATCACCTGGTAGTTGATGTCCAGGTACTTCCAGTCGGTGGTATTGCCCACCGCGCCGCCGCTGAAATCGGACAGCCGCTGGTAGCCATGGCTGTCCATCCAGCGCGCGAGACCGTCCTGCATGTCCTCGACGATACGGAAGCCGTGCAGCATCGCCGCCGTGCATACCTGCACCGCGCCGCAGCCGAGCGCGACGAATTCCGCTGCGTCGCGCCAACTGCCGATACCGCCGATGCCACAGATCGGCAGGCCGCGGGTCTGCGGGTCGCGGGCGATCTCGGCGACCATGTTCAGGGCGATCGGCTTCACCGCCGAGCCGCAGTAGCCGCCGTGGGTGCTCTGGGTGCCGACCACGGGCAGGGCGACCATGCGCTCCAGGTCGACGCTGGTGATCGAGTTGATGGTGTTGATCAGCGACACCGCGTCGGCGCCGCCGCGATGGGCGNGCGCGCGCCGACTGGCGGATGTCGGTGATGTTGGGGGTGAGCTTGACGATCACCGGCAGCGAGCAGTGGGTCTTGCACCAGCGGGTGACCATCTCCACGTACTCCGGTACCTGGCCCACCGCCGCGCCCATGCCGCGCTCGGGCATGCCGTGGGGGCAACCGAAGTTCAGCTCGATACCGTCGGCGCCGGTGGCTTCCACCAGCGGCAGGATGTATTTCCACGACTCCTCGACGCAGGGCACCATCAGCGACACGATCAGCGCGCGGTCTGGCCAGTCCTTCTTCACCTGGGCGATCTCGCGCAGGTTGATCTCCAGCGAGCGGTCGGTGATCAGCTCGATGTTGTTGATCCCCTGCACCTGGCGGTTCGGTCCGAAGTGCGCGGAATAACGCGACGACACGTTGACCGCCGCGGGGTCTTCGCCGAGGGTCTTCCAGACCACCCCGCCCCAGCCCGCCTGGTAGGCGCGGACCACGTTGTAGGCCTTGTCGGTGGGCGGCGCGGAGGCCAGCCAGAAGGGGTTGGGCGACTTGATGCCGGCGAATTCGATAGACAGGTCGGCCATCACGCAGCCTCCACGTTGAGCATGAGTTGGGCGTGGATCGCTTCCGCCGCCAGTTTGCCGTGCTGCACCGCCTGCACGGTGAGGTCCTCGCCGAGCGCCACGCAGTCGCCGCCGGCGTAGATGCCGGGGATGCTGGTGCGCATCTGTCCGTCGACCTGGATGCGCTCGCCGTCGCGCCGCAGTTGCGCTGCCAGCGGATCGCCCAGGCTGGCGCCTTCGAAGGCCTGGCCGATGGCCTTGAAGATGGCGTCGGCGGCCAGTTCGAAGTGCTCGCCGGTGTCGCCCAGGCGACCGTTCTCCAGGCGCGTGCGGGCGAAGCGCATGCCGCGCACCCGGCCGTGCTCGTCGAGCAGTACCCGTTCCGGTCGGGCCCAGGTCAGCAGGCGCACCTGGCTGGCCTTGGCGATCTCCTGCTCATGGCCGGTGGCGCCCATTTCCTCGAAGCCACGGCGGTAGACCAGGTTGACGTCGCGGGCGCCGAGCCGGCTCATCTGCACCGCCATGTCGATGGCGGTGTTGCCGGCGCCGATGACGATGCAACGGTCGGCGACGGGCAGGTCGAGCAGGTCGTCGCTCTGCCGCAGTTCGCGGATGTAGTCGGTGGCGGCGAGCAGGCCGGGGGCGTCCTCGTCTTCCAGGCCGAGGCGCTTGCTGGCGGCCAGGCCGATGCCGAGGAACACCGCGTCGTACTCGTCGTGCAGGGCGCCGAGCGCCAGGTTGTCGCCGAGACGCTGGCCGTGGCGCAGTTCGATACCGCCGATCTGCAGGAGGAATTCCACTTCGCGCCGGGCGAAGTCGTCCACCAGCTTGTAGCGGGCGATGCCGTACTCGTTGAGGCCGCCGGCCTTGGCGCGGGCCTCGAAGAGCACCACGTTGTGGCCGTGCATGGCCAGGCGGTGGGCGCAGGACAGCCCGGCCGGCCCGGCGCCGACCACGGCGATGCGCTTGCCGGTGGCCGGCGAGCGCTTGAACGGATGTTCGTCGAAGCCGGCGTAGTCGAGGGCGTAGCGTTGCAACTGGCCGATCAGCACCGGTGCGCATTCCTGGGCGTTGTTGCGTACGCAGGCCCGCTGGCAAAGGATTTCCGTGGGGCAGACGCGGGCGCAGCTGCCGCCGAGGATGTTCGCCGAGAGAATTTTCTGCGCCGCGCCCTGGACATTCTCCTGGGCGATGCTGCGGATGAACCCGGGGATGTCGATCTCGGTCGGGCAGGCGTTGACGCAGGGCGCGTCGTAGCAGTACAGGCAGCGGGCGCTTTCCAGGGCGGCCTGGCGGGCGTTGAGCGGCGGCGCGAGGTCGGCGAAGCGCTCGGCGAGCGTATCCGCGCCGGCGTCCGGACGGGGGAGGTGGTTCAGGGAATCGATCACGGTTGTAGCCTCTCTTCTGGTTTCTTCTCGGGGCAGTCAACGGCAATACGGCACCGTCCGGCCTCTACGGGCCGGTCCGGTATTGCGGGAAGGATCAGCGCTCGACGGCGACCGGGCGCTGGCGTTCGGCGCGGCGGCCGAGCACTTCGTACACCGACGGGTAGGCCGGGCGCTCCACGTAGCGTCCGGCGCCGGGTTCGGCGCGCAGGTCGCCGGCGGCCCAGAGCAGCTTGCCCTGGCTGATGGTGTGGCTGGGAATGCCGCGCACGGTGCGACCTTCGAAGATGTTGAAATCGACCCGCTGGTGGTGGGTGGCGGCCGAGAGGGTGCGGCTGCCCTGCGGGTCCCAGAGCACCAGGTCGGCATCCGCGCCGACGCGGATCGCGCCCTTGCGCGGGAACAGGTTGAAGATCTTCGCGGTGTTGGTGGAGGTCAGCGCGACGAACTCGTGCATCGACAGGCGCCCGCTGTTGACCCCGGCGTCCCACAGCAGCGCCATGCGGTCCTCGATGCCGGCCGTGCCATTGGGAATCTTGCTGAAGTCGTCGCGGCCCATGGCCTTCTGCTCGGCGCAGAAGCAGCAGTGGTCGGTGGCGGTGGTATGCAGGTTGCCGGACTGCAGGCCGCGCCACAGCGCTTCCTGGTGTTCGACGGGACGGAACGGCGGGCTCATCACGTAGCCGGCCGCGGTGGCCCAGTCCGGGTGGCGGTAGACGCTGTCGTCGAGCAGCAGGTGCCCGGCCAGCACCTCGCCGTAGACCGGCTGGCCCTTGGCGCGGGCATAGGCGATCTCGTCCAGCGCCTCGCGGCTGGAAATATGCACCAGGTACAGCGGCGTACCCAGCGTCTCGGCGATGCGGATGGCGCGGCTGGCGGCCTCGCCCTCGACTTGCGGCGGACGCGACAGCGGATGCGCCTCGGGGCCGGTGAGGCCCTGGGCGAGGAGTTTCTGCTGCAGGTGGAAGACCAGTTCGCCGTTCTCCGCGTGCACCGTCGGCACCGCACCCAGCTCCAGGCAGCGCTCGAAGCTGGCCACCAGGGTATCGTCGGCGGCCATGATGGCGTTCTTGTAGGCCATGAAGTGCTTGAAGCTGTTCACCCCGTGCTGTGCCACCAGCTCGCCCATTTCCCGGGCGACCTCGTCGCTCCACCAGGTGATGGCGACGTGGAAGCCGTAGTCCGCAGCGGATTTCTGCGCCCAGCCGCGCCAGGTGTGGAAGGCCTCCAGCAGCGACTGTCGCGGGTTGGGGATGACGAAGTCGATGATCGAGGTGGTCCCTCCGGCCAGCCCGGCCGCGGTGCCGCTGAAGAAGTCCTCGCTGGCCACCGTGCCCATGAAGGGCAACTGCATGTGGGTATGGGGGTCGATGCCGCCCGGCATCAGGTACTGGCCACCGCCGTCGAGGACGTCGCAGCCGGAGGGGGTTTCGAGGTTCTCGCCGATGGCCTGGATGAGGCCGTTGGCACAGAGCACGTCGGCTCGATAACTCTCTTCGTGAGTAACCACGGTGGCGCCACGGATCAACAGGGACATGCCGTCTTTCCTCGCAGGCTGACCGGTCGTTGCCGGTTCTTGAAATTGTTTTCTCGCCATGCGCCGAGGACTTTTGTAATCCTGTCAGCGCTGACAGGATTCGAATCTAGATGCTGATCATCGATTGAGCAAGATTATTTTCAAATGGTTGTTTGAGTTTGTAACTTATTGATTTTAAATAATTAAAAATAAATATCACCAAAATGGTGAGGGTTCTCACCATTTTGACGCGCTTGACAAGAATTTAAAAAGGTCGAGATTTCCCATGCAAAATCAGCCGCTTGAAAGCCGTGTTCGAACGGTTGTGGGGAGATGAAAAAAGTTCGCCTGCACTCCTTTGGTTCCTGACCGGGGCGACAGGCTCGCGCATTTCCCCCGGTGACACGCCGGACTGCCCGTCGGCGTGTCACCGACGTTGTCGATGAAGTGTTTCAGATCAGTCGGTTACCTCCAGTAGACCGGCCTGCCCAGTGACGTCGCGGGGTTTTCGGCACGCTTATTGAGTGCCGCCCGCCACGGCATTGTCCGGACCGGAGGTGCAGTACTGGTGGTGCGGTACTCCGGCCATCGCATTAGCCCGATGAGCGAATAACTAAAAGAATTCTGGAGAGGCCCATGCAACAGAGCAGATCGGAAGTGACCGAGCGCGACGGCTTGGTCGAGCTGTCCGCCGGCAGCGACGTACTCGACAGTCCCCGCTACAACCACGACATCGCCCCGACCCGGGTGGAACAGCGTACCTGGAACAGGTGGCACATCACCGCGCTGTGGATCGGCATGTCCATCTGCGTGCCCACCTACACCCTCGGCGGCGTCCTCACCGCCTACTTCGGCCTCAGCGTCGGCGAAGCGCTGCTGGCGATCCTGCTGGCCAACCTGGTGGTGCTGATCCCGCTGACCCTCAATGCCTTCGCCGGCACCCGCTACGGCATTCCCTTCCCGGTGCTGCTGCGCGCTTCGTTCGGCATCATCGGCTCCAACGTGCCATGCCTGATCCGCGCCGTGGTCGCGTGCGGCTGGTTCGGCATCCAGACGCTGTTCGGCGGGCTGGCGATCCATCTTTTCCTCGGTTCGATCTTTCCCGCCTGGAAGGCCCTCGGCGGCACCGGCGAGGTGATCGGTTTCCTCCTGTTCTGGGGGCTGAACCTGTGGGTGGTGCTGCGCGGCGCGGAGTCGATCAAATGGCTGGAGACACTCTCGGCACCGCTGCTGGTGCTGGTCGGCCTCGGCCTGCTGGTGTGGGCGCTGCCGCACATATCGGTCAGTGAACTGCTGGCGCAGCCGCCGAAGCGGCCGGAAGGCGCCAGCGTCACCGGCTACTTCATGGCTGGGCTGACGGCGATGGTCGGCTTCTGGGCCACTCTGTCGCTGAACATCCCCGACTTCAGCCGCTATGCGCGCAGCCAGAAGGACCAGATACTCGGACAGATCTTCGGCCTGCCGCTGACCATGTTCCTGTTCGCCGCCCTCGGCGTGGTGATGACCGCCGCCTCGGCTTCGCTGGTGGGCGAGACGGTTTCCGACCCGGTCAGCCTGATCGGGCACATCCCCAGCCCCGGCTGGGTGGCGGTGGCGATGGCGTTGATCATCGTCGCCACCCTCTCGACCAACACCGCGGCGAACATCGTCTCGCCGACCAACGACTTCCAGAACATCGCACCGAAACTCATCGGCCGCACCCGCGCCGTCTGGCTCACCGGTTTCATCGGCCTGGCGCTGATGGCCCACGAGTTGCTGAAGAAGCTCGGCTGGATCGTTTCCGACCTCAGCCTGGAAAGCGTCTACTCCAACTGGCTGCTCGGCTACTCCAGCCTGCTCGGGCCGATCGCGGGGATCATGGTGGTGGACTACTTCCTGGTGCGCAGGCAACGCCTCGACCTCGCCGGACTCTACCGCGACGACGTCTACCCGGCCTGGAACTGGCCCGGCTTCGCCGCCTTCGCGGTGCCGGTGGCGCTGACCGTCATGGCCCTCGGCAACCGCCAGTTCCACTGGTTCTACGACTACGGCTGGTTCACCGGCTCGCTGCTCGGCGGCGCGCTCTACTACGGCCTCTGCGGCCGCCGTGCGCGGAGCCCGGCGGCATTGGCCAAACCGCTGCCCTGATGGGCATACAGGCGGCCGGCGAGCCGCCGACACCTACTCCAAGCCTGAGGAAACGACAATGAGCACTGCCCGGAACGTCCTGCAATCCACCCAGCGACACATCGATGGCCAGCGCCTCTGGCAATCGCTGATGGATCTCGCCCGCCTCGGCGCCACCGCCAAGGGTGGGGTCTGCCGCCTGGCCCTGAGCGATCTCGACCGCCAGGCCCGCGATCTCTTCGTGCAATGGTGCGAAGCGGCCGGCTGCACGGTCAGCGTCGATCGGGTCGGCAACATCTTCGCCCGTCGTCCCGGGCGTAACCCGGACTTGCCCCCGGTGATGACCGGTAGCCACATCGACACCCAGCCCACCGGTGGCAAGTTCGACGGCTGCTTCGGGGTGATGGCCGGCCTCGAGGTGATCCGCACCCTCAACGACCTCGGGGTGGAAACCGAGGCGCCGCTGGAGGTGGTGGTGTGGACCAACGAGGAAGGCTCGCGCTTCGCGCCCTGCATGATGGGCTCGGGCGTATTCGCCGGGAAGTTCACCCTGGAGGAGACCCTGGCCAAGCGCGATGCCGACGGTGTCAGCGTAGGCGAGGCGCTGGACGCCATCGGCTACGCGGGAGCGCGCGATTGTCTCGGACATCCGGTGGGCGCCTATTTCGAGGCGCACATCGAACAGGGGCCGATCCTCGAGGACGAGGAGAAGACCATCGGCGTGGTGCTCGGCGCGCTCGGGCAGAAATGGTTCGACCTGTCCCTGCGCGGCGTCGAGGCACACGCCGGGCCAACGCCGATGCACCTGCGCAAGGACGCCCTGGTCGGTGCCGCGGCGGTGGTCGAGGCGGTCAATCGCGCAGCCCTCGGCCATCAGCCGCATGCTTGCGGCACGGTCGGCTGCCTGCACGCCTATCCCGGTTCGCGCAACGTGATACCCGGCGAAGTGAAGATGACCCTGGACTTCCGCCATCTGCAACCGGAGCGCCTGGACTCGATGATCGCCGAGGTCCGCCAGGTGATCGCCGCTACCTGCGAGAAGCATGGCTTGCAATACGAGCTGGTGCCGACCGCCGATTTCCCGCCGCTGTACTTCGACCAGGGATGCGTCGGCGCGGTGCGCGAGGCGGCGCAGGCGCTGGGCATGCCGCAGATGGACATCGTCAGCGGCGCCGGCCACGACGCGATCTTCCTCGCCGAACTCGGTCCGGCGGGGATGATCTTCGTGCCCTGCGAGAACGGCATCAGCCACAACGAGATCGAGAACGCCAGCCCCGACGACCTGGCCGCCGGCTGCGCGGTGCTGTTGCGGGCCATGCTCAAGGCCTCCGAGGCGATCGCCGGCGGCCGCCTGGCGGCCTGAGTGGCGCTTCCATCGAGGCGCCGGCATCGACCGCCTTCTACACGGGGTCGGTAGGGCGAATGACGCCAGGGGCGCTATCCGCCGATGCTCGGCTGGCCGGCGGATAACCGCGTTGCGGTTATGCGCCCTACGTCGCGGTGTTGCGCGGGGTACGGTGGGGCGTTGTCCGCCGATGCGTCGCTGGGGCGGGGCGCGGGGCTCAGATCACCTTGCCGTCGCGCAGCCTTTCCAGCGCGGCCGCGTCCAGGCCGAGGAGCGTCTCGAGGACCTCGTCGGTGTGCTGGCCGAGGGTGGGCGGCGGGTTGCGGTATTCCACCGGCGTCTCGGACAGGCGGATCGGGCTGGCTACCTGCGGCACCGTCCCGGCCAGCGGGTGCGGTAGCTCCACGCGCAGGCCGCGGGCCTGCACCTGCGGGTCGGCGAACACCTGCGCCAGGTCGTTGATCGGCCCGCAGGGCACGCCGGCGCGCTCCAGGGAAAGAATCCACTCGGCGGTGGTGTGCAGCACCGTGGCCTGGCGGATCAGCGGGATCAGCACCTCGCGGTTGGCCACCCGCGCCTTGTTGGTGGCGAAGCGCGGGTCGTCGGCCCATTCCGGGTGGTCTGCCAGCTCGGCGAACTTGCGGAACTGGCTGTCGTTGCCGACCGTGAGGATCATGTCGCCGTCGGCGGTGGGGAAGTCCTGGTACGGCACGATGTTCGGGTGTGCGTTGCCCAGGCGCCGCGGCGGCACGCCGGTGGTCAGGTAGTTGAGGGTCTGGTTGGCCAGGCAGGCGACCTGCACGTCGAGCAGGGCCATGTCGATGTGCTGGCCGATGCCGCTGACGTCGCGGTGGGCGAGGGCGGCGAGCACCGCGGTGGAGGAGTACAGCCCGGTGAGGATATCGGTCAGCGCCACGCCGACCTTCACCGGACCGGCGCCTTCCTCGTTGTCGGCGCGCCCGGTGAGGCTCATCAGGCCGCCCAGGCCCTGGATCATGAAGTCATAGCCGGCGCGCTTGGCATAGGGGCCGGACTGGCCGAAGCCGGTGATCGAACAGTAGATCAGCTTCGGGTTGACCTGCTTCAGCGATTCATAGTCGAGGCCATAGGCCTTGAGCCCGCCGACCTTGAAGTTCTCCAGCAGGATGTCGGCCTTGGCCGCCAGTTCGCGAACGATGCGCTGGCCTTCCGGCTGGGTGAAGTCCACCGTCACCGACTTCTTGTTGCGGTTGGCCGACAGGTAGTAGGCCGCCTCGCTGGTGTCGTTGCCTTCGGCATCCTTGAGGAACGGCGGGCCCCAGGCGCGGGTGTCGTCGCCGCTGCCGGGGCGCTCGATCTTGATCACCTCGGCGCCGAGGTCGGCGAGGATCTGCCCGGCCCAGGGGCCGGCCAGGACACGGGACAGGTCGAGTACGCGGATATGGGAAAGGGCGCCGGGCATGACGGTTCTCGCTGCTGGGGGCTGGAAACGGAAATGGCCGGGAAGACGGGTTCCTTGCCCGTCCCCCCGGCGGCCGGCGCGCTACCGTGAAAAAGCGCGCCGGGGTGTTGCTCGGTGGCTCAGAAGAATGCCTGGATGCCGGTCTGCGCGCGGCCGAGGATCAGCGCGTGGACATCGTGGGTGCCCTCGTAGGTGTTCACCACTTCCAGGTTGACCAGGTGGCGGGCGATGCCGAATTCGTCGGAGATGCCGTTGCCGCCCAGCATGTCGCGGGCCAGGCGGGCGATGTCGAGGGCCTTGCCGCAGCTGTTGCGCTTCATGATCGAGGTGATTTCCACCGCCGCGGTGCCTTCGTCCTTCATCCGCCCCAGGCGCAGGCAGCCTTGCAGGGCCAGGGTGATCTCGGTCTGCATGTCGGCCAGCTTCTTCTGGATCAGTTGGTTGGCGGCCAGCGGGCGGCCGAACTGCTGGCGGTCGAGCACGTACTGGCGGGCGGTGTGCCAGCAGAATTCGGCGGCGCCCAGGGCGCCCCAGGAGATCCCGTAGCGCGCCGAGTTCAGGCAGGTGAACGGACCGCGCAGGCCGCGCACTTCGGGGAAGGCGTTCTCTTCCGGAACGAACACGTTGTCCATCACGATCTCGCCGGTGATCGAGGCACGCAGGCCGACCTTGCCATGGATCGCCGGGGCGCTCAGGCCTTCCCAGCCCTTCTCGAGGACGAAGCCGCGGATCTGCCCTTCGTCATCCTTGGCCCAGACCACGAAGACGTCGGCGATCGGGCTGTTGGTGATCCACATCTTGCTGCCGCTCAGGCGATAGCCGCCGTCGACCTTCTTCGCCCGGGTGACCATCGAGCCCGGGTCGGAACCGTGGTTCGGCTCGGTCAGGCCGAAGCAGCCGATGTATTTGCCGCTGGCCAGCTTGGGCAGGTACTTCTGCCGGGTGGCTTCGTTGCCGAATTCATGGATCGGCACCATCACCAGCGAGGACTGCACGCTCATCATCGAGCGATAGCCGGAGTCGACGCGCTCGACTTCGCGAGCGATCAGGCCATAGCAGACGTAGTTGAGGCCGCTGCCGCCGTAGGCTTCGGGAATGGTCGCGCCGAGCAGGCCGGTCTCGCCCATCTCGCGGAAGATCTTCGGGTCGGTCTGTTCGTGGCGGAAGGCTTCGAGCACGCGCGGGGCCAGCTTGTCCTGGGCGAACTGCTGGGCGCTGTCGCGAACCATGCGCTCTTCTTCGGTGAGCTGCTGGTCCAGCAGCAGGGGATCTTCCCAGTTGAAGCTAGCTTTGGTGGCCATGCGTACATCCTCGTCAAGCGGTAGCGGAGGCTGGCGTGGCCAGCCGGAATGGAAGCATCCTAAGAGCCTAGCGAATGGGGCGGCAAACGAGGAATTCGCACGCACTTGTGCTATTTTCTCACTCCGAGAAAATGAGTCTCGTATTTCATGCCCTTGAAGAGGCGCGAGGAGTCGTGACCTGGGCGTCATAGATGCGAAACTGGCACTCCGGAGTCCTCCATGCGACGCAAGATCCCTTCCACCGCCGCGCTGGTCAGCTTCGAATCCGCCGCGCGCCACGAGAGCTTCACCAAGGCGGCGGAGGAGTTGTCCCTGACCCAGAGCGCGATCTGCCGGCAGATCGCCACGCTCGAGGAGTTCCTCGGTGTCGAGCTGTTCCGTCGCTCGCGGCGCGGGGTCAAGCTCACCGAGGCCGGGCTGTCCTATAGCCGGCGGGTGGCGGTACGCCTCGACGCGGTGGAGCGCGACACCCTGGCGGTGATGGGGCACCAGGGCGGCGGCGCGATCGAACTGGCGGTGGTGCCGACCTTCGGCACCCAATGGCTGTTGCCGCGGCTCAAGCGCTTCCAGCGGCTGCACCCGGAGGTCACGATCAACCTGACCAACCGCACCCGCCCGTTCCTCTTCGCCGACACCGAGTTCGACGCCGCGCTGTACTTCGGCGACGCCGACTGGTCGGGTACCGTCTCGCATTTCCTGATGCGCGAGAATCCGGTGCCGGTGTGCAGCCCGGAGCTGCTGGGCGGGCGTCGAACGCTGAGCGCCGAGCAGGTCGCCGGGCTGCCGCTGATGCAGCAGAGCACCCGGCCCTACGCTTGGCGCCAGTGGTTTCACTCCCAGGGACTGAACGTCGCCCACGACATGAGCGGGCCGCGCTACGAGCTGTTCTCCATGCTTGCCCAGGCGGCCATGCACGGCATGGGCGTGGCCCTCATACCGCCCTTCCTGATCCAGGACGAGCTGGCCGACGGAAGGCTTATCGTGCCCATGCAACATGCCTATTTGAGCGAGAATGCGTATTACCTGATCATTCCCGAGCGCAGGGTCGAATCGGCGATGCTCAATGCCTTCCGCGACTGGCTGGTGGAAGAGGCCAGGCAGTACCGCGAGGCCAACGGGCTGGGCTGAACGCGCAGGAACATCGGGTGGCGCAGGCAGGACGCGCCGCCCCGGGACCGGGCCGATCCGCCGGGTCCCGCGGAGCCGCGGCGGCGATACCGCCGGGCATCCTCCACGACGGCCAGGATGGCGGCCGTGGGGCACCACACCAGGAGTTCACATGAATTTCCACACCCGCAAGTGGGTCAAGCCAGAAGATCTCAACCCCAACGGCACCCTGTTCGGCGGCAGCCTGCTGCGCTGGATCGACGAAGAAGCGGCGATCTACGCGATCATCCAGCTGGGCAACCAGCGCGTGGTCACCAAGTACATTTCCGAGATCAACTTCGTCAGCTCGGCGCGCCAGGGCGACATCATCGAGCTGGGCATCACCGCCACCGACTTCGGTCGTACCTCGCTGACCATGACCTGCCACGTGCGCAACAAGATCACCCGCAAGAGCATCCTCACCATCGACAAGATGGTCTTCGTCAACCTCGGCCCGGACGGCCTGCCGGCGCCCCACGGCAAGACCGAGATCACCTACATCAAGGACCAGTTCAAGGAAGACGAAGTCCTGCCCTGATCGGCGCGACGAGCGGCCGGCACCCGTGCCGGCCGCCGTGTTTCAGAACAGCCGGGTGAGCAGCCAGTAGAGCGAGGCCGAGAGCAGGATCGCCGCCGGCAGCGTCAGCACCCAGGCCATCAGCAGGTTGCGGATGGTCTTCCACTGTAGTCCCGAACCGTTCGCCGCCATGGTCCCGGCCACCCCGGAAGACAGTACATGGGTGGTGGATACCGGCAAGCCATACAGGTCCGCCGCGCCAATGGTCAGCATCGCCACGGTTTCCGCCGAGGCGCCCTGGGCGTAGGTCAGGTGGGTCTTGCCGATCTTCTCGCCGACCGTCACCACGATGCGTTTCCAGCCGACCATGGTGCCCAGGCCGAGGGCGATGGCCACGGCGATCTTCACCCATAGCGGGATGAACTTGGTGGCGTCGTCGATCTTCCGCTTGAACGCCTGCAACTTGCCGCGGGTGTCTGCGTCGAAGCGGCCGACGTCGTCCTTGTCCATCAGGCGGATCGCCTCGGAGGTCAGGTACATGTCGTTGCGCACGTTGCCCATGGCTTGCGCCGGTACCCGCGAGAACGCGCCATAGCCTTTCACTTCCTGGCCGATCGAGCCGGTCAGGGCGGCCAGCGCCGGGATCAGCTCAGGCGATGCCTGCTTGCTGCGCACGTAGTCGGAGAGTACCTGGCGCGGATCGGCCGGCGCCGGTTGCGGCGCGCTCTTCACCAGCGCTTGCTGGGTGACCTCGGCGACGGCGGCGAACTGCACTGCCTGGTCCGCCGGCATGGTGCGGTTCAGGGCGTAGGCCATCGGCAGGGTGCCGACCAGGATCAGCATGATCAGGCCCATGCCTTTCTGCCCGTCGTTGGAGCCGTGGGCGAAGGACACCCCGGTACAGGTCAGGATCAGCAGGCCGCGGATCCACCAGGGCGGCGGCGCCTTGCCCTTCGGCGCCTTGTACAGCGCGCGGTTCTTCACCAGCAGGCGCAGCGCCAGGAGCAGCAGGGCGGCGCAGGCGAAGCCGATCAGCGGCGAGAGCAGCAGGGAATAGCCGACCTTGGTCGCCTGGCCCCAGTCCACCCCGCTGGTGCCGTCGCGCCCGTGCATCAGCGCGTTGGCCACGCCGACGCCGATGATCGAGCCGATCAGGGTGTGCGAGGACGACGCCGGCAGGCCCAGCCACCAGGTCCCGAGGTTCCACAGGATGGCGGCGATCAGCAGGGCGAAGACCATGGCGAAGCCGGCCGAGGAACCGACCTGCAGGATCAGTTCCACCGGCAGCAGGGCGATGATGCCGAAGGCCACCGCGCCGCTGGAGAGCAATACGCCGAGAAAGTTGAAGCAACCCGACCAGACCACCGCGAAGTGCGGCGGCAGCGAGTGGGTGTAGATCACCGTGGCCACCGCGTTGGCAGTGTCGTGGAAGCCGTTGACGAACTCGAAGCCGAGGGCGATCAGCAGGGCCACGCCGAGCAGCAGGAAGGGCGTCCAGGTGGTGATCGCGGAACCGACGTCATCGACGTCCTGCATCAGGCTGTAGGCGCTGAACAGCAGTCCGGTGGCGAGCACGGCGAAGAATACGAAGGCGGTGAGGCGGCCGGGGCGCTGCTCGAGATGGGGCTTGTGCGCGTTGCCGGCGGCACTGGCGACGGCGACGGCGGGAAGGACATCGGAGGTCATGGTGCGGGTCCGCGCTGGGGATGACCGGCACATGATGGGCAGGCGATTGTGACAAGTTATGTCTTTCGCATACCGGCTTCGTCTGGCGAAGAAAGGACAAGGGCCGCGGGAGGCCGCCGGAAGCCGGATGGGGTCGGGCGCCAGGCGGCCTGCCCGCTGCGGCCGCGAAGATTAATGAATTCCTGTGGCGAGTGCCATCATTTCGTCGCTAAAAAGTTGGCATGTTGAGGGATTTGCCGATCCGGACACGCGCGGGGAAGGCGAGAGCCACTGGACTAGACTGAGAAGTGCGCGGCGGGGCCGGTCGCTTGCCGGCCCGGTGCGCGGGACGAGCGCCTTCGTCCCGGGGTGGCCCGGCCGGGCGGTCGGGGAGGTCGATATGCGGATGCCGTGCCGGCTCGCGCTGGCGCTGTTGTTGTGCTTCGCCGGCCCGGCCTGTCTCGCGGCCTCCGGCCCGGTTCGGGTGCTCTCGGTGGATGGTGCGATCGGCCCGGCCAGCGCCGATTACCTGGTGCGCGGAATCGAGCGTGCCGCCGAGGACGGCGCGCAACTGGTGGTGCTGGAACTGGACACGCCCGGCGGCCTGGACGCATCGATGCGGCGCATCGTCAAGGCGATCCTCGCCAGCCAGGTGCCGGTCGCCGGTTTCGTCGCGCCCAGCGGGGCGCGGGCGGCGAGCGCCGGCACCTACATCCTGTATGCCTGCCATATCGCAGCGATGGCGCCGGGGACCAACCTCGGCGCCGCCACCCCGGTGCGCCTGGGGACGCCGGACAAGCCCGCAGAGAAGCCCCCGGCGCGGGACGCCGAACCCATGGCGCGCAAGCAGGTCAACGACGCCGCCGCCTATATCCGTGGCCTCGCGCAGTTGCGCGGGCGCAACGTCGAATGGGCCGAGCGCGCGGTGCGCGAGGCGGTCAGCCTGGCGGCGCACGAGGCCGCGGCGCAGAAGGTGATCGACCTGCAGGCCCGCGACCTGCCCGACCTGCTGCGCCAGCTCGACGGCCGCAGCCTGCGCGTCGGCGAGCGCGCGCTGACCCTGGCTACCGCCGGCGCCACGGTCGAGCGCCAGGCACCGGACTGGCGCGCGCGGTTGCTGGCGGTGCTCACCGATCCCAGCGTGGCGCTGATCCTGATGATGATCGGCATCTACGGTCTGATCTTCGAACTGGCCAATCCCGGCATGGCGCTGCCCGGCGTACTCGGCGGCATCTGCCTGCTGCTCGGCCTGTACGCCCTGCAGATGCTGCCGGTCAACTACGCCGGGCTGGCGCTGATCGCGCTGGGCCTGGCGTTCATGGTGGGCGAGGCGTTCGTCGCCAGCTTCGGCGTGCTCGGCATCGGCGGAATCGTCTCGTTCGTGGTCGGCGCGCTGATCCTGATCGATACCGAGGTGCCCGGCTACGGCATTCCGCCCGGCCTGGTGGTGGCCCTGGCGTTGCTCAGCGCCGCGCTGATCGTCGGTCTGCTGGGCATGGCCCTGCGTACTCGCCGGCAAGCGGTGGTAAGTGGCACCGCCGGATTGGTCGGCAGCCTGGCGACGGTGGCGGCGGTGGATTCCGAACAACCCTGCGCAGGCTGGGTGCTGCTCCAGGGCGAGCGCTGGCGGGTGCTCGCCGCGCGGCCGCTGGCGGTGGGCCAGCCGGTCTGGGTGCTGGCGCGCAAGGGCCTGCTCCTGGAAGTCGCGCTGGCCGATGAAGGAGGTGGATGATGGGTATTTCCTATGGTTTGGCGATGTTGCTGGTGTTCCTCGCGCTGCTGCTGTTCAGCGCGCTGCGCATCCTCCGCGAGTACGAGCGTGGCGTGGTGTTCCAGCTCGGGCGGTTCTGGAAGGTCAAGGGGCCGGGGCTGGTGCTGGTGATCCCGGCGATCCAGCAGATGGTGCGCATCGACCTGCGCACCATCGTTCTCGACGTGCCGCCGCAGGATGTGATTTCCCGCGACAACGTTTCGGTGAAGGTCAACGCGGTGGTGTACTTCCGCGTGCTCGATCCGCAGAAGGCGATCATCCAGGTGGAGAACTACCTGGCCGCCACCAGCCAGTTGGCGCAGACCACCCTGCGCGCGGTGCTGGGCAAGCACGAACTGGACGAGATGCTCGCCGAGCGCGAGCGCCTGAACCTGGATATCCAGCAAGTGCTCGATGCGCAGACCGACGCCTGGGGCATCAAGGTGGCGAATGTGGAAATCAAGCACGTCGATCTCAACGAATCGATGGTCCGCGCCATCGCCCGGCAGGCCGAGGCGGAGCGTGAGCGCAGGGCCAAGGTGATCCATGCCGAGGGCGAGCTGCAAGCCTCGGAGAAACTCATGCAGGCGGCGCAGATGCTCGGCCGGCAGAGTGGCGCCATGCAGTTGCGCTACATGCAGACCCTCGGCGCGATCGCCGGCGACAAGAGTTCGACCATCGTCTTCCCGATGCCGATCGAACTCTTCGGCGGCAAGTACGCAGGTGCCGCGCCGCGGAACGAAAAGGCCGCCGGAGAGGATGAGGAGAGGTGAACGCGCGCGGTTTGTGATGGAAATATCATCGAGCCGCGACACGGGGACATGCGTGCCCGGGGTCGGGATGGCTATGCTGTGGCGATCCACTCCCGGGACGCTCCTTCATGCTGCGATGCGCACTCCTGCTGCTGACATTGCTCCTCCCTTGCGCGCTGCCTGCCGCCAACCTGCGCCTGGTCGGCGACTCCTGGCCGCCTTTCGTCGATTCGCGCCTGCCTGGCAACGGCCTGGCGGTGGAACTGGTGACCACCGCGCTCAAGCGCGCCGGCTTCGACTCGAGTTTCCAGCAGGTACCCTGGTCGCGTGCCCTGTACGGCGTGCGCAGCGGCGACTACGACATCGCCCTGAGCGCCTGGTACGAGCCCGCCCGCAGCCTCTACGGGCAGTTTTCCCGCGCCTACCTGAGCAACCGCATTCGCCTGCTGCAACGCAAGGGGCGGGGTATCGAGTTTTCCCGCCTGAGCGACCTGCGTCCCTACCGCATCGCGGTCGTGCGCGACTATGCCTACGCGCCCGAATTCGACCGTGACAGCCGTTTGCAGAAGGTCAACGTGACCAGCTTCGCCAACGCCGCGCGGATGCTCGAGGCGGGGCGGGTCGACCTGGCGGTGGAGGACGAGCTGGCGCTGGGGGTCGCCTTCAAGGGCGAGCTGGCCGATTTGCGCGACAAGCTGGAGGTACTGCCCACCCCGCTTGGCGAGAACGGCCTGCACCTGCTGGTGAGCCTGAGGAATCCCCGGCATGACGAGATCGTCGACGGCTTCGACCTGGCCATCCGCGGCATGCGCGACGACGGCAGCTACCAGCGCCTGCTGGAGCGCTACGGCGCGCGCTAGGGCTGGCCTGGCAGCGGCTGCGCGCCGGCCAGTTCCTTCTTCAGCAAGTGCGCGGCCAGGGTGCGCAGCGGGGCGAGCTGGCGACAGATGTGCGCCAGTTGGGTCTGTACCAGGCGATGGCTGTCGTCCATGTCCTCGGGCATCTGCTCCAGTTCCTTGGCCAGCGCTTCCTCCTCTTCGCTGTAGATGGCGACCGGGCGTTTCTGTTCCAGGCTCGCGGCGATTTCCTCGAGGCTGGCGGAGAGCCGCTCGGCGGCGCGCTCCAGGAGGCCGTCGCTGGCGTCCTCGGGCAGGCTTTCGCGGTGCGCGCCGAGGCCGGATAGATAGCTGAGCAGGGTGTGCGAGAGGACCAGGAAGCGGAAGCCGATCTCGGCGTCCTTCCTGAAGTGGCCGGGCTCCAGGAGCATGTTCGACAGGGTGGTCGAGAGCGCCGCGTCGGCGTTGTGCGCGTTGCGCCGGGCGGTGCGGTAGTCGAGGTCGTCGCGCTTGCCGGTGGCGTACTGCTGCATGATCTGCCGCAGGTAGCGGCTGTTGCAGGCGAGGGTGTTGGCGAGCATGCGGTTGAGCCGGCGGCCCTGCCAGTCGGGCAGCACCAGGAACACCGCGAGGCCGGCGATCAGGCTGCCTAGCAAGGTATCGAACAGGCGGGGCAGGATCAGCCCGTAGCCATCGCCGACCTGGTTGAAGCAGAACAGCACCAGCAGGGTGATCGCCGCCGTCGCCAGGGTATAGCGACTGCTGCGGGTGGCGAAGAAGGCGACCCCGGCGGCGACCGCGAACAGCGACTGCACCAGCGGGCTGGGGAACAGGTCGATCAGCGCCCAGCCGACCACCAGGCCGACCACCGTACCTAGGATCCGCTGCACCAGGCGCAGGCGGGTCGCGCCATAGTTGGGCTGGCAGACGAACACCGTGGTGAGCAGTATCCAGTAGCCCTGGGTCGGATGGATCCAGTGCAGCACGCCGTAGCCGGCGGTCAGCGCCAGGGCCATGCGCAGGCCGTGGCGGAACAGCAGCGAGGTCGGGGTGAGCTGCTGGCGCAGGCGCTCGAAGGCGTCCTTCAGGCTGCGCGGCGAGCGGTCGAGCAGGGCGCTGTCCTGTTCGTCGGCGATGGCGTCCGGGTTGCTCGCCCCGGCCAGCTTGCGGTCCAGCGTGGTGAGGTTGGCGGCCAGGGCGCCGAGCGAGCGCAGCAGGCCCTTCCAGGCCGGGTTGCTCTGCTGGCGCAGGTGTTCGAGCGAGGCCTGGAGGTCCTCCAGGGCCAGCTCGCGGTCGGCGTAGTCGAACGGCTGGCGCAGGCGGATAGCCCGCGCCAGGGCCTGGCAGGCCTTGCCCTGCTGGTTGAGCAGGCGCTGGCAGCGGAACAGCACGTCGCTGTGGAAGAACGCCTCGGCCAGCCGGTTGTACGGGTAGTGCGAGGAACTGGCGCGCTCGTGGACGTCCTGGGCGATGAAATAGAGCTTCAGGTAGCGGCTCACCTTGGGGCCCGGCCGGCCATGGCCGAGACGGTTGAGAATGGTCTCCTTGGCCTGGTTCAGCGCCACCACCACCTTGCCGTTCTGCCGTGCCAGGGCAAGGCGCTGGCCCTCTACGTCGAGCTGGCGCAACGGTTCGAACAGGCTCGACTTGATCCTCAGGTATTCGCCCAGCTCGAAATACAGGCGGGAAAGACTCTGCTGCACCGGCTGGTTGGAGAACAGCGCGTTCCACAGCACCGAGAGCAGCCCGTACCAGGCCGCCCCGGCCACCAGCAGCAGCGGTTCGTGCCAGACATCGGCGACCTCGCCGCCGCGCTGGTCCACGCCGATCATGGTGTAGATCGAGAGGATCAGGGTCGCCGAGGCGATCGCCGCATAGCGCTCGCCGAGGGCGCCGAGGAGGATCATGCCGAACGCCGACAGCGCCATCCCGGAAACGAACAGCCAGGGATAGGGGAACAGCAACTCGACGGCGAAGGCGGCGACGCTGAAGCACAGCAGGGTCACCAGCAGCGCTTGCAGGCGGCCGAGCCAGTTGTCGTCGGTCTCCGCCAGGGCGCTGGCGATGATCCCGAGGAACAGCGGGATCAGCAGCTCGATGCGGTCCTGCCACCAGCACAGCAGCAGGGCGCCGGCCAGGGCGATGAATACCCGCAGGCTATAGGCGAACTTGTCGAGGGCCCAGAGGCGGCGGAGCGTGTGTGTCAACGAAGAGGGCGGCATGGGGGCGGAGTGCTATCCGATGGTCCGTGGTTCAGCCTATGTGGCCTGTCCGGCTAATTCAATCGGCCGATTTCGCGCGACTGGAAGTCCGCTGCCCGCCGCAGTCGCAGGAAGCGCTGCCGTGGGCAACTCGGTCGAGCCGGGCATCTGGCGGATGCAGGCTTCGTGCCTGCGAACGCTAAGACGTCGTCGCCGCGCCGAACGTTACCCGGCGGTGATATCGCGCGCCGGAGCGGGCCCGGCGAGCGAAGCGGCGGCGCGCTAAAGCAGGCGGACCTTGAACGAGCGACCCTTGATCTTGCCTTCGCTCAGGCGCTTGAGGGCCTGGTGGGCGAGGCCGCGCTCGATGGCGACGAAGGCCTGGAAGTCGAAGATGGCGATCTTGCCCACCGCGCTGCCGGGCAGCCCGGCGTCGCCGGTGAGGGCACCGAGCAGGTCGCCGGGGCGCACCTTGTCCTTGCGTCCGCCGGCGATGCACAGGGTGCTCATCGGCGGCAGCAATGGCTCCGGGCTGGCCTTCAACTGGCCGAGGGCGTACCAGGCCAGCGGCTGCTTCTGCAGGTCCTCGATGGCCTGCGCGCGGCTGGCCTCGGCCGGCGCCACCAGCGACAGGGCCAGGCCTTTCTCGCCGGCGCGACCGCTGCGTCCGATGCGATGGATGTGGACCTCCGGGTCACGCGCCAGCTCGACGTTGATCACCGTTTCCAGGGCGGCGATGTCCAGCCCGCGGGCGGCCACGTCGGTGGCCACCAGTACGTTGCAACTGCGGTTGGCGAACACCGTCAGGACCTGGTCGCGCTCGCGCTGCTCCAGGTCGCCGTGCAGGGCCAGGGCGGAAATCCGCTGCGCCTTCAGTGCGTCGGCCAGCTCCTGGCACTGCTGGCGGGTCTGGCAGAAGGCCACGCAGGACTGTGGCCGGAAATGCTGGAGCAGGCGTACCACGGCGTCCATGCGCTGTTTCGGATCGATCTCGAAGAAGCGCTGCTCGATCTGGCTGTCGGCGTGCAGCGACTCGACCCTCACCTGTCGCGGATCGCGCATGAAGGTCTTCGCCAGCTTCTCGATGCCGTCCGGGTAGGTGGCGGAGAACAGCAGGGTCTGCCGGCGCTCGGGGAGCTGGCCGATGATCTCGGCGATGCTGTCGTAGAAGCCCATGTCGAGCATCCGGTCGGCTTCGTCGAGGACCAGGGTATTGAGCCCGTCGAGGACCAGGGTGCCCTTGCGCAGGTGCTCCTGGATGCGCCCCGGGGTGCCGACCACCACGTGCGCGCCGTGCTCCAGCGAAGCCACCTGCGGGCCGTAGGGGACGCCGCCGCAGAGGGTCAGGACCTTGATGTTGTCGGCGGCGCGGGCCAGCCGGCGGATCTCCTTGGCGACCTGGTCGGCCAGTTCGCGGGTCGGGCACAGCACCAGCGCCTGGCAGCCGAAGTAGCGCGGGTTCAGCGGGCTGAGCAGGGCGAGGCCGAAGGCCGCGGTCTTGCCGCTGCCGGTCTTGGCCTGGGCGATCAGGTCGTGGCCCTGGAGGATCAGCGGCAGGCTCTGCGCCTGGATCGGCGTCATCTCCCGGTAACCGAGGGAGTCGAGATTGGCCAGGAGGTCCGCGGAAAGCGGCAGCGAGGAGAAAGCGGTGGAGGTCACGGGGCAGGGCTCGGCAGGCGATACGAGCGGCTAGTCTAGCAGCCTGCGGCGGCTTGCCGCGTGCGATCGCCGCCGGAGCAGCAGCGACAGGCAATGTATCTTTGGCCAGTACCGTTCGTCCGAAAAACGAAAAAAGCGCGTTTCTGTATTTTTATACAGGTTCGCTTTCCTCAGTTTTTTGTCGTAGAGTGCTGACACTGTGTTTGCATGGGTCGCCGTCGATCGTGACCTGATGCGGTCGGAAATTCCAGCCCGTCCTGCTCGACTCCTTGTAACTCCTTGCAACTCAGTTACCGGCTACGATTTCGTGGCTAAATCAATACCCATAGTTCCAAGGAGAACTTGCAATGTCCCGTCAGAACGGCACCGTTAAGTGGTTCAACGAAACCAAAGGCTACGGCTTCATTACCCCGGAAAGCGGCCCGGACGTTTTCGTTCACTTCCGTGCCATCGAAGGTAACGGCTTCAAGACCCTGGCCGAAGGCCAGAAGGTCAGCTTCGAAGTCGTACAAGGCCAGAAAGGCATGCAGGCCGAGCGCGTTCAGGTGATCAACTAAGATCCCTGGGCCCCAGCCCGAAGAACCCGGATGGAAGCATCCGGGTTTTTTATTGCCCGGAGAAAACCGTCACACTGTCTTCGCCTGCCGTTCACCCTGTCTTGACGAGTTCCCGCCCAGAGTGGCCCGGTCCCGTTCGGAGTCGTTTCGATGAAGCCTGTGCAATCCCGTCGTCTGGCCTTCGCCGCGCTGTTGTCGCTGTCGTTCTCTTCCGCGTCCTGCCATGCCGCCACCGAGCACTGGGGCTGGATCGAGCAGTCCTGGCTGATGCCCGAGCGCATGCAGGCCAAGGCCAAGCTGGATACCGGCGCGCTGACCTCGTCGCTGGACGCGAGGAATATCCATCGCTACAGGAAGGACGGCGAGCGCTGGGTGCGCTTCGATGTCGTGCTGCCCACCGCCGACAGCAAGGCGCCGGTCAGCGTGACCTTCGAGCGCAAGGTGCTGCGGCTGATCAAGGTACGCGGCGCCGGCGGCAGCGACAGCCGTCCGGTGGTGGCGATGGACATCTGCCTGGGCGCCAAGCTGCTGCGCGAGCAGTTCTCCCTGCGCGACCGCGGCAACATGAACTATCCGGTGCTGCTCGGCCGCCGCACGCTCGAACACCTCGGCGCGGTCGACGTGTCCCGAACCTTCACCCGCAAACCTACCTGCAGCGCGCTCGCCGCTCAGTAGAAGAACCAGCGCAGCAGTCCAGCGCCCAGCGCCACCCAGAACAGCACGATCAGCGCAGCCATCCACAGGTTGCGCGGGTGCGTCTCGACCTCGCGAGCCCGCGCGCGGCACTCGGCGAGCAGCGTGGGTGGGGTGAGGCGGATCGCCAGCCAGATCCCCAGCGGCACCAGCAACAGGTCGTCGAGGTAGCCGAGCAGCGGTATGAAGTCCGGGATCAGGTCGATCGGACTCAGCGCATAGGCCACCACCAGCAGAGCCACCAGTCGGGCCAGCCAGGGCATGTGCGGATGGCGGCTGCACAGCCAGAGGACGATGACCTCGGTCTTCAGCTCGCGAGCCCAGCGCTTGAGCGTAGCGATCCAGGCCATCCTAGAGGTCCGGGTCCTTTTCCGGATCGACCCGGCGCGGGCTGGTGCGACCGTCCTCGCTGCCGAGCTGGAAGAAGATCGCCGCGGCCAGCATCGACATCAGGCCGACGCTGACATAGGTGGCGTGGAAGGCGCCGAGTACGGTGTCCTGCCCCGTATCCAGGTCGGTCTGGAAACCGCCCAGCAACGCCGCCGCGCAAGCCACGCCGAGGCTGATCGACAACTGCACGACCACCGACATCAGGCTGTTGCCGCTGCTGGCGTTGCTGTCCTGCAGGTCGATCAGGGTGAGGGTGTTCATCGCCGTGAATTGCAGGGAGTTCACCGCGCCGAGCAGGCTCAGGTGCAGCAGCAGCCAGACGTAGGGGGTGTCCTGGTCGACCAGGCCGAAGCCGGCGATCAGGCAGCCGAGGATCAGGGTGTTGCCGACCAGCAGCTTGCGATAGCCGAAGAAGTCCAGCAGTGGCTTGGCCATCGGCTTGGCGACCATCGCGAACAGCGCCAGCGGGATCATGGTCATGCCCGCGGTGGAGGGCGGGTAGCCCAGTCCCACCTGCAGCAACAGCGGGGTGAGGAAGGGCAGGGCGCCGCTGCCCAGGCGGGCGAACAGGTTGCCGAGGATGCCGACGGCGAAGGTCCGCGCCTTGAACAGGCTCGGTGGGAACAGCGGCTTGTCGATGCGTAGCGCGCGCAGCCAGTAGGCGGTGAGCAGGACCAGTCCGCCGATCAGCAGCAGGACCACGCGCAGGTGCGACAGGTGCAGCTCGCCGAGTCCTTCCAGGGCGATGGAGATCAGCACCATGGAGCCGCCGAAGAGCAGGAAGCCGATGCTGTCGAAACGGCTCGGCACCGGGCTGCGCAGGTCCGGCATCAGCTTCATCGCCACCAGGCAGCCGAGCAGGCCGACCGGCAGGTTGATCAGGAAGATCCAGTGCCAGGAGGCGTACTCCACCAGCCAGCCGCCCAGCGTCGGTCCCGCCAGCGGGCCGAGCAGGCCGGGAATGGTGACGAAGCTGAGCACCCGCACCAGGTCCTGGCGCGGGTAGACGCGCAGGATCACCAGCCGTCCCACCGGCATCATCAGCGCGCCGCCGACGCCCTGTACGATGCGCGCCCCGACCAGCAGTTCGAGGCTCGGCGACAGCGCGCAAAGCAACGAGCCGAGGCTGAACAGCAGTACCGCGCCGAGGAACACCCGGCGCGTGCCGAAACGGTCGGCGATCCACCCCGAGGCCGGTATCAGCAGGGCCACCGTGAGCAGGTAGGCGATCACCACCGCCTGCATGCGCAGCGGGTTTTCGTTCAGCGAACTGGCCATGCTCGGCAGCGCGGTGTTGAGGATGGTGCCGTCGAGGGCTTGCATGAAGAAGGCGACGGCGACCAGCCAGGGCAGTTGGCGGGCGATACGGGGGGTGAGCTGGAACGGCTCGCTCATGGACGGGCTCCCTCGGGCGGACAGGGCCCAAGCATAGAGAAGTTCTCGCCGCGATGGGACGGCCGGCGACCGGATCGGGGCGAACAGCGGGCATTGCGGCGGAAGTCGCGGCCAGAGAGGTCGCCTTTCATTGTCCTGGGTCAAGCCGAAGCGCTGGCGCTCGCCGGCTGCTGTGCTAGTACTCAAGAGTCACCCCGTCAGTGGCTGCGGATGCGACGTCGGCGCTTCGTCATCGCACGGACATGTCCCGCGTTGCATGCTCGACGGCGCGTGCTTCACCGCCTTGTCGCGATGTTCTCCACGCAGCGCTCGGCGACCCCGGTCGCCGCTGCCGTCGCCGAAGCCCACCTTCCGTGGAAACAGGAGTCCTCCCATGGCCCAGGAACTTTGCGCTATCTGCCACGAACGTCCCGCCGTCGCCCGCGTCAGCCTGGTACAGAACGGCCAGCGCCGCGAACTCGCCCTCTGCGAACTGCACTACCGCCAGTTGATGCGCCAGCAGCGCATGCGCTCGCCGCTGGAGTCGCTGTTCGGCGGCGGCAGCCCGTTCGACGAGATCTTCTCCGGCTTCGGCGAGCAGAGCCCGGTCACCCCGGTGCGCGCCCGCGAGCCGGAGGCGGTGGACATCGCCGAATACTTCAGCAAGCAGACCACCGAGTACCTGCAACGCGCCGCGCAGGTCGCTGCCGAATTCGGCAAGCGCGAAGTGGACACCGAGCACCTGCTCTACGCCCTGGCCGACGCCGACGTGGTGCAGGCGGTGCTCAAGCAGTTCGGCCTGTCGCCGGCCGACCTCAAGCAGTACATCGAGGCCAACGCCGTGCGCGGCGCCAGCAAGGGCGAGGCGAGCGAGGACATGACCATTTCGCCGCGGGTGAAGAGCGCCTTGCAGCATGCCTTCGCCCTGTCCCGCGAACTCGGCCACAGCTATGTCGGCCCCGAGCACCTGTTGCTCGGCCTGGCGGCGGTGCCGGACAGCTTCGCCGGGACGCTCCTGAAGAAGTACGGCCTGACCGAGCAGGCGCTACGGCAGAAAGCGGTCAAGGTGGTCGGCAAGGGCGCCGAGGACGGCCGCGTGGACGGCCCGAGCAACACTCCGCAACTGGACAAGTTCAGCCGCGACCTGACCCGGCTGGCCCGCGAAGGCAAGCTCGATCCGGTGATCGGCCGCTCGAAGGAAGTCGAGACCACCATCGAGGTGCTCGCCCGGCGCAAGAAGAACAACCCGGTGCTGATCGGCGAGCCCGGCGTCGGCAAGACCGCCATCGTCGAAGGCCTGGCCCAGCGCATGGTCCAGGGCGAGGTGCCGGAGGTGCTGCGCGACAAGCGCCTGGTCGAACTGAACATCAACGCCATGGTCGCCGGCGCCAAGTACCGCGGCGAGTTCGAGGAACGCCTCAAGCAGGTGATGGACGAACTGCAGGCGGCGCAGAGCGAGATCATCCTGTTCATCGACGAGGTGCACACCATCGTCGGTGCCGGCCAGGGCGGCGGCGAAGGCGGGCTGGACGTGGCCAACGTGCTGAAGCCGGCGATGGCGCGTGGCGAGATGAACCTGATCGGCGCCACCACCCTCAACGAGTACCAGAAGTACATCGAGAAGGACGCCGCGCTGGAGCGGCGCTTCCAGCCGGTGTTCGTCCCCGAGCCGACGGTGGAGCAGACCATCTCCATCCTCCGTGGCCTGCGCGACAAGCTCGAAGGCCACCACAAGGTGACCATCCGCGACGAGGCCTTCGTCGCCGCCGCCGAGCTGTCCGACCGCTACATCGGCAACCGTTTCCTGCCGGACAAGGCCATCGACCTGATCGACCAGGCCGCCGCCCGCGTGCGCATCGCCAGCACCTCGCGGCCGGCCGAGATCCAGGAACTGGAGGCCGAGCTGGCGCAGCTCAAGCGCGAGCAGGACTACGCCGCCAGCCGCAAGTGGTACGACGAGGCGAAGGTCTTCGAGAAACGCATCCAGGAACGCAAGGAACACCTCGAGCAGATCACCGAGCGCTGGCAGCAGACCCAGGGGTCGAAGACCGAGGAGGTGCGGGTCGAGGACATCGCCGAGATCATCTCCAAGCTCACCGGCATCCCGGTCACCGAACTGACCGCCGAGGAGCGCGAGAAGCTCCTGCAGATGGAAGAGCGCCTGCACCAGCGGGTGATCGGCCAGCAGGAAGCGATCACCGCGGTCAGCGACGCCGTGCGCCTGGCCCGCGCCGGGCTGCGCCAGGGCAGCCGGCCGATCGCCACCTTCCTGTTCCTCGGCCCGACCGGGGTGGGCAAGACCGAGCTGGCCAAGGCCTTGGCCGAGGTGGTGTTCGGCGACGAAGACGCGATGATCCGCATCGACATGAGCGAATACATGGAGCGCCACGCGGTGTCCCGGCTGATCGGTGCGCCGCCGGGCTACGTCGGCTACGACGAGGGCGGCCAGCTCACCGAGCGGGTGCGCCGGCGGCCGTACAGCGTGATCCTGCTCGACGAGATCGAGAAGGCCCACGCCGACGTCAACAACATCCTCCTGCAGGTGTTCGACGACGGCCGCCTGACCGACGGCAAGGGGCGCGTGGTGGACTTCACCAACACCATCATCATCGCCACCAGCAACCTCGGCTCCGAGCTGATCATGAAGAACGCCCAGGCCGGCGAGTTCGCCCAGCCGCCGGAGAAGCTCAAGCGCGAACTGATGACTACCCTGCGCGGGCATTTCCGCCCGGAATTCCTCAACCGCCTCGACGAGGTGATCGTCTTCGAGTCGTTGAGCAAGGCGCAGATCGAGGACATCGTCCGCCTGCAACTGGAGCGGGTGAAGCGCGCCGCGCACGCCCAGGACATCTACCTGCACATCGACGACAGCCTGGTCGGCCACCTCGCCGAAGAGGCCTACCAGCCGGAGTTCGGCGCCCGCGAACTGAAGCGGCAGATCCGCCAGCAACTGGAGACGCGCCTGGCCACGGCGATGCTCAAGGGCGAGGTGAAGGAGGGCGAGACGGTCACCTTCTTCTACGACGCCAAGGACGGCGTCGGCTACCGCAAGGGCGCCGCGCCGAAGCCGGCGGCACGCAAGAAGTCCGGTGCCGGCGAGACGCCCAGGGGCCGCGCGACGGCGGCGAGGAAGCCGGCGGCGAAGAAAGGCGCCGCCGCCAAGGGCAAGGCCGACAAGCCGAAGGCCAAGTGACCCGACCAAGGTTGGGGAACAAGGCACCGGCCGGCCGGTCGAAATCTCACCCCGGCCTGCGAATGCGGCCGGGGCGTTCGATATCTCATGAGGAATTGCCGATGCGCGTCACCACTCACGCTACCCTGGCCGCGGCCCTGCTGCTCAGCGCCGCCTCCGCGTTCGCCTTCAATCTCGGGGATGCCGCCAAGGCGGTCGCCGGGGCGTCCCAGGGCGACTCCGCCCAGGTAGCCACCACCCCGCAGACCAGCGGTCTGCTCGGCGCACTCACCGGCCAGCTCGGGGTCAGCCAGGAGCAGGCGGTCGGCGGTACCGGCGCCCTGCTCGGCCTGGCCAAGAACCAGTTGGCCGGCAACGATTATTCGCAACTGGTTAAGACCATCCCCGGCCTCGACAAGCTGGCCGGCAACAACGCCCTGGCCGGTCTCGGCGGGCTCGGCAACGTGCTCGGCAAGAGCGGCGGCGACAGCAAGGGCCTCGGTTCGCTGCTCGGCAATGCGGACAGCATGGGCGACGTGAACAAGGCCTTCGGCACCCTGGGCATGGATAGCGGGATGACCGAGAAGTTCGCCCAGGTGCTGGTCGACTACTTCGGCAAGCAGGGCGCCAACAGCGAGCTGCTGGGCAGCCTGAGCAATCTCTGGGGAGTGAGCAAGGCGGGCGGCTCGTCGCTGCTCTGATCTGCCGCCAGCGGATCGGCGGATAACCGCGCTGCGGTTATTCGCCCTACGAAGTGGGTGCGGCGCCCGGATATTCGTTGCCTGCACCGGTAGGGCGAATAACGCCCTCGGCGTTATCCGCCGCCGCTCCGTGGAAACGGCGGATAACCGCGTTGCGGTTATTCGCCCTACGAGATGGGTGTGTTTCGGCCGGTACTTCAGCGCAGTTGCCGCAAGCGGGCGATGCGTTCGTCCTTTTCTTCCCACATGCGCGAGACCCATTCCTGCACGTACTGGCGGAACACCGGGTCGTTCTCGTAGTCGCCCTGCCACAGGGCGGGATCGATCGGGCGGGTCTGGATGTCGACGATCACCTTCGGCACCCGTCCGCAGAGCAGGTCCCAGAATCCCGGCACCTTGTCGCTTGGGTAGACCACGGTGACGTCGAGCAGGGCGTCCAGCTGCTCGCCCAGCGCGGCGAGGACGAAGGCCACCCCGCCGGCCTTGGGCTTGAGCAGGTGGCGATAGGGCGACTGTTGCCGGGCCTTCTTCTGCTCGCTGAAACGCGTGCCTTCCAGGTAGTTCACCACGGTCACCGGGATGCGCTTGAACTTCTCGCAGGCGGCCTTGGTGATCTCCAGGTCCTTGCCCTTGAGTTCCGGGTGCTTCTCCAGGAAGGCCTTGGAATAGCGCTTCATGAACGGATACTCCAGCGCCCACCAGGCCAGGCCGAGGAAGGGCACCCAGATCAGCTCCTTCTTGAGGAAGAACTTGAAGTACGGGGTGCGCCGGTTGAACACCTGGATCAACGCGGGGATGTCGACCCAGGACTGGTGGTTGCTCACCACCAGGTACGAGGTGTCCTGGCGCAGGTCGCCGGCGCCGCGCACGTCCCAGACCGTCGGCGTGCAGGTGGCGAAGATCCACTTGTCGATCTCCGCCCAGGTCTCGGCGATCCACATCACGCCCCTGGAGCAGAGGTCCTTCAGGCGCTGGCCGGGGAGCACCAGCTTGAGCAGTGCGATCAGCATCATCGGGCCGATCAGGATCAGCGTGTTGAGAAGCAGCAGAAGGCTGCTGGTCAGGCCGGTCAACAGTTCCCGCATGGTTGGTTTCCCTGTCCTGGGTGTGGGTCGACGCGGCCCATCATACGCATCCGCGCCGCGCCGCCCAAGCCGCCGGCGTGGCGAACGAAACCGCGCCGTGCTAGTCCTATGTGGACCTCGTATCACTTCAGGAGATGCCCGCGTGAAGCGTGCCCTTGCCTTGCTCTCGCTGTTCGCCCTGCCGGTCCTCGCCGCCGAGCCCAACCTCTACGGCCGCTACGAATGGGTCTCCCTGCCGGAGCTGGACCGCACCCTGCAGGCGA
The DNA here is from genome assembly GCF_052044465.1 of Pseudomonas sp. 22490. Taxonomy (NCBI): domain Bacteria; kingdom Pseudomonadati; phylum Pseudomonadota; class Gammaproteobacteria; order Pseudomonadales; family Pseudomonadaceae; genus Pseudomonas; species Pseudomonas sp. 22490. The sequence continues at coordinate 223,623 of NZ_JBQENS010000002.1, read as the reverse complement.
AGATGGACACCGGCGCCTACACCTCCTCGCTGTCGGCCAAGGACATCGAGTTGTTCCAGCGCGACGGCGAGGAGTGGGTGCGCTTCCGGCTGGCCACCAAGGAGGCCGACGGCTCGGTGTTCGAGCACAAGCTGGCGCGCATCGGCAAGATCAAGAACCGCGCCGACAACCGCAACGGCGAGGACGAGGATGAGGACCGCCTGAGCGAACGCCCGGTGATCGACCTGCAGGTCTGCCTGGGCGGAGCGATGAAGACCATCGAGGTCAACCTCACCGACCGCAGCGCCTTCAACTATCCGTTCCTGATGGGCACCAAGGGCTTGCGCAAATTCCACGTCGCGGTCGATCCCTCCGAGCGCTTCGTCGCCGACAAGCCCACCTGCAAGTAAGCGTCCTACGCCACCGGCGGCGCGATTGACGCGCGCGCCGGCTTGCGGCACCGTTCCGGCATTCCCGTCAGCCGCCGTCACGCCATGCCGCATATCCTGATCGTCGAAGATGAAGCCGCGATTGCCGACACCCTGCTCTACGCCCTGCAGGCCGAAGGCTTCGCCACCACCTGGGTGACCCTCGCCGGCGAGGCGCTGGCGTTGCAGGAGCGCCAGCCGGCGGATCTGCTGATCCTCGACGTCGGTCTGCCGGACATCAGCGGTTTCGAGGCCTGCAAGCGCCTGCGGCGGTTCTCCGAGGTGCCGGTGATCTTCCTCACCGCGCGCGATGCCGAGATCGACCGCGTGGTCGGCCTGGAGATCGGCGCCGACGACTACGTGGTCAAGCCGTTCAGCCCGCGCGAGGTGGCGGCTCGGGTCAAGGCCATCCTCAAGCGCATGGCGCCGCGCCCGGCGGCGCTGGAAGGGGCCGCGCCGAGCGGGCCGTTCCAGGTCGACGAGGAGCGCGTGCGGATCCACTACCGCGACACCCCGCTCAACCTCACTCGCCACGAGTTCCGCCTGTTGCAGACGCTGCTCGGGCAGCCCGAGCGGGTATTCAGCCGCGAGCAGTTGCTCGACGCCCTCGGCGTCGCCAGCGAGGCCGGCTACGAGCGCAACATCGACAGCCACATCAAGAGCCTGCGCGCCAAGCTGCGCCAGGTGAACGAACGCGGCGAAGCGATCCAGACCCATCGCGGCCTGGGCTACAGCTACAGCCCGGACCACGCCTGATGCCGCTCGGCGTTCGGATCTTCCTGGTCTACTTCCTGTTCGTCGGTCTCACCGGCTACTTCGTGCTGAGCACGGTGATGGACGAAGTGCGCCCCGGCGTGCGCCAGTCCACCGAGGAAACCCTGGTGGACACCGCCAACCTGCTCGCCGAGATCCTCCGCCAGGACGTGAAGAACGGCACCCTGGCACAGAGCGACCTGCCGGAGATGCTCGAGGACTACGGCAAGCGGGTGCCGCAGGCGGATATCTGGGGCTTGCGCAAGGAGGCGGTGAACCACCGCATCTACGTCACCGACGCCAGCGGCAAGGTGCTGCTGGACTCCGCCGGGGTGGCTGTCGGCCAGGACTATTCGCGCTGGAACGACGTCTACCTGACTCTCCGGGGCCAGTACGGCGCGCGCTCCAGCCGCGAAGACCCGGACGACCCGGATTCCTCGGTGATGTACGTGGCGGCGCCGATCAAGGATGGTGGGAAGATCATCGGGGTGGTTTCGGTGGCCAAGCCGAACAGCAGCCTGCAACCCTACATCGACCGCTCGCAGCGGCGCCTGGCCTGGCTCGGTGCCGGGCTGATCGCCCTCGGGCTGCTGGTCGGCGGCCTGCTCTCCTGGTGGCTCAGCGGCGCGCTGCGGCGCCTCACCCAGTACGCCCAGGCGGTCAGCGAGGGGCGCCGCGCCGAGCTGCCGCGCTATCGCGGCGGCGAGATGGCGCAACTGGCCGACGCGGTGGAACGCATGCGCACGCAACTGGAAGGCAAGGACTACGTCGAGCGCTACGTGCATACCCTGACCCACGAACTGAAGAGCCCATTGGCGGCGATCCGTGGCGCCGCCGAGTTGCTCGACGGCGAGATGCCGGCCGAGCAGCGGGCGCGCTTCGTCGGCAACATCGCCGGCGAGAGCGAGCGCCTGCAACAACTGATCGAGCGCCTGCTGAGCCTGGCCCAGGTGGAGCAGCGGCAAGGCCTGGAGGAGGTCGGCAAGGTCGACCTGCGGGAGATCGCCGCGTCCCTGCTGGAAGGCCAGGCGGCGCGTATCCAGCGCCAGCGATTGCGGGTGGAGAACCGCCTGGAAGGTCCCTGCGAGGTTCGCGGCGAGCAGTTCCTGCTGCGCCAGGCGCTGGCCAACCTGCTCGACAACGCCCTCGACTTCACCCCGCCCGGCGGCATCCTTCGCCTGCTCGCCGAGGCCGACGGCGAGGGTATCGCCCTGCGCCTGTTCAACCAGGGGCCGGCGATTCCCGACTACGCCCTGGCGCGCCTCACCGAACGCTTCTACTCGCTGCCGCGCCCGGCCAGCGGGCGCAAGAGCACCGGGCTGGGACTGAACTTCGTCGCCGAGGTGGCGCAACTGCATGGCGGCCGGTTGCAGGTCGGCAACCGCGACGACGGCGTCGAGGCGCTGCTCTGGCTGCCGCGCGGCTGAGGCGTCTCCACGGAAACTCCATCGACTCTCCACACGGCGACCCGAAGCCCGCCATCACGGCGCCGCAGACTTTCCGCCATCACCCCGACGGAGAGTCCCCCCATGAACCGCACGCTGGCCTACAAGCTCGGCGCCATCGCCCTACTCATCCTGCTATTGCTGATTCCCCTGTTGATGATCGACGGCCTGATCCGCGATCGCCAGGAGGTTCGTGACGGCGTGCTGCAGGATATCGCCCGCAGCTCCAGCTACAGCCAGCGCCTCACCGGCCCGCTGCTGGTGGTGCCGTACCGCAGGACGGTGCGCGAGTGGGTCACCGAGGAGAAGACCGAGAAGCGCGTGTTGCAGGAGCGCGAGCAGCGCGGCGAGCTGTACTTCCTGCCCGACCGCTTCGCCCTCGACGGGCAGATGCGCACCGAGCTGCGCTACCGCGGCATCTACCAGGCGCGCCTGTACCACGTCGACAACAAGGTTGCCGGCTACTTCCAGGTGCCTGCGCACTATGGCATCGAAGAAGACCTGGAGGACTACCAGTTCGAAACGCCGTTCCTGGCGATGGGCATCAGCGACATCCGCGGCATCGAGAATGCCCTGCGCCTGTCCCTCAACGGTGCCAGCGTCGACTTCGAGCCGGGTAGCCGGGTCGGCCTGCTCGGCAGCGGTGTGCACGCACCGCTGCAAGGCGTCGACGGGCGCCAGGCGCAGCGCCTGGAGTACGCCTTCGACCTGTCGTTGCTCGGCAGCGAGCGGCTGGACATCGTGCCGGTGGGCCGCGACAGCCAGGTCATCCTGAAGGCCGACTGGCCGCACCCGAGCTTCGGCGGCGAGTTCCTGCCCAGCGAGCGGGAGATCACCGCCCAGGGCTTCACCGCGCGCTGGCAGACCAGCTTCTTCGCCACCAACATGGAAGAGGCGCTGCGCAGTTGCGTGGAGGAGCAGCGTTGCGACGGCTTCCAGGCGCGCGCCTTCGGCGTCGGCCTGGTCGATCCGGTGGACCAGTACCTGAAGGCCGACCGCGCGATCAAGTACGCGCTGCTGTTCATCACCCTGACCTTCGCCGGCTTCTTCCTCTTCGAGGTGCTCAAGCGCCTGGCGGTACACCCGGTCCAGTACGCGCTGGTCGGCCTGGCGCTGGCGTTCTTCTACCTGCTGCTGCTGTCGCTGGCCGAGCACGTCGGCTTCGAGCTGGCCTACCTGGTCTCCGCCGGAGCCTGCGTCGGCCTGATCGGCTTCTACCTGTGCTTCGTCCTGCGCAGCGTGGCCCGAGGGCTGGGCTTCAGCGCCGGCCTGGCAGGGCTGTACGGCCTGCTCTACGGCTTGCTGAGCGCGGAGGACTACGCCTTGCTGATGGGCTCGCTGCTGCTGTTCGCGGTGCTTGCCGCGGTGATGGTGCTGACCCGCCGCCTGGACTGGTACGGGGTCGGCCGCAAGGACTTCCCGGCGGTACCCGCCAGGGCCTGACGACGAAGGCGGCGGCGCCGGCCGCCGCCGATTTCCAAGGAGGAAAAGCATGCGCCTGTTCTTCGAGTTCACCCTCTGTGCCGCCCTCGGCCTGCTGGTCAGCGGCGTGATCCTGATCTTTCTGCTGTTCTTCGGCAAGTTCGGCCTGATCGAGTACTGGATCGCCAGCGGCAAGCCCCTGGCCCACGCCATGCTGGTGCTGATGCCGGACGGATTCTGGGAAGGCCTCAGCGGCATCGAGGGCGCCGCCGGCAATCCGCACGTGCGCTCCTTCCTGGAGCTTTGCATGGGGCTCGGACAGAGCGCGCTGTTGCTGGGCCTGCTGCTGTTCCGCCTGGTGTGCTGGAAATGAATGGCTATGTCGGCCTGCGCGACGACCGTCGCGACGGCGAGCGCCTGGCGGCGCGGATCGGCCTGCTGTTCCCCGGCCCCTCGGCGGCCTGGCTGCAACGCGCCGAGCGCCTGCGGCGGCAGCAGGCGTCGGCGGGCCTCGGGGTCAGGCGCGGGTGGCCTGCATCGACGGGCGCTGGCTGACTTCGGCGAACCAGGCGGCGAGTCGCGGGTAGCGGCCGCGCCAGTCCCACTCCGGCTGGCGCAGGTCGAGATAGCCCAGGGCGCAGGCGACGCCGATGGCGGCGATGTCGAAGCGCGCCTGCAGTTCGGCGATGCAGTCGCCCTCCAGCCACGCCAGGGACCGCGCGATCTTTTCCCGCTGTGCTTCGAGCCAGGTGTCCCAGCGCTTCTCCTCGGGGCGGACGAAGGTTTCGTAGCGGGACAGCACCGCGGCGTCGAGGACGGCGTCCGCCAGCGAGGCGATGGTCAGGCGTCGCCAGCGGGCGCTGCCTTCGCGGGGGATCAGCGGTTCGCCGACGTGCTGCTGGTCGAAGTAGTCGCAGATCACCCGGCTGTCGTGCAGCACCTGGCCGTCCGGCAGGCGCAGGGCGGGAATCTTGCCGGCCGGGTTGCTGGCGTTGAGCTGCCGGATGGGCGCGACCGGCGTCGGCGTGACTTCCTCGAGCGCCACGCGCTCGCGTTGGCCGGTTTCGTGGAGCAGGACCAGGACCTTGCGCACGAAGGGCGAGGCGGCGGCGTAGAACAGCGTATGGGTAGCGCTCATGCGGGCTCCTTGGAAGGATCAGTCGCGGACGACGCGCAGACGATCGGCGGCAGGCTCGGCGCTCCAGGTTTCTCCGGGGCGACCGCCGAGCAGGGCGTTGCCGGGCGCCGGCCGGTCGCTGGGCAGGACGCGGAATGTCGCCTGCTCACTGTCGAAACGCAAGAGCGCCCCGCTGGCGGCGTCGTGCAGCCAGACACGGTCCATGGCGTCGACCCGCAGGCTGTCCGGGCGGGCCTGGCTGTCCGGCAGCGGCCAGCTCTGCCACGAGGCATCGCTGGGATCGTAGCGGTACAGCCGGGCGCCACCGCTGTCGCTGGCCCAGAGCCTGCCGATGGAGTCGGCGCCGATCCCGCGCAAGGCCTTCGTGCCTTCAGGCGCGGGCAACCGCTCGGCGCTGCCGTCGAGCGGATCGACATGCACCAGCGCGTCGTCCTGCGCGTACCAGACCTCGCCGTCCGGGGTGACGCAGATGCCGTTCGCCGCCTTGCCCTGGGGCGAGGGCCAGACCTCCACCAGGCGCCTGGCTGGGTCGAGGCGACCGTGGAAGCCGCGGCTGCCGGTGAACCAGAGGCGCCCGTCGTCGTCGAATACCGCGGACTCGAGCCCGGCCGGCGCGGCCTTGGCCGGTAGCGGGAAACGTTCGCTGCCCAGGCGCTCGCCGCCGATGCGAAGGATGGCGTTGAGGCCGCTGTCGAGCACCCAGGCGTTGCCGCTCTCGTCGCTGACGATGGCTCGCGGCCGCGCGCCTTCGCCGAGCGGCACCTGCACGCTCTCGCCACTGGTCGGGTCGAGGCGCCCCAGCGAATGCCCGCCGTCCGCGCCGTACCAGACCGCACCCTGTGCACTGGGCGCGACCGCGTAGGGCGCGGAGCCCTTGTCCAGCGGGTAGTACTGTTCGCCGGCCAGGGCGGCGCCGGTCGACGACAGGGCCAGGAACAGGCCCAGCAGCGGGTAGGGCAGGTGACGCATACGGTTCTCCCGGAACGACGAGCGGAACGTGGAAAGGCTCTGTCTTGCTATTCTGGCAGCGCATTGAGCATAGGAGGAACTGCGAATGGCCACAGTGGAAATACTCGGGGCGGAATGCCGCGCGGGGGGCGCGGTGAACGACGATGCGCTGGGCTGCACGGCGCAGGCCGCCTGGGTGATCGACGGTGCCACCAGCATCGGTCGCAGCGTGCTGGGCGTGGAAAGCGACGCGCGCTGGCTGGCCCAGGCGGTGGACCGGCACCTGCGGTTGCTGCTGGAAGTCGAGCCCGAGCAATCCAGCGAGACCCTGCTGCGGCGCCTGCTCAACGATATCCAGGGCGACTTCCGCGCCCAGAGCGGCCGCGACTGGCACGACCTCGAAGACATGCCGGCGGCCTGCCTGAGCCTGCTGCGGATTCGCGGCGGAGAAATCGAACTGCTCAACATCGGCGACAGCCGGATTCTCGTCGAAGGCGCCGACGGCCAGGTACGCAGCTTCGGCGATTCGGCCCTGTACGAACTGGACCGGCAATCCCTGGCGCATTTCTGCCGGATGCGCGAGGAACATCCGCAGTGGGATCACGCCGAACTGTTCAAGGCCAGCCGCCCGCGCGTGCGGCAGAACCGCCTGCTGATGAACAAGCCCGAGGGCTACTGGGCGCTGGACATCAGCGACCGCTGGCTCGGCCAGGTGCAGCGCGAGACCTTGCCGCTCGCCGCGTTGCGTTCCTTCGTGCTGATGACCGACGGCTTCGACCGGCTGGTCGAGCCTTTCCGCCGCTATACCGACGAACAGTTGCTGCGGCGCCTCGAGGACGTCGGAGTGAGCGCCATGCTCGACGAGTTGCGCGAGATCGAACAGGGCGACGACCAGGCCCTGGCTTTCCCGCGTTTCAAGATCCACGACGACGCCAGCGCGCTGTGGGGTCGGATCGCGGGGTGAACGACGATCTCCGGCGCCCGGAATGCAGCTCCTCCCCGATGCGCCGGCTACCGATATCCCGGCCCTCTCCCACAGGCGGGAGGAGGGCATCCGGTGCCCGGAAGGTACGTTCTGCGGTAGGGCGGATAACCGCGAAGCGGTTATCCGCCGTTGCGCACCTGTGACGCGTCGCTCACCACTTGTAGCTGACGCTGCCCACCACGCTGCGCTGGTCGCCGTAGTAGCAGTAGTAGCCGTCGCAGGACGCCAGGTAGTCCTTGTTGAACAGATTGTTGGCATTGACCGCCACGCTGACGCCTTTCAGGCTGCCGTTCAATTGGCCCAGGTCGTAGCGCACGGCGGCGTCGTACAGGGTGTACGAGCCGGCGTAGCCGTCGTAGGTGTTGGCCTGGTCGCCATAGGTCGAGCCTACGTAGCGGGCGCCGGCACCCACGCTGAAACCGTTCAGCGTACCCTCGTGCCAGGTGTAGTCGGCCCATAGCGAGGCCTGGTTGCGCGGCGCCTGTTGCAGGCGGTTGCCTGCGTACTGGCCTTTTTTCACTTCGGTGTCGGTGTAGCTATAGGAGCCGATCACTTTCAGATTGTCTGTGACGTTGCTGGTGGCTTCCAGTTCCAAGCCGGTGACCTTAACCTCGCCAGCCTGCGAGGTAGTGGGTGTCCCATTGACGTTGTCGGTGACCCTCACGTTCTCCTGGCGTAGGTCGTAGACGGCTGCGGTGAACAGCGAATCGGAGCCTACGGGTTGATACTTGACGCCCAGTTCCCATTGTTTGCCTTCGGTGGGTTTGAACATCTTGTTGGAGCCTATATCGTCGGCGCCTGTGCTTGGCTGGAATGACTCCGCATAGGAAAGGTAGGGCGCCAGGCCGTTGTCGAAGATGTAGCTCAGAGCTGCGTTACCGCTGAATTTCTTGTCGCGGCTGGTGTTGGTGGCATCGTTCTGATTGTAGAACGTGGCGCCGGCATGTACCCAGTCCTCGCGGCCGCCGAGGGTCAGGCGCCAGTTGTCGAGGGCGATCTGATCCTGGACGTAGAGCCCGGTCTGATAAGTCTTCTGTCGGTAGTCATAGAACGCACTAGAGCGCGATGGCTTGGGAATTGGCTGACCATAGATCGGGTTGTTGACGTTGGTCGGCGGCACACCGGTGAAGTTGTAGATCGAGGTGTAGTCGGTGCGGGTGCGGTTGTGATCGATACCCAGCAGGAGAGTATGGCGCAGCGCACCGGTCTCGAAGTCAGCCTGGAAATTGTTATCTACCACGAACTGACTGATGTCCTCGTCCACCGAGGTCGTCATGCGCTGTAAGGTGCCGTCGGCGCTGGCCGCATCGATACTGCTGGTTGGCGTAAGCGTCTGGAACGACAGGTCGTTGCGCAGGTAGCGCAGGTTCTGGCGGAACTGCCAGACATCGTTGATGCGCCGTTCGAAGGAGTAGCCCAACCAATAGTAGGTGCGGTCGTAGAAGTCCCAGTCCGGATCGCCGAGGTTTTTGTGATGGGAGATCTTTCCGAACGGAGCGTCGTATTTGGTCCCGCGTAACGGCAAGAATTGGCTGGTGGCGGCTGTATCGTCGCGGTTGAATTGGCTGAGGAAGGTCAGCCGGGTATCGTCGTCGATGTTCCAGGTCAGGCTCGGGGCGATGTTGTAGCGCTTGTCGTCGATATGGTCGACCTGAGTGTTGCTGTCGCGCACCACGCCGGAGAGGTGATAGAGAAAGCGCCCCTCGTCGTCGATCGGGCCGGTGCTGTCGAAGCTGACCTGCTTGTGGTTGTAGTTGCCGATCTCGGCCTTCAGTTCATGGCTGGCGATGCCCTGCGGGCGCAGGCTGACCATGTCGAGCATGCCGCCGGGCGGGGTCTGGCCGTAGACCGAGGAGGCCGGGCCGCGGAGCAGGGCGAGGCGCTCCAGATTCCAGGTCTCCAGCTTCGGGTTGTTGTATGAGCCTGTCGCCATCGGCAATCCATCGAGGAACTGGGTCGGCTTGAAGCCGCGCACCTTCAACCAGTCGGAACGGGAGTCGCTGCCGAAACTGCTGGCGACGACGCCGGGCATGTAGCGCACCGCGTCGTCGAGGTTGTGCACGGCGCGGTCGGTCATCTGCTGGCGGGTCGCCACCGAGATCGAGCGCGGGGTCTCGAGGATCGGCGTATCGGTCTTGGTCCCGGTCATGCTGCGCTTGGCCACGTAGCCGCTGGTCGGCCCCAGTGGGTCTTCCTCGGCGCCGCTGACCGTCATCGCCTGCAACGACAGGGTGTCTTCCGGCACCTTGCGCAGGCTGTAGGTGCCGCCGGCATTTTCCACCAGCTCCAGGCCGCTGCCCTTGAGCGCTTCGCGCAATGCGCCGGGCGCGTCGAAGCGACCTTGTACGGCGTGGGCGCTGCGTCCTTCGGCGAGCGCCGGGTCCAGGGTGAGGACCAGGCCGGCCTGGGCCGCGATGCGGTTCAGGGTGCCTGCCAGCGGCCCGGCGGCGATGCGGTAGTCGCGCACGCTGGCCTGTTCGGCCGGGGCGGCGTGGAGGAACGGTGCGGGAACGGCGAGGGCGATGGCTAGGGCGAGCAGGCCGGGACGGAACGTCGGGCGGGGCATGTGCGGGGCTCCTGGATGGAAACGAGTCTCAATGCCTCCTTGCCGGACGAGTCGGAAAAAGTGATAGGGCCGGCGGGAAAAATTTTTCGCCGGCCCGTTCGGTTCAGCGTGGCACCACTTCGAACCACCAGGCGTTGTGCCTCACGCTGCGCACCGGCAGGCTCGGCTCCAAAGCCTGAAGGGCGAGGCGGGTGTCGTTCAGCGGGAAACTGCCGGTGACGCGCAGGTCGGCGATGCTCGGGTCGACCCGCAGCAGCGCCGGCGAATAGCGCCCCAGTTCCGCCACCAGGTCGGCCAGCCGGGCGTTCTCTACCACCAGCATGCCTTGTGCCCAGGCGCCGGCCAGGGCCGGGGCCGCTTCGCTGGCCTGCAGGCCTTGCGGCAGGATCAGCACCTGCTGGCCTTCCTTGATCACACGCTCTTCGCTGAGCGTTTCCGCGCGCGCGGCCACCGCCGACTGCAACACGGTGAGGCGCGTGCCGGGTTCCTCGCGGCGCACCAGGAAGCGCGTGCCGAGGGCGCGCATGTCGCCATCGGCGCTGCTGACCACGAAGGGGCGCGGGTCGCCATGGGCGGTTTCCACCAGGATCTCGCCGGCCAGTAGCACGACCTGGCGGCGTTCGCCGTCGAAGCGGACGTCGATGGCGCTGCGGCTGTTCAGGCGCACATGAGTGGCATCCGGGAGGGTCAGCTCGCGCTGCTCGCCGGTGGCGCTGTAGGCATCGGCCAGCAGGTAGCGGACCGGGACGTAGCGGTTGGCCACGCCGAGCCCGACGCCTAGCGCCAGCACTAGCCCCAGGGCGCTGCCGCCGAGCCGGCGCAGGCGGCGCTTGAAGCGTGCGTTGCCGGACAGCAGGGCGTTGCGCGCCGGCCCGTTGGCGGCTCTCGCCAGGTGCCGGTCGAGGCCGCCGAGCTGTTCCCAGGCGCGTTCGTGTTCGGGATGCGCCGCGTACCAGCGGTGGAAGGCGCGGTGATCGTCGGGATGGGCTTCGCCGGAGTCGAGCAGCAATTGCCAGGCGATGGCTTCGTCGAGCACCCGCGCGCGTACCGGCGAATGACGATCGTCGGCGCTCACCGGGGCTCTCCGTAGAGGGCGATGTAGCACTGGCGCAGACCCTGGGCCAGGTATTGGCGCACGCGCGGCACCGAGACTCCGAGACGCTCGGCGATCTCCGCGTGGGGCATGCCGTCCAGGCGGCTATAGAGAAACGCGCTACGCGCCTTCAGCGACAGCGTGCCAAGCAGGCGATCGATCTCGCGGAGGTCCTCGAGAATCAGGTACTGCTCTTCGGCCGAAGGCTGCTCCGCTTCCGGAACCAGCGCCAGTTCGGCGAGATAGGCCTGCTCAAGGGCGGCGCGGCGGAAGTGGTCGATCATCAGACCGCGCGCCACCTTCGCCAGGAACGCGCGCGGTTCGCGCAGGCCGGGCAGCTCCGGGCGGCCGAGGAGGCGAACGAAGGTGTCCTGGCTGAGGTCTTCGGCGCGCTGGCGGCAGCCGAGGTTGCGGTTCAGCCAGGCAAGCAGCCAGCCGCGGTGGTCCCGGTACAGGCTACCCACGAATTCGCTGTTGCTGACGTCACCCGCCGACACGACCGCTCCCCATCCCGAAACGGGATTGAATGGAAAAACGAGAATTATTCGCAAATGATCGCAAAGTGCGACTATCCCTGCAATTGGCGTCCGTCGGGAAGCCACTTGAGTCGTCCCGCTGGTTTGCCGGAGGATCGGTGTTCCCATAACAAGAACAGGAGTCTCGCCGTGGCCGAACCTTTGCTGATCATCGGTTCCTATCTGTCCCCCTATGTGCGCAAGGTGCTGGTGCTGCTGGAACTGAAAGGCATCGCCTACCGCATCGACCCCATCGTGCCGTTCTTCGGCGACGAGGCCTTCGAGCGCCTCAGTCCGTTGCGCCAGATTCCGGTGCTGGTGGACGGTGACTTCGTCCTCAACGATTCCAGCGTGATCTGCCAGTACCTGGAGGAGCGCTACCCGCAGCCGAGCCTGTATCCCGCCGACATCGGCCAGCGCGCCCAGGCCCGCTGGCTGGAGGAGTACGCCGATTCGCGGCTGGGCCAGGTGATCATCTGGCAGTTGTTCCACCAGTTGGTGATCAACCGCGGCATCTGGCAGCGCGAACCCGACCAGGCGATCCTGCAACGCACCTACGACGAAGACCTGCCGTCGATCTGCAACTACCTGGAAGGGCGGGTCCCGCCGAGCGGCTGGCTGTGCGGCGAGCTGTCCATCGCCGATGTCGCCGTCGCCTGCCTGTTCCGCAATGCCCAGTTGGCGCGCTACCAGGTCGACGGCGAGCGCTGGCCGCGCCTGGCGCGCCTGTTGGCTGACGCTTTCGCCCTGCCGGCCTTCCAGCATCTGGCGCGTTTCGAGAAGGCCACCGCGCAGACCCCGGTCGCCGAACAGCGCCAGGCGCTGCGCGAGGCCGGCGCGCCGCTCAGCGCGACCAGCCACGCCCGCGAGCGGCCGGTGCGCGGTCCGATGAGCCGCTGAGAGGGAGTGCGGGCGGCGCCCAGGGCGCCGTCCTGATGAAGCGCCATTCAGCGCCTCGATAAGACCTTCGCGGCGCTGGTGGATTCAGCGTCCGGGCATATTTTATATAGACCAGTCTATATAAAACGGAGGCCGCACCGTGATGAACGTCCCCGAAGGGTTCCAGCCGCTGTTCCGCAGCAGTCCGTTGCTCGACCTGCTCGGTCCTTTCTTCTGCCGGCAGGACGCCCAGCGCCAGTTGGTGGTGGCGCTGCGCATCGACGAAAAGCACTGCAACCACGGTGGCACCGCCCACGGCGGCCTGCTCTCGACCCTGGCCGACGTTGGCCTCGGCTACGCCATGGCGTTCTCCCGCGAACCGCCGCAGCCGATGGTCACCGTCGGCCTGCGCCTGGACTTCTGCGGGGTCGCGCGGGTCGGCGACTGGCTGGAGGTGCATACCCGGGTCGACAAGCTCGGCCAGCGCATGGCCTTCGCCTCGGCCCGGCTGCACAGCGGCGAGCGCCTGGTGGCCAGCGCCAGCGGCGTGTTTCATCTGCCCTGAGGCTCGGGCATGCTTGCCCGGTCGTCTGCCGTGAGTTGGGGAGTCAGGTTTGCCGAAGAAGTCCAATGCCGCCGAACGGATCGTCCATGCCACCGCCTCGCTGCTGGCCAGCCGCGGGTATTTCGGCACCGGGCTGAGCGACATCATCGCTCGCGCCGAGGCGCCGAAAGGCTCGCTCTATCACTATTTCCCCGAGGGCAAGCCGCAGATCGCCAGCGCCGCGATCGGCTTCGTCGCCGACGAGGTGGCGTCCTTCCTCGACCGCGCCGGGACCCAGGCCCCCCATGCGCGCAACGTCCTCCGCCAGTTCACCGCGACCCTGCGTGGCTGGCTGGAGCATTCGCGTTTCGAAGAGGCCTGCCCGGTGCTTTCCACCAGCCTGAGCATCGACGCCGAGCTGGCCCCGGTGCACGCTGAATGCCGCCGGGCGCTCCGCGCCTGGCACGCCAGCATCGAGCGTGCGTTGCGCGCCGACGGACTGGCGGAAAAGCTCGCCGCCTCGCGTGCCTGGCTGATCCTCGCGGCGCTGGAGGGGGCGGTCGCGGTGGCCCGCGTCGAGCGGTCGTTCCAGGCGCTGGATGCGATCGAGGAAGAATTGCAGGCGCTACTGCCGGCCTAGGCGGGTGTCGCGCCCAGGCCGGCCAGGTATCCGTCAGTGCTGCACGCTGTCCACCGCGATCGCTTCGCCGGAAACTTCGCGGTAGGCCGTGCGGCGCTTGGCCAGGGCGTAGTGGATCAGGCCGGCCAGGCCGGCGCCGAAGAACCAGGAGAACGGCGATAGCTCGGCGAATGCCGGCAACAATGCCAGCAGGGTGGAGATGATCGCCGCCGGGACGAACGCGGCGATGGCCCGCGGGTTCACCCCTCGCGCGTAGTGATAGGCGCCGGCGCGGCTTTCGGTGTACAGCTCCGGCAGGTTCACCCGGCCTTTCCGCACCAGGTAGTAGTCGACCATGATGATCCCGTACAGCGGGCCGAGCAGCGCGCCGAGGCCGCCGAGGAAGTAGAGGATCACCCCGGGGCTGTTGTACAGGTGCCAGGGCAGGATCAGCACTGCGATGGTCGCGCTGATCAGCCCGGCGCGGCGGAAGTTCAGCAGGTTCGGCGCCAGGTTGGTGAGTACGTAGGCCGGGGCGACGAAGTTGGCCATGATGTTCACCGCCACGGTGACGATCAGCAGCGCCAGGCTGGCCAGCACCAGGAAGAGGGTGTCGGGGATCGCGGCGACGATGTCGGTGGGGCTCTGGATGAGCTGGCCGTCGATCCTGAACTGGGCGCCGGAGAGGACCACCGCGAACAGGCCGAACAGCAGGATGTTCACCGGCAGCCCCCAGAAGTTGCCGACGCTGATGGTGCGGCGGTCCGGGCAGCCGCGGGCGAAGTCGCAGAAGTTCAGGATCATGGTGCCGTACAGGGTCACCCAGAACGCCGCGCCGCCGAAGATCTTCAACCACATCTGCGAACCGCTCATGGGTTCGCCGCTGGACCAGGCGATGGAGGCGCCGGCGCGCAGGTACATCCAGGCGGCGAGGGCGGCGACGGTGAGCAGGATCACCGGTCCGGCGAAGGATTCGTAGCGACGCACCATCTCCATGCCGTAGGCGAAGATCAGCAGTTGCACGCACCAGATGGCGACGAAGGTCGCCCAGCCCAGGCTCGACAGGCCGAGGATGGCGTCCTGGTCGTAGGCTGCGAGCCCCGGCCAGATCGCCGTCAGCAGCACGCGCAGGACGATGGAGGCGAGATAGGTCTGGATGCCGAACCAGGCGATGGCGATCACCGCGCGGATCAGCGCGGGGAGTTGCGCGCCGTGGATGCCGAAGGCGATGCGGCACATCACCGGGTAGGGCAGCCCGGTCTTCTGGCCCATGTAGCCGGACAGGTTCATCAGTCCGTAGACCATTAGCGCGCCCAGGGCCAGCGCGGCGAGGATCTGCGCACCGCTCATGCCGAGGGCGAAGAGGCCGATGGCGAAGGAGTAGTTGGCGATGTTGTGCACGTCGTTGGTCCACAGCGCGAACAGGCTGTAGCGTCCCCAGCGGCGCCCTTCGGCCTTGGTCGGGGCGAGATCGGCGCTGTACAGGCGCGGGCTCAGCGGCGGCAGTTCGGGGCCGGCGTGATGGCTGGCGCGGGGCAGGCAATCGAGACTGGCGGGAGTGCCCAGGTCCAGGCGCGCCGCCGAGAACTCCGCTGCGCGCAGCCCGGCGCGTGGCAGGCAGTCGAGACTGGCCGGAGTGCCCAGGTCGAGCAGTGAGGCGGAGAACTCCGCGCTCCGCTGACCGGCGCGCGGCAGGCTGTCGAGGCTTTCCAGGGTGCCGAGGTCGAGCAGCGAGGGAGAAAACTCGCGGGGCGAGGCGGGCGGCTTCGGGGTGCTGGACATGGCGGTCTCCTCCGGCAGTCGGAAGAACTCGGCGCGAGGTCGGGTTCGTCTGTTGTTTTTGTATACAAGAATTTCGAAGATTTAAGCCAGTTATGTGCCAACCGATCCTCGACCGAATTTTCCGCGCTCTGCGCAAACTGGCCTTTCGGCGGCAAGCCCCTGAAACCGCTTGGGAAAAAGCTGTCGCTTCGATCAGGTAAGAATTTCGAACCGATTCATAGGCTTATGCGGACGGACGAGGGAGAGGGAAAAAAGCGGGACGCCAGGAGGCCGCATTGGGAAAATTGTGCACAATAATTGTGCCCAGTGTTACCGCCGCGCCCGTCGACGGTGCGCGGCGCGAAGCTCAGCCCGTCCGGGAAATATCCAGGCCCTTCAACTGCCCGATCATCCACGTATGGGCGTCACGCCCGACATGCTGGACGTGGCTGTAGAGCCGCAGCACGTAGGGCGGAATGTCGAACGGCGCGGGATACAGGGCGAGGCCGGCGGCTTCCGCCAGGGCCCGTGCGGCATGTCGCGGAGCGGTGAGCAGGAAATCGGTGGAGCCTGCCAGGAACAGCGCCGCCAGCACCGTCGGCAGTTGCACCGCCACTTCGCGACGCAGGCCGGAGCGGGCCAGCAGCCGGTCGATCACCCCGCTGTCCTCGTTCCACGGCGTCACCACCGCATGCCGTTCGGCCAGGTAGCCCTCCAGCGTCGGCGCCCCGGCGAGGCGTGGGTGGTCGCGCCGCGCTACCACCACGTAGCGGTCGGCGAACCAGTCATGGGCCTGGATGCCTTCGGGCAGGCGCTCGTGTTCCTCGTCGTAGCCGAGGGCGAAATCGATCCGCCCGCTGGCCAGGGCCTCCACCGACAGCTTGCGTTCCGCATTGACCAGGCGCAGGCGCACTCCGGGCGCGCTGTGCTGCAGGCGGTTCATCAGCGGCGGAAGCAGGGCGAAGGCGGTGTAGTCGGTGGCGGCGAAGACGAAGGTGCGCTGGCTCTGTCCCGGTACGAACGGCCGCCACTCTTCCAGCCCCTCGCCGAGGGCGCGCAGGGCGGCGGCCACCGCAGCGGCCAGGTGCTCGGCACGCTGGGTCGGCTGCATGCGGTTGCCCTGGCGCAGGAACAGCTCGTCGTCCAGCCCCTGGCGCAGGCGCCCCAGCGCATGGCTGAAGGCCGAGGCGCTGATCGCCAGTTCGCTGGCTGCGGTGCCGACGTTGCGGTGGCGATACAGGGCGTCGAAGACAAGCAGGAGGTTGAGATCGAGGCGGCGCAGCAGGGGATGCATGTTATTCAGTTGCCGATGAGAAGAATGCACTTCATGCATCTTAGCAGTCGCACTAGGATGGCCGGATCCCCCACCGGAAGGTTGCCCATGACTCTCGAAATCCGTCCCGCCGTACCGGCCGACGCCGAACAGATCCTTGCCTTCATCATCGAACTGGCCGACTACGAGCGCGCCCGCCACGAGGTGGTCACCGATGTCGAAGGCATCCGCCGCAGCCTGTTCGCCGAAGGCTCGCCGACCCGCGCGCTGATGTGCCTGAGCGAGGGCCGGCCGATCGGCTATGCGGTGTATTTCTACAGCTACTCGACCTGGCTGGGGCGCAACGGCATCTACCTCGAAGACCTCTACGTCACCCCGGAATACCGTGGCGTCGGCGCCGGTCGCCGGCTGCTCCGCGAGTTGGCCCGCGAGGCCGTGGCCAACGACTGCGGACGCCTGGAGTGGAGCGTGCTGGACTGGAACCAGCCGGCCATCGACTTCTACTGCTCCATCGGCGCGCTGCCGCAGGACGAGTGGGTGCGCTATCGCCTGGATGGCGAGGCGTTGCGCAAGATGGCGGAATAGCTGGCGGCAAGCCGACGTTGATGCCGGGGGAGTGTGGGGGGTAGGGCGAATAGCGCCTGGCGATATCTGCCAGTTTCTCACCGAGGACGCCTGGCGCCTGCCGAGTCATCGCCACCGGTATCCATGCCGCTCTCCCGTAGCGCTGTAGCGTTGTCCCGCAGGAACGCCCACAGGCGTTCCGCTACCGGGCCCTGCGCGCGATCGCGCCGGCGCGCCGCCACCACCTCTTCGCTGCGTCCTGGCAGATGCGGCCCGGCCAGTGCGAGCAGGCGGCCGTCGGCCAGTTCCTCGTCTATCAGGAAGTCCGGCAGGTGCCCCCAGCCGAGGCCCTGGAGGATCACCTCTTTCTTCGTTCGCTGGTCCGGCACGCTGCACTGTCGCGCGCCGGCGAGCATGAAATAGTCCGTCGGCGGAGAATGGCGGGCGCTGTCGCGCATCACGCACTGGGCGAAGGAGCGCAGTTGTTCCGGGCGCACCGGTCGCGGCGGAGGATCGCCGAGCAGGCCCGGCGCGATGACCGGGACCAGCCCGACCCTGCACAGGTCGAGCCATTCCAGACGTGGGTCGGACTTGTCCACGCGATGCAGGATCAGGTCGGCCTCGCCGTCCAGCAGGCGCTCCAGCGGGCCGCTGACGGTTTCGAACAGCAATTGCAGGCGGGTCTGCGGCTGGCTGCCGAAGAACCCTGCGAGCAGCGCCAGGGCCGGGCGCGGCGGGCAGAGGTCGCCCAGTACCACGCGCAGCTCGCTTTCCTCGCCCTGGGCCAGGTGCGCGGCGTGGCCACGCAGCCCTTCCAGTTCGTAGAGCAGGGCCTGGGCACGCTGGTGGAAGGAGCGACCGGCGGCGGTCAGGCCGACCCGGTAGCCGCCCCGTTCCAGCAGCACCAGGCCGAGCTGGCGCTCCAGCCGGGCAACGGCGGCGAACACCGCCGGATGGGAGCGGTGCAGGCGCTGTGCGGCGGCCTGGAAGCCGCCGGCGTCGACCACCGCGTCGAAGCATTGGAGGTCGTGGAGGGTGAAGTCGTGCATGTCAGCTTCCCTGACAGAGTCGTTCCATTCTTTGTAGTTTTTCCCAGGGACCGTCGCAACTAGCCTGGCGTGCATGGCAATCACCCTGACCCCGGAGGCTCCCATGGGCAACCTGTCTTTTCTCGCTACCAGCGACGGCGCCAGCCTCGCCTATCGCCTGGATGGTGCGGCAGAGAAACCGCTGCTGGCGCTCTCCAACTCCATCGGCACCACCCTGCACATGTGGGATGCGCAACTCCCGGCACTGACCCGGCACTTCCGCGTCCTGCGCTACGACGCCCGCGGCCATGGCGCCTCCAGCGTGCCGCCGGGGCCCTACACCCTGGCCCGGCTGGGCGAGGACGTACTGGAGCTGCTCGACGCGCTGGAGGTAAGGCGCGCGCATTTCCTCGGCCTGTCCCTGGGCGGGATCGTCGGCCAGTGGCTGGCGCTGCATGCGCCGCAGCGGATCGAGCGGCTGGTGCTGGCCAACACCTCGGCCTGGCTCGGCCCGGCGGCGCAGTGGGACGAGCGCATCGCCGCGGTGCTGCAGGCCGAGGACATGAGCGAGACCGCCGCGGGTTTCCTCGGCAACTGGTTTCCGCCGGCGCTGCTGGAGCGCGCCGAGCCCGTCGTCGAGCGCTTCCGGGCGATGCTCATGGCCACCAACCGGCACGGCCTGGCCGGCTCCTTCGCGGCGGTGCGCGATACCGACCTGCGCGCGCAACTGGCGCGGATCGAGCGGCCGACCCTGGTGATCGCAGGGGCGTACGACACGGTCACCGCCGCCAGCCACGGCGAGCTGATCGCCGCGTCGATTGCCGGGGCCAGGCTGGTTACGCTGCCGGCGGTGCACCTGTCGAACGTCGAGTTCCCGCAGGCGTTCGAAGGCGCGGTGCTGAGCTTTCTCGGCGCAGACTGATTACGCTATCGTCGCGCCTTTTCCCTCGGCGCAGGAGCCGACATGAACGAGCCGGGCAGTTTCATCTGGACGTGGTACGGGCAGGATGAGCATCGATGGGTCCTGCTCAGCGCAGAGGCGTTCCTGGCGCTCGATTTCCTGGCCCTTGACGGTGCCATGCAGAGAGAGACCATCGGCAGTTGCCCGGGCTGCTCTACCTGGTCGGAGAAGGTCGTGCCGTTGCACGAGTGGCTCGAAGGCTGTCCGGGTCACCAGGCCGGGAGTTTTCGCGATGCCTTGAGGCGTGTCTGGGCGCTGTGCAACGAGCTGCCCGAGGAAGCGCTGGGCTGCTTCGACTTCGACATCTATGCCCACCCCGGATGGCAGGCGGTACGTCGAGAGGCCCGGGAGGCGCTGCGGCAGAACGGTTGGGACAGCATCCGTAGCCACGCCGAGGAGCTGCGCGACGACTGTTGGGAGCGTGTGCATGGCTACCCGAAGAAATGAAAAAGCCGCCCCTCGGGGCGGCTTTTCGTTGCGCTGCGGCGAACGGCCTACAGCCCGTTCTTCGCCTTGAACTCACGGCGGCGGCGATGCAGGACCGGCTCGGTATAGCCGTTCGGCTGCCGGGTGCCTTCCACCACCAGCTCCAGGGCGGCCTGGAACGCGACGTTGTCGTCGAAGTTCGGCGCCATCGGCCGGTAGGACGGGTCGCTGGCGTTCTGCCGGTCGACCACCACGGCCATGCGCTTGAGGCTCTCGACCACCTGCTCCTGGCTGATCACGCCGTGACGCAGCCAGTTGGCCAGCAGTTGGCTGGAGATGCGCAGGGTGGCGCGGTCTTCCATCAGACCGACGTCGTTGATGTCCGGCACCTTGGAGCAGCCGACGCCCTGGTCGATCCAGCGGACGACATAGCCGAGGATGCCCTGGGCGTTGTTGTCCACCTCGTTCTTGATCTCTTCCGCGGTCCAGTTGGTGTTCGGCGCCAGCGGAATGGTCAGGATGTCGTCCACCGAGGCCGGGGTGCGCTTGGCCAGCTCGGCCTGGCGGGCGAACACGTCGACCTTGTGGTAATGCAGGGCGTGCAGGGTCGCGGCGGTCGGCGACGGGACCCAGGCGGTGTTGGCGCCGGCCAGCGGATGGCCGATCTTCTGCTCGAGCATGGCGGCCATCAGGTCGGGCATGGCCCACATGCCCTTGCCGATCTGCGCCTTGCCTTGCAGGCCGGTGGCCAGGCCGACGTCGACGTTGTTGTTCTCGTAGGCGCCGATCCACTTCTCCGACTTCATGGCGCCCTTGCGCACCACGGCGCCGGCTTCCATGGAGGTGTGGATCTCGTCGCCGGTGCGGTCGAGGAAGCCGGTGTTGATGAACACCACGCGATCCTTGGCCGCCTTGATGCAGGCCTTCAGGTTCACGGTGGTGCGGCGCTCCTCGTCCATGATGCCGACCTTCAGGGTGTTGCGCGGCAGGCCGAGGACGTCCTCGACGCGGCCGAACAGCTCGTTGGTGAAGGCGGCTTCTTCCGGACCGTGCATCTTCGGCTTGACGATATACACGCTGCCGGTGCGGCTGTTCTTGCGGCTGGTGTTGCCGTTCAGGTCATGAATGGCGATCAGGCTGGTGAACAGACCGTCCTGGATGCCTTCCGGCACTTCGTTGCCGTCCTTGTCGAGGATTGCATCGTTGGTCATCAGGTGGCCGACGTTGCGCACGAACAGCAGCGAGCGGCCGTGCAGGGTCAGTTCGGAACCGTCGGCCCTGGTGTAGACGCGGTCCGGGTTCATGGTGCGGGTGAAGGTGCTGCCGCCCTTGCTGACTTCCTCGGCCAGGTCGCCTTTCATCAGGCCCAGCCAGTTGCGGTAGATCACTACCTTGTCGTCGGCGTCGACCGCGGCGACCGAGTCCTCGCAGTCCATGATGGTGGTGAGGGCGGCTTCCATCAGCACGTCCTTCACGCCTGCGGCATCGGTCTGGCCGACCGGGCTGCTCGGGTCGATCTGGATTTCGAAGTGCAGGCCGTTGTGCTTGAGCAGTACCGCTTGCGGCTTGGCGGCGTCGCCCTGGAAGGCAAGGAACTGGCCAGCGTTCTTCAGGCCGGTTTCGCTACCGTTCTTCAGCGCGACGACCAGCGCGCCGTTCTTCACGCTGTAGGAAGTGGCGTCGACATGGGAGCCGGACTCCAGCGGCGCGGCCTCGTCGAGGAAGGCGCGAGCGAAGGCGATGACCTTGTCGCCGCGAACCTTGTTGTAGCCCTTGCCTTTCTCGGCGCCGCCTTCTTCGCTGATCACGTCGGTGCCGTAGAGTGCGTCGTACAGCGAGCCCCAGCGGGCGTTGGAGGCGTTCAGGGCGAAGCGCGCATTCATCACCGGCACCACCAGCTGCGGGCCGGCCATGCGGGCGATCTCGTCGTCGACGTTCTGGGTGCCGGCCTGGAAGTCTTCCGCCTCGGGCAGCAGGTAGCCGATTTCCTCGAGGAAGGCCTTGTAGGCAGCGGCGTCGTGGGCCTGGCCGGCGCGAGCCTGGTGCCAGCCGTCGATCTTGGCCTGGAGTTCGTCGCGCTTGGCGAGCAGGGCTTTATTCTTCGGCGCCAGGTCGTTGATCACGGCCTCCGCACCGGTCCAGAACGTGTCGGCAGAGACGCCGGTTCCGGGGATGGCTTCGTTGTTCACGAAGTCGAACAGGACTTTGGCGACCTGCAGGCCACCGACTTGAACGCGTTCAGTCATTGTTTGCCTCACTCTGCTCTAGACCAGCTCTGGACCCGGGCCGCACGGCCTTGTAGTCCGAGCCGCGGCATACTACATGATGCCGCGGGAAAAATCAGTGGTTACGCGTCGCGTTACGACTGGATGACGCTTCACGGTCACGTTGGCCAGGCTCAATGTTCGCAAAAAAACTGTACTTTGTTCCAGATAAATCTAAAAACAGTACACGATTTATCGCGAGCCCAACTGCGGCGCGGCGTCGCAGGATGTTTCACTGCGCTGCGAGCGCCTTGCCTATACTCCCGGAATCGCCCCAGGAGCCTCGCCATGCCCGTCCATGCCGCATCCCTCGCCGATCTCGCCGACCTGGTTCCGCTGTTTTCCGCCTACCTCGACTTCTACGAAGTGCCGGCGCCGGAAGAGCAGGTCCGCGCATTCCTCGCCGAGCGCCTGCGCCAGGGCGATTCGACCCTGTTCCTGGCCAGGGATGCCGAGGCGCGGGCGCTGGGCTTCGTCCAACTCTATCCGCTGTTCGCCTCCCTGGCGCTACGACCTTCGTGGCTGCTCAGCGATCTCTACGTCCGCCCGGAGGCGCGTCGCCGGGGTGTCGGCGAGGCCCTGATGAACCAGGCCCGGGGTTTCGCCGAAAGCATGGGCGCCTGCGGCCTGCAACTGGAGACGGCGAAGACCAACCACGCCGGGCAGTCGCTCTACGAGCGCCTCGGCTATGTCCGTGACGAACAGTTCTACACTTACTGGCTGCAGCTCTGAACTCCCATTCGTCCCAGCAGGAGGCAAGCTCATGGATCACCTGGTCCTGACCGTGATCGCCACCGACCATCCCGGCCTGGTCGAGCGCATCGCCCAATGCATCGCCTCCCACGGCGGCAACTGGCTGGAAAGCCGCATGTCGCGGATGGCCGGGCAGTTCGCCGGGATACTGCGGGTGGCCGTGCCGGCGGAAGGCTACGACGAACTGGTGGAAGGGCTACAGGGCCTGTCCAGCCACGGTATCCGCGTGCTCCTGGCGGAAAGCGGGATCGAGCCGGTATGCAACTGGAAGCCTATCCACCTCGACCTGGTGGGCAACGACCGCCCCGGTATCGTGCGCGACATCACCCGGCTACTGGCCGAGCACGGGGTGAACCTGGAGAGCCTGTCCACCGAAGTGCGCCCGGCGCCGATGAGCAGCGAACCGCTGTTCCATGCCGATGCGCTGCTGGCGGTGCCGCTGACCCTGTCGCTGGACACCCTGCGCGAGCGACTGGAAGACCTGGCCGACGACCTGATGGTGGAGTTGGTGCTGGACGCGTCCTGAAGTTGTTCAGGAAAGCCGGGGACGGGCCTGTGGAAAAGCCTTGGGTGAAACCCTGAAGCCCAGGCGCCGCGAGGCTTGGAGGTCGTAGCGCGTTTTTTGACCAGCTGCGTTGCGGTTATTCCCAAACCAGGTGGACCAGCCTGTGGGTATTCTGTGTGGATAACCTTGCAGGCCTTTATCCATGGGCGATACAAGGGTTTGATCGTTTTCTGAGCAGCCTCTCTTGCGCTTTTGCTTGTGGATTAACCTTCGCCGCTATCGTTGCCCCTGTGCACAAATAACGTGGAGCAGTCTGTGGGTAAGCCGGGGAAAAATCCATGCAGGCCTTTATTCATCGGTATTACAGGTATCCGTACGTTTTTTGATCGATGGCTTTTCCGGTTCATCCACAGTTGCTCACAAAAGCCTTGGGCAGATTTGTGGATAAGCCTTGTGTATATCGTTGTAACCCTTGGTAAGCCTTGCATGCAGCGGTATGCTCAAAGACTGATCAGGCGCTTTGCAGGGCCTCTTCCGAAGAGTTATCCACGTGCCTGCGGAGAGGAGAAGGCAGGTATATGCACAAAGTGCGTGCATGATCCTGTGGAAAAGCCTGGGGTGGATCGCTGAGCGTCAGTATTGGCGGGGGATAGGAAGGAGTGCGTGTTTTTTCGCCAGGCTTGCGGAGTTCCGCAAGCCTGGGGATAACGTCAGCCCGGCTGGGGAAGGCGGCGCAGGCTGCGCCAGGCGTCGAAGCTGTAGACGGCCAGGGCGAGCCAGATGAAAGCGAAGGCGGTCAGGCGGCTGGAGTCCAGATGCTCGCCGAACAGCAGGATCGCCTGTAGCAGGACCAGCGTCGGCGCCAGGTATTGCAGGAAGCCCAGGGTGGCGTAGGGCAGGTGCCTTGCCGCAGCGTTGAAGCAGACCAGCGGAACCAGCGTCACCGGGCCCGCGGCGACCACCCACAGGGCTTCCGGGGTGCTCCAGAAAGCCGTTTCGCTGGTCGGCCCGTCGGCGAAAAACAGCAACCAGACCAGCGCCAGCGGCAGCAGCAGCCAGGTTTCCACCACCAGTCCGGGCAGCGCGGCGACCGGCGCCTTTTTGCGGATCAGGCCGTAGAAGCCGAAGGTCAGGGCCAGCACCAGCGACACCCAGGGCAGGCTGCCGAGTTGCCAGACCTGCTGCGCCACGCCCAGCGAAGCCAGGGCCACCGCCAGCCATTGCAGGGGACGCAGGCGTTCCTTGAGCAGCAACATGCCGAGCATCACGTTGATCAGCGGATTGATGTAGTAGCCCAGGCTGGCTTCCAGCATGTGGCCGTTGTTCACCGCCCAGACATAGGTCATCCAGTTGCTGGCGATCAGCAGTCCGCTGGCGGCCAGCACGACGAAGCGCTGCGGATTCTGGCGCAGCTCGCGCCACCAGCCCGGGTGCTTCCAGAACAGCAGCAGGACGGCGCCGAACAGGGCCGACCAGACCGCGCGCTGGACGATGATTTCCACCGCGGGAATGCGTTCGAGCAGTTTGAAGTAGAGCGGGAACAGTCCCCAGATCACATAAGCCGTCAGGCCGAGGACATAGCCCCGACGGAGGTTGGCGGTCGCCATGGAGAATCCTTGAAACGTCAGGCAGGTAAGAATGGCCGTGCACGGTATGCACGCGCGGATGACCTGTGAATTCTAGTAGGGGGGTGGCGAGCTTGTCTGCGCACAGTTCCCGCGGAAAAGCACCGGCACACTTGCCGTTCCCTCGCCTGCCCCGCGGCGGGACGGATAGCGCCGCGCGCCATTCGCCCCGTCCGCAGGAGGCTCAGAACAGTCGCAGCGGTTCCTCGTCCAGCGCCGCCAGTTGTTCGCGCAGCACCAGCACCTGCTCGCCCCAGTAACGTTCGCTGCCGAACCAGGGGAAGCTCGGCGGGAACGCCGGGTCGTCCCAGCGCCGCGCGAGCCAGGCGCTGTAGTGCATCAGGCGGAGGCTGCGCAGGCCTTCGAGCAGCGGTAGCTGGCGCGGGTCGAAGTCGTGGAACTCGTTGTAGCCGTCGACCAGTTCGGCAATCTGCGCCAGGCGTTCGTGGCGCTCGCCGGCGAGCATCATCCACAGGTCCTGGAGAGCCGGGCCCATGCGGCAGTCGTCGAGATCGACCATGTGGTAGACCTCGTCGCGGCACAGCAGGTTGCCCGGATGGCAGTCGCCGTGCAGGCGGATCGGCTGGTAGGGCACCTCGGCGAACAGGGCGTCGAGGCGTTTCAGCAGGTCGCGGGCGACCGACTCGTAGGCCGGCAGCAGGCTCCTGGGGATGAAATTGCCTTCCAGCAGGGTGGCCAGCGAGGCGTGGCCGAAGTTATCCACAGCGAGCGCCTCGCGGTGCTCGAACGGCCGCGTGGCGCCGACCGCGTGCAGGCGGCCGAGCAACTGGCCGAGGCGGTAGAGCTGGTCGAGATTGCCCGGCTCGGGCGCGCGCCCGCCGCGCCGCGGGAACAGGGCGAAGCGGAAGCCGGAGAATGCGAACAGGCTTTCGCCGTCGCGCGACAGCGGCGCCACCACCGGCACCTCGCATTCCGCCAGCTCGGCGGAGAAGGCGTGCTCCTCGCGGATCGCCGCGTCGCTCCAGCGGTCCGGTCGGTAGAACTTGGCGATCAGCGGCTCGCCGTCCTCGATGCCGACCTGGTACACGCGGTTTTCGTAGCTGTTGAGCGCCAGCACCCGTGCGTCGCTGAGATAGCCGAGGCTTTCCACGGCATCCAGGACGAGGTCGGGGGTCAGTTGGTCGAAGGGATGGGACATGACGGGGCATCCAAGGCTCGAAAGACCCCTAGTGTACGCAAGCCGGCGCGGGCCGGCAGGTTCACAGCGGCGTGCCGAGCAGGACCTGGGCTGGATCGAAGGAGGCGATCACCTTCTGGCCCTTCTTCAGCCCCAGGCTGGCCAGGCGTTCGCCGGACAGCAGCGCGCAGAGGGTAAGACCGCTGCCCAGGGCGATGCGCACCTCGCTGGGACCGGCCTTGGCCGCGAGGATTTCCTCCAGGGTGCCGTGCAACTGGTTCGGCTGGTCCTCGCGCGGTTCCAGCCCGACGTCCAGCCAGCCGGCCTTGATCAGCGCCAGTACCGGGCGGCCGCGACCGAGTTCGAGTTGCTCGGTGCTGGCGCGGGTGATCAGCGCCTCGATGCGTTGCTGGCCTGGCAGCTCGATGGCGATGCGGTCGTGGAAGCCTTCGCCATGGATCGACAGGACCCGCCCGTGCAATTGGTTGCGTGCGCTGGTGCGGAGCATCAGGCGGCCGATCAGGTTGAGGTCCTCGGCGTCTTCCGCGGCCTGCAACACCTGCGCTTGCAAGGCTTCCAGGCGCCGGTAGAGAGCCAGCAGGCGCTCGCCCTCGGCGGTCAGCCGGGCGCCGCCGCCGCCCTTGCCGCCGACGCTACGCTCGACCAGCGGACGCTCGGCCAGGTTGTTCAGTTCGTCGATGGCGTCCCAGGCGCCCTTGTAGCTGATGCCCACGGCCTTCGCCGCACGGGTGATGGAGCCCAGTTCGGCGATCTGCGCGAGCAGGGAGATGCGTTGCGGGCGACGGGTGACGTGCTGGGCGAGAGTGGAGAGTGCGGACATGGAGGCTTCGCTATGAGCGGACGTATACGGCGAAGGCTCCAACAGCCATGGGCAAAACGCAAGGGCGTCACTCGGCAGCCTGGTAGAGACTGTAGCCGGCGGCGGCGCCGGCCAGGTCCCAGGCGAGGTCCTTCCAGCTCCAGCCGCTGCCGGCGGAACGGCTGTCGTAGAACTCCTTGCCGACGCCGAAGGCGAGCGAGAAGCTCAGGCCGAAGCGTGCCTGGCGAGCGCCGCGCAGGCCGCGGTCGTGGGCCATCTGCATGCCCGCCGCGGCAAGGGCCGCGGAACTGGCGAAATGCAGGGCCTTGTCTTCGCCCAGCCAGTCGTCTTCGGCGAAATGGCTGCAACCGCCGAGCAACAGGCAGGCCGCGACCAGCAATGCGCGCATGGATCCTCTCCCGTATCGGTTGCGCGGCAGTTTAGCCCAGCTCAGCCGGGCTTCGGCGTGCGCGCCAGGCAGTAGACGTCGACCCGCGCGGCGCCCGCCCGGCGCAACAGGCGGGAAAGGCGCTCGGCGGTGGCCCCGGTGGTGAGCACGTCGTCCACCAGTGCCAGGTGCAGCCCGCGAACATCGCTGGCGGGCGCCAGGGCGAAGGCGTGGCGCAGGTTGCGCCGCCGCACCGTCGCGTCCAGCCCCTGCTGGGCCGGAGTATCCAGCACTCGCCGCAGGCGGTGCGGATCGCAGCGCAGGTCCAGCTCGCCAGCCAGTCGCTCGGCGAGCTGTTGCGCCTGGTTGAAGCCGCGACGACGTTCGCGCCGAGGCGCCAGCGGGACCGGCAGCAGGCGTGCCGGGCGCGGCAGGCCTTCGGCGTAGCGTTGCCGCAGGTGTTCCGCCAGCAACTCGCCGAGCAGCCGCCCCAGCGGCCAGGCCGCCTGGTGCTTGAAGCGGTTGATCAGGCTGTCGAGCGGAAAGGCGTAGCGCCAGGGCGCGATCGCCTGTTCATAGGCCGGCGGGCGGCGCAGGCACTCGCCGCACACCTGGCCGTCCAGCGGCAGGGGCAGGGCGCAGCGCCGGCACTGCTGGCGCGACCAGGGCAGGTCGGCGGCACAGGCGCGGCACAGCGGGCGGGGCGGCTGGTCGCTGCGGGCGGCGCAGAGCAGGCAGGCCGGCGGCGGCAAAAGCCAGCGCGTGAGAGGACGAAGCGGGAACGACATGGCGGGACTTCCTGGCGGATGTCGCACCATGCAACCGCAGGCGCGCGCCGCCGACCAGCCGTTGCCAGCGGGTTCGGAACTCGCCTGTGGATAACCGAAACCTTCCTTCGCTCCTTGCGGAAACGGCCGACTCGAGGATCAGTGGATGAGCCAGCTCATGACGATCAGGCCGAGCACCGTCCAGATCACCCCGCCGACTATCGAGCGGCGCATGAAGGCGCGTATACCGCTGTAGAGCAGCAACAGGCCGAGCACCAGGAAGACGAAGCTGAACAGCGATGCGTCCATGCCGATGGCCCTGGCCAGGCCGTGGAGGAAGTCGTCCATGGCGCCCCAGATGCCGCCCAGCAGGCCGGAGAGCAGGTCCACCACGAAGCGGATCGCCCTGCCCAGCATCTCGCCCAGTCCGTCGAAAAAGCCTTCTGTACCCATGAGTGTCCTGTCCTGAGTGTTCCCAGCGTTGGATCAGAGATTAGCCGCCGGGTTCAGCGCCGGCTGCTGCTTTGCTGCGGAGCGAGGAACGACTGGCGGAAGTATTCGCGGAACGCGCGCATCCCGGCGCTCGCTTCGGTGTCGCGGCGCCAGGCCAGGCCGACGCTCATCGACGGCACCGGGTCGACCAGCGATAGCGTCTCGATGCGTTTGCCTTCCAGCGACCAGGGCCGGTACACCAGGTCGGAGAGGATGGCCACGCCGGAGCCGTTGGCGACCATGCTGCGCACCGCTTCCACCGAACTGGTATGGAGGATCACCTGCGGCCGGTGGCCGCTCTGTTGCCAGTAGCGCAGCGCGCTCTGCCCGGCCTCGTCGACGGTGAGCATGATGTAGGGCTCGCCGGCCACGTCGGCAAGGCCCAGGTCGGCCTTCTCGCCCAGCGGATGGCGGCTGGGCAGCCACAACCGGCGCTCGGAGTTGAACAGGGTTTCGGCGGCGATCCCGGGCTCGGTGAGATTGCCGGTGAGCAGCACGGCGATGTCGTAGCGACCGTCGAGGAGGCCGCGCTCGATGCTGGCGCGCTCGTCCTCGAACAGTTGCAGCTCCAGTTCCGGGTACCACTGCGCCAGGCGTTGCAGGTGGTGGGGGAGGAAATAGCCCATCACGGTATAGCTGGCGGCGACCTTCAGGGTGCCTTCGACCCGGGTGTCCGGTTGCGGGCTGTTGAGCGCGTCGTCGACGCT
Source organism: Pseudomonas sp. 22490 (assembly GCF_052044465.1). Classification (NCBI taxonomy): domain Bacteria; kingdom Pseudomonadati; phylum Pseudomonadota; class Gammaproteobacteria; order Pseudomonadales; family Pseudomonadaceae; genus Pseudomonas; species Pseudomonas sp. 22490. Next base: position 194,837 of record NZ_JBQENS010000002.1, on the reverse strand, counting down.
GCGCTGGATCGAATAGGCGTGGTTGAGGAAGTGCCGGCCGCTGTCGGTCAGGTTCATGCCCTGGGCCGTGCGGGTGAACAGGGCGACGCCGAGCATGCCCTCCAGTTCCTGGATCGCGCTGGTCACCGCCGACTGCGAGATGTTCAGGTGGATGGCGGCCTGGGATATCTGGCCGAACTCGGCGGTGGCGATGAAGTAGCGAACCTGGCGGAGGGTCAGGGCCATGGGGAGCATCCGGAGGAGATATCTGTTTTTCAGAAACCAGTCTATCGAATAATAAATCTACCCAATACCTTTCCCGGCTTTTACCGTGGCTCCATCCAACAACAAGACAGATGAGGCCTGCGGGCAATGACTGAAGTCGACCTCAATTCCGACATGGGCGAAGGCTTCGGCCCATGGACCATCGGCGATGGCGTGGACGCGGCGATCATGCCGCTGATCAGCAGCGCCAACATCGCCACCGGTTTCCATGCCGGCGACCCGAGCAGCATGCGCCGCACCGTGGAGATGGCCGCCGAGCATGGCGTGGCCATCGGCGCCCATCCGGGCTTCCGCGACCTGGTCGGCTTCGGGCGTCGGCACATCGCCGCGCCGGCCATCGAGCTGGTCAACGACATGCTCTACCAGCTTGGCGCACTGCGCGAATTCGCCCGGCTGCAGGGCCTGTCGCTGCAACACGTCAAGCCCCACGGCGCGCTCTACATGCACCTGGCGCGGGACGAGGTCGCCGCGCGCCTGTTCGTCGAGACCCTGCAACGCCTGGAACCGGAACTGCTGCTCTATTGCATGCCCGGTTCGGCCACCTGGCGCATCGGCCGGGAACTGGGCCAGCCGCTGGTGCGCGAGTTCTACGCCGACCGCGACTACGACCGCAGCGGCTCCATCGTCTTCACCCGGCGGGTCGCCGCCCTCGATCCGCAGCAGGTCGCCGACAAGGTCCTGCGCGCCTGCCGCGAGGGCAAGGTGCGCACCGTCGAGGGCGAGGACCTCGACATCGCCTTCGACTCGGTGTGCATCCACAGCGATACCCCCGGTGCCCTGGAGCTGGTCGCCAGCACCCGTGCGCGCCTGGAGGGCGCCGGCATCCGCATCAAGGCGCCGCGTTGAGCGCCGCTCGCCTCGGCGAGCCTCGCGACAAGCTTTTCTGCCATTTCCTACAACGTTCGAATAATGAGGATTCGTCATGGCCGAACATAACGTGCAGTCCCCCTTGCCCGGCACCTTCTATCGCAAGGCCAGCCCCGACGCGCCGCCCTACGCGGAGGTCGGGCAGGCGGTCGAGGCCGGCAGCGTGATCGGGCTGATCGAGGTGATGAAGCAGTTTTCCGAAGTGCAGGCCGGGCAGGCCGGCATACTCCAGGCGTTCCACGTGGAAGATGGCGAGGCCATCGAGCCGGGCCAGGTGCTGGCGGTGATCGCCAGCGCTACCTGAGGAGGATGCCATGCACAAGCGACTGAACAAGCTGCTGGTGGCCAATCGCGGCGAGATCGCCGTGCGCATCATCCGCGCCGCGCAGGCACTGGGCATTCCCACGGTAGCGGTGTGCAGCGAGGCGGATCGCGATTCGCTGGCCGCGCGGCTGGCCGATGAGGTACGCCTGATCGGCCCTGCGCGGGCCGACCGGAGCTACCTGGATATCGAGGCGATTCTCATGGCGGCGCGGGAAACCGGTGCCGACTCGATCCATCCCGGCTACGGTTTCCTCTCCGAGAACCCCGCCTTCGCCGAAGCGGTGCAGGCGGCCGGCCTGGTCTTCGTCGGTCCGGAGGCGCAGACCATCCGCCGCATGGGCGACAAGGCCGAGGCGCGGCGTACCGCGATGGCCGCCGGGGTGCCGGTGGTGCCGGGCTCGCCCGGCGAGCTGGGCGACCTCGACGCGGCGCTGGCTTGCGCCGAAGAGGTCGGCTATCCGCTGCTGGTCAAGGCCTCCGCCGGCGGCGGCGGGCGTGGCATCCGTATCGCCCACGACGCCGACGAACTGCGTCGGGAATTCCCCATCGCCCAGCGCGAGGCGCAGGCCGCCTTCGGTTCGCCGGCGGTGTACCTGGAGCGCTTCATCCGCCAGGCGCGGCACATCGAAGTGCAGATCCTCGGCGATGGCGAGCGCGCGGTGCATCTGTTCGAACGCGAATGCTCGCTGCAGCGGCGGCGCCAGAAGGTCTTCGAGGAGGCACCTTCGGCGGCGCTGGACGGCGCGCAGCGCCAGGCCCTCTGCGAGAGCGCGGTGCGCCTGGCGCAGAGTCTCGGCTATCGTGGCGCGGGCACCCTGGAATACCTGTTCGACGCGCACAGCGGCGAGTTCTTCTTCATCGAGATGAACACCCGTATCCAGGTCGAGCATCCGGTCAGCGAGATGGTCACCGGCATCGACCTGGTCCAGGCCATGCTGCGCATCGCCGCCGGCGAGGCGCTGCCCTGGCGCCAGGAGGACATTCGCCTGAACGGCGCGGCGCTGGAGATGCGGATCAACGCCGAAGACCCGGCGCGCAATTTCTTCCCCAGCCCCGGCACCGTGGAGCGCCTGGAATGGCCGCAGGGCGAGGGCGTGCGAGTGGACAGCCACCTGTATCCCGGCTACCGGGTGCCGCCGTACTACGATTCGTTGCTGGCCAAGCTGATCGTCCATGGTCGCGACCGCGACGAAGCGTTCGCCCGCGCGCGCCAGGCGCTGGAGCGCACCGTGCTGGCCGGCATGGCCACTACCCTGCCGCTGCACCGCTGGCTGCTCGCCGATGCGCGGGTACAGGCCGCGCAGTTCGATACCGCTACCCTGGAAACCTGGCTCGCCGAGCGGAGCGCCGCCGCGCAGGAGGTTTGAGATGCATGCCAACATCCGCTACAGCTTCGGCGGCGACGAGCACCTGTTCGCCGAGGTCGCCGAGTCCATGTCGCTGGAAGCCTTCTTCCGCGGCATGGCGATCACCCGCGCCATCGAGACACTGCAATTGCCCGGGGTGCTCGACGTATGCCTGGCCAACGCCTCGTTCCAGGTTCGCTTCGACCCCGACCGGCTGGCCCCGCAGGCGCTGCTGGAGACCGTGCGCGGCCTGGAAGCCGAGGCGGTCGCCGCGCGCAGCATCGAGACGCGTATCGTCGAAGTGCCGGTGTTGTACAACGATCCCTGGACCCACGAGACCCTGATGCGCTTCCGCGACCGTCACCAGGACCCGGACTCCACCGACCTCGAGTACGCCGCGCGGATCAACGGCTACGCCGACGTGCAGGCGTTCATCCAGGCGCACAGCGGCACGCCGTGGTTCGTCTCGATGGTCGGTTTCGTCGCCGGCCTGCCGTTCATGTACCAGATGGTCGAGCGCGAGCGGCAGTTGCAGGTGCCCAAGTACCTGCGTCCGCGCATCGACACGCCGAAGCTGACCCTCGGCCACGGCGGTTGCTTCGGCTGCATCTATTCGGTGCGCGGTGCCGGCGGCTATCAGATGTTCGGCGTGACTCCGGCGCCGATCTTCGATCCCCGCCAGGGCCTGCCCTATCTCGAGGAATCGATGGTGTTCTTCCGCGCTGGCGACATCGTCCAGTTCCGCCCCATCGAGCGGACCGAGTACGAGCGCATGGCGGCCGAAGTCGAAGCGGGCACATTCGACCTGCGCATCCGCCCGGTGAGTTTCGATCTCGACGCGTTCCTCGCCGATCCGCGAGGCTGCACGCAACGTCTGCAGGAGGTGCTGTATGTCGATTAAGGTGCTCAAGCCCGGCCTCGCCACCTCGGTGCAGGACGCCGGCCGCGAAGGCCACTATCACCTGGGCATCCCGCCGTCCGGCGCGCTCGACCAGTATGCCCTGCGCGCGGCCAACCTGCTGGTGGGCAACGCACCGACCGCCGCCGTGCTGGAGTGCGCGCTGCTGGGTCCGCAGCTGGAGTTCCAGCGCGACGCCCTGGTGGCCGTGTGCGGGGCGCGCATGACGCCTCGCCTGGAGGGCGCGGAGATGCCGCTGGATACTTCCTTCCGGGTTCGCGCCGGGCAGGTCCTGGGGTTCGACTTCATCCGTGCCGGCGCCCGTGGCTATCTCGCCATCGACGGCGGCATCGCGGTACCCGAGGTGCTGGGCAGCCGTTCGACCTACGGTCTGGGGGCGATCGGTGGCTTGCAGGGACGACGGCTGGCGGAGGGCGACCTGCTGCCCCTGGGGCCTGCCTCGCCCTCTGCCGTGGAGGGCTTGGCGCTGCCGCGTTCGCTGCAGGTGGAGGTCGGCGGCGAGGTGAGCTTGCGGGTGGTTCCCGGGCTCTACGTCCATCGCCTGACCCCCGACGCGGTCGAGCGTTTCTTCGCCGAGACCTGGACCGTCGGTTCGGAGGCGGACCGCACCGGCTACCGCTTCAAGGGCGGCACGGCGCTCCGGTTCGAGCCGCGCGAACAGCCATTCGGCGCAGGCTCGGACCCGTCCAACATCGTCGACGCTTGCTATCCCATCGGCTCGATCCAGGTACCGGGCGGGCTCGAACCCATCGTCCTGCATCGTGATGCGGTGTCCGGTGGGGGATATGCCACGCTGGGCACGGTGATCAGCCCCGACCTGAACCGGCTGGCGCAGATGCAACCGAACCAGAAGGCGCGTTTCGTCGCCGTCAGCCTGGAGGAAGGTCTCGAGGCGCGTCGCCGTTACAACTGGCAAGTGCAACGACTCCAGCACTTCTTCCTGCGCTGAGTCGATACCGGGCCGCTTCGGTCTGCGAAGCGGCCCCGGGCGGTCACTTGTAGTAGACCTCTATCGCGGCGGTGGCGTTGAAGGGGCCTGGCGTTGGAGTGCCCGTCATCCACCTCACCTGGGCGAGGAAGTTTCTTATGACCACCAATTGGTTCTGGCTATTGGGCACCAGTACGAACTCCTTGCCGATATCGATGATGCTGCGGTCTTCCTGCTTGAGAAGTCGGATTCCCACGGACTTGTTGTTGTTATCCAAAAGAGTGTCCGAACCCCACAGGGAGGTGCTGCCGGAGGGGAGGAACATCGCGTTCAGGCCATAGGCGCTGCTGCAGTTCTTATTGGCGGTGACGCTGAACGGAAGTTCCTTGAGGATCTGGTCCCGGCTGGCGAAATAGGCCTGCAGGCTTTGGAAGTCGACGGTTTTCGGAGAAAGGCTGATTGTGGACGCGCAGGCGACGTAGCGAAGGTTATTCAAGCCGTGGAGGGTCATGCGGAAGTTGTACCCCCCTATGTTATTGATAGCGCTCTCGCCATCGAACTGGAAAATCGGGTAGGCGTTTACCCCTGTGATAGGACCTTCCTTACCGGTACTGGGACCTGCCCGCTTGGAGAGAAAGAAGTTGAAGTTGACGATCATCTTCTTCGCCCTGCCTTCGCAACCTCGTCCCGTCCAGCAACCATCGAAGTGCATGCCGATCTCCTTTCGGCACTTGTCGAGTGTCGAGCAGCGCAGGTCTTCGCCGTTCAGGTTGATGCCCACCTCCAGGTCCGAACCCAGCGCGCCCTGACCGGTTGGACTCAGGTAGAAATAGACCTGCTCTGGCCCCCAGTCGCGATCCTGGAAGCAAGTGATCGATATGGAGTAGTTCGGAGACCGCCAGAGTACAGTGTCCTTGGGGAGGACCGATGGAACAGCGATGCTCGTATCGATGTAGACATGATCTTCGGTTTGCTTGTTGTCCGATTTCCAGCACATCAAGGCGAAGCTTTTCTGCGACAGTACGAGCAGCATTGCGACAAGCATGTAACGGATGAAGGCATTCATGGGGTTCTTCTGCAGGTTGTTAATCGATTCTTGTTTTTGCAGAGCATGCCGCGCCTGTTGCAGGTGCGGCCTAGCGGTCACTTGTAATAGACCTCTATCGCGGCGGTGGCGTTGAACGGGCCTAGAATGGGTCTGCTCGTCATCCACCTCAGTTGGGCGAGAAAGTTCTTCGTCACCGTCGTCTGGGTTGGGGTGTAGGGAATGAACTCGAACTCCTTACCGATACTGATGACGCTGCGATCCTCATTGAGGAGCCTGATGCCCACTGTTGGATTGTCCTTGGCCAGCAACGTATCCGTGCTCGACAGGGTGGTATTGCTGGCGGGAATGAACATAGCGTTCAGGCCATAGGCGCTGTTGCAGCTCTTATTGGCGGTGATGCTGAAGGGAAGTTCTTTGATGACCAGATTCTGTGCGGCAAATTGCGATTGCAGTATCTGGAAGTTGAGGGTCTTTGGAGAAATGCTTAGCGTGGAGGTGCAGGCGACGTAGCGGAGGTTGTTCATGCCAAGGGCATTCATACGTAGGTTCCGGCCCCCCAGGTTGTTGATGCCTCCCACTCCATCGAACTGGAACAGTGCGTAGGAGTTTACGCCCGTGATGGGACCTTCCTTGCCGGGAGTGGGGGCGGCGAGTTTGGAGAGGAAGATCTGGAAACGGACCTGCTTGGTCTGAGCCATGCCTTCGCATCCCCCCCGTCCTCCTGTCCAGCAACCATCGAAATGCATGCCTATCTTCTGCCGGCAGCCGGGGAGCGAGGAACAACGGAGGTCCTCGCCGTTCAGGTTGATGCCCACCTCCAGGTCCGAGCCCAATGCGCCCTGGCCGTCCGGACTGAGATAGAAATAGACGTCCTCAGGTCCGGTGTTTTCGCGCTCCTGGTAACACCTGACGGAGAAATCGTAGGTTGGAGAGCGCCAGAGCACGGTGTCCTTGGGCAGAGCCGAAGGCACGGCGATGCTCGTGTCGATGTTGACATAGTCGATCGTTGCCTTGTTGTCCGCTCTTTCGCAGGTCAGCGCATAACCTTTCTGCGCCAACGCAACCAGCATTCCCACAAGTAGTGTTCGGGTAATTGCATTCATGGTGTATTCCGGGCCTCATGGGTGTTTGGCGTTGGTCTCTACGCCTGATTTCAATGCGCCGTGATAAGGGTGGAGGTTCCCTCCGTCGCTGACGATCGCGTAACGCACTTTGTCGGGATGGCAGGCGGCGATGTCGAACTGGTGATTGGAGAAGGGCGCCAGCATCAGGTGTTCGATGGCTTCGCCGCAGCTCCGCTCCGATGCGTCGAGGAACTCCAACTGGCTGAAGGTGATGTGGTAGGGCGAAGGATTGTGTGCCTTCGGATTGCCGCTGGTGCCGAGCGTCCACGTCACGCCCTCGTTCGCCTGCTCGACGGTGGCTTCCAGGGGCGGCCGATAGAACAGCTTGAAGCGATGGCGTAGGGCGATCTGCAGGGTCTCGGGAGTACTGGGCGCGTGCGGCACGTCCAGCACGCTCAACAGCAGGTAGGTCTCGCGGTCGGTGGGCAGGCCCTGGCCCTGGTAGAGCACCTCTACCTTGGCCCGCTGGCCGGCGCCCAGGCGGAGCAGCGGCCTGGACACGGCGAAGGGCAGCGCCTGCCCCTTGCCGTCGGTACCCCAATCCAGGGAGATTTCCGCCAGGGCTGGCTCCTTGCCCTCGTTGACCAGCGTGATCGGCAGGCGCTTGCCTTTCATCACGAAACGGTTCTGGCCGTCGAACGAGAGATCGGCATGGGCGGACATGCACAGCCAGGCGAATATCGATGCAAGAACCATCCGAAGCCAACTTCGGACCTGGAAGAGGCGCTTTCCATTCATATTCCTGAATGTGCCCGAATGAAACCCGTATCGTGTTTTGGAAAGTGGTTGGTCGGAAGGATCGAATATATTTTTCGTTATACTTCCGCTGCGCTTTGAATGGCTATATTTAGGGTGGTTGGTTGCGTTCATGGTTCAAGTCTGGATAACTTGTTTTGGTTGCGCACCGCTAGGGTGGCAAGAGACTCAATGTTTCTCCATGTTAGAAACCTGCCAGGGAATATATAAATAAGATATTTCCTATTTCTTGTAGGAAATATCCTAAGGATTACTTGTAGTTTTCCGAGGTAGTTGCGCCGTTTCTTCCAGGGAGCCGAATGCCACATAGAGGACGAGGCCGATTGGAGCAGTCGATGACTGCTGGCTTCTACATGGATGATCAAATATTGATCAGATGTAGTCCTGTGTCCTGGGTTGGGTTGACAGCGTCATACAGCCACTTATGATGCCCTTGAGCCTGACCCCCGGCGTGCCGGGGCTCCCCGACAAAAGGCGCCATACAAGCGTCGAAGGAATCTTCCCATGAGTGCAACCGCTTCCGTCGCCACCCGTCACGACTGGTCCCTCGCCGAAGTCCGTGCCCTGTTCGAGCAGCCGTTCAACGACCTGCTGTTCCAGGCGCAGACGGTGCATCGCGCGCACTTCGACCCGAATCGCGTGCAGGTCTCGACGCTGCTGTCGATCAAGACCGGCGCCTGTCCCGAGGACTGCAAGTACTGCCCGCAGTCCGGCCACTACAACACCGGCCTGGACAAGGAGAAGCTGATGGAGGTGCAGAAGGTCCTCGAGGCGGCGGCCGAGGCCAAGGCCATCGGTTCGACCCGCTTCTGCATGGGCGCTGCCTGGAAGCACCCGTCGGCCAAGGACATGCCCTACGTCCTGGAGATGGTCAAGGGCGTGAAGAAGCTCGGCCTGGAGACCTGCATGACCCTCGGCCGCCTGACCCAGGAACAGACCCAGGCGCTGGCGGACGCCGGCCTCGACTACTACAACCACAACCTGGATACTTCGCCGGAGTTCTACGGCAACATCATCACCACCCGCACCTACAGCGAGCGCCTGCAGACCCTGGCCTACGTGCGCGAGGCGGGGATGAAGATCTGCTCCGGCGGCATCCTCGGCATGGGCGAGTCGGTGGACGACCGCGCCGGCCTGCTGATCCAGTTGGCCAACCTGCCGGAGCACCCGGAGTCGGTGCCGATCAACATGCTGGTGAAGGTCAAGGGCACGCCGCTGGCCGAGGAGAAGGACGTCGATCCGTTCGACTTCATCCGCACCCTGGCGGTGGCCCGGATCATGATGCCGAAGTCCCACGTGCGCCTGTCCGCCGGCCGCGAGCAGATGAACGAGCAGATGCAGGCGCTGGCCTTCATGGCCGGGGCCAACTCGATCTTCTACGGCGAGAAGCTGCTGACCACGAAAAACCCGCAGGCGGAGAAGGACATGCAGTTGTTCGCCCGTCTCGGCATCAAGCCGGAAGAGCGCGAAGAGCACGCCGACGAAGTGCACCAGGCCGCCATCGAGCAGGCGCTGGTGGAACAACGCGATTCGCAGCTGTTCTATAACGCCGCTTCCGCCTGACCATACTGGAAGGGAGGGCGCCGCCGTCCCTTCGTCGCAGCCGCTGATATCGGCCCTGCGTGGGCAGGCGCGCCTGCGTCCGTCCAGCAACACGAGCGACCTGCCATGTCCTTCGATCTCGCTTCCCGCCTCGCCAGCCGGCGCGCGAAAGACCTCTACCGCCAGCGGCCGCTGCTGGAGTCGGCCCAGGGCCCGGACGTCGTGGTCGACGGCCAGCCGCTGCTGGCCTTCTGTTCCAACGACTACCTCGGCCTGGCCAACCATCCCGAGGTGATCGCCGCGCTGCGCGCCGGCGCCGAGCGCTGGGGCGTGGGCGGCGGCGCCTCGCACCTGGTGGTCGGCCACAGCGGTCCGCACCACGAACTGGAGCTGGCCCTCGCCGAATTCACCGGGCGGCCGCGTGCGCTGCTGTTCTCCACCGGCTACATGGCCAACCTCGGCGCGGTGACCGCGCTGGTCGGCAAGGGCGACACGGTGCTGGAAGACCGCCTCAACCACGCTTCGCTGCTGGATGCCGGATTGCTCTCCGGCGCGCGTTTCTCGCGCTACCTGCACAACGACCCGGCAAGCCTCGCCGCGCGCCTGGACAAGGCCGAGGGCAATACCCTGGTGGTCACCGACGGGGTCTTCAGCATGGACGGCAATCTCGCCGACCTGCCGGCCCTGGCCGCCGTCGCGCAGGCCCGCGGCGCCTGGCTGATGGTCGACGACGCGCATGGCTTCGGCCCGCTGGGCGCCAGCGGCGGCGGGATCGTCGAACATTTCGGCCTCGGCCAGGAGCAGGTGCCGGTGCTGATCGGCACACTCGGCAAGGGTTTCGGTACCGCCGGCGCCTTCGTAGCCGGCAGCGAGGAACTGATCGAGACCCTGATCCAGTACGCCCGGCCCTACATCTACACCACCAGCCAGCCGCCAGCGGTGGCCTGCGCCACCCTGAAGAGCCTGGAGCTGCTGCGCCGCGAAAGCTGGCGGCGGCAACACCTGGCGGCGCTGATCGCCCGTTTCCGCCATGGCGCCGAGGCGCTTGGCCTGACCCTGATGGACAGCTTCACGCCGATCCAGCCGATCCTGGTCGGCGGCAGCCGCCAGGCCGTGGCCCTGGCCGGCATGCTTCGAGCCCGTGGCATCATGGTCGGCGCGATCCGCCCGCCAACCGTGCCGGCCAACAGCGCGCGGCTGCGCGTCACGCTGTCCGCCGCGCACAGCGAAGCGCAGGTCGACCGCTTGCTCGAAGCCCTCGGCGAAAGCTGGCGACAGCTGTCGTCTAGCCTTCTGGCAGAGATCGAAGCCGAGGAGGGAGACGATGCGTGACCACTTGATCCTGTTGCCGGGCTGGGGCCTGGGTAGCGCACCGCTGGAACCGCTGCGCGACGCGCTGCACGAGCGCGAGCCGCACCTGAACGTGTTGATCGAGCCGCTGCCGTCGCTGGACGACGCCGCCGACTGGCTCGACGAACTCGACGATAACCTGCCGCGCGATAGCTGGCTGGCCGGCTGGTCGCTGGGAGGCATGCTCGCCGGCGAACTGGCGGCGCGCCGCGGCGACGATTGCCGGGGACTGCTGACCCTGGCCAGCAATCCGTGCTTCCGCGTGCGCGAGGACTGGCCGAACGCGATGCCGGCGGAAACCTTCGAGGACTTCTTCGAGGCTTTCCTGCTCGAACCGCACCTGACCCGCAAGCGTTTCACCCTGCTGGTCAGCCAGGGTGCGCGCGACCCTCGGACCCTGGCGCGGCAACTGCAGGTGGCGCTGCCGCAGCTGGAGCGCGAGGCGCTGGTCGCCGGCCTGCAGTTGCTCGGCCAACTGGATACCCGGGCCGCCCTGGAAAACTTCCGCGGGCCGCAATTGCACCTGTTCGCCGAAGCCGATGCGCTGGTGCCGCTGGCCGCCGCCGAGGCCCTGCTCGAGTGGCTGCCGGACGTCGAGGTCTCGACCCTGGCGGCCAGTCACGGCCTGCCGCTGGAATGCCCGGACGAGGTGGCCGGCGCAATCCTGAGATTCCTTCGCGAGGGTGACGATGCCTGACGATTCCTCGCCGCTGCTGGCGCCCCATGGCGTTGCCGCGCTGCCCGACAAGCGCCAGGTCGCCGCGTCGTTTTCCCGCGCGGCGGCCAGCTACGACGCGGTGGCCGAACTCCAGCGCGGCGTCGGTGAGAGCCTGCTGTCGGCATTGCCGGAAGGCTTCTCGCCGCGCCGCTGGGTCGATCTCGGCTGCGGCACCGGTTATTTCAGCCGGGCCCTGGAACGACGCTTCGGTGCGGCCGAGGGCCTAGCCGTGGATATCGCCGAAGGCATGCTGCGGCATGCCCGCGCGCGCGGCGGCGCCAGCCATTTCATCGGCGGCGACGCCGAGAGGCTGCCGTTGCGCGACGGCAGTTGCGACCTGCTGTTCTCCAGCCTGGCCATCCAGTGGTGCGCCGACCTCCCGGCGGTCCTGGCCGAGGCGCGGCGGGTCCTGCGGTCGGGCGGCGTGCTGGCGTTCAGCAGCCTGTGCGTCGGTACCCTGGGCGAGTTGCGCGACAGTTGGCGGGTGGTGGACGGCTTCGTCCACGTCAATCGCTTCCGCGCCTTCGCCGACTACCTGCAACACGCGGCCGGCAGCGGCCTGCTGCCGCTGACCCTGCGCCACGAGGACCGGCTCCTGCATTTCCCCGACCTGCGCAGCCTGACCCACGAACTCAAGGCGCTGGGCGCGCACAACCTCAACCCCGGGCGGCCCGACGGCCTGACCGGGCGCCAGCGCATCCGCGCGCTGGTCGCCGCCTACGAGCGTTTCCGCCAGCCCGAGGGGCTGCCCGCTACCTACCGCGTCGTCTTCGGCGTGCTGCGCAAGGATTCCTGAACCATGCCGGCGTTCTTCGTCACCGGTACCGACACCGAGATCGGCAAGACCACCATCGCCGCCGGCCTGCTCCACGCGGCCCGGAGTGCCGGCCTGAGCACCGCCGCGGCGAAGCCGGTGGCCTCCGGCTGCGAGCCTACGGCGCAAGGCCTGCGCAATGGCGACGCGTTGGTGTTGCTCGGCCAGTGCTCGCTGGCGCTGGCCTACGAGCAGGTCAACCCGCTGGCCTTCGCACCGGCCATCGCCCCGCACCTGGCGGCGCGCGAGGCTGGCGTCGAACTGAGCGCCGCACGCTTGCACGAGGCGGTGCGCGAGGTGCTGGCGCTACAGGCCGATTTCACCCTGGTGGAGGGCGCCGGCGGATGGCGCGTGCCGTTGCTGGGCCGCGAGAACCTGTCCGACCTGGCGCGCCTGCTGGCGCTGCCGGTGGTGCTGGTGGTCGGCGTGCGCCTGGGCTGTATCAACCATGCGCTGCTCAGCGCCGAGGCGATCCTGGGCGACGGCCTGGCGCTGGCCGGCTGGGTGGCCAACGTCGTCGACCCGGCTACCTCGCGCCTGGAAGAGAACCTGGCGACCCTCGCCGAACGCCTGCCGGCGCCCTGCCTGGGTCGGGTACCGCGCCTGGAGGAAGCCACTCCCGCGGCTGTGGCCGCACACCTCGACCTGCGGCCCCTGGGTATCGGGCTATAAACAGCGGGCCGTCCATAACCAACGGGCGGTACCCAGCGCCGGCCAAGTCTGCTTGAATAGAAGCCACTTGCTATCGCAGTGGCGCGTGCGCGTCCCCAGGAGTAGAGGGTGGAAATTTCCGGCAACGCTTTCGTCAGTGGCCTCAACGCGGTGCAGTCGGGCAGCGCCCGCGTCGCCCAGGCCGGCAGCGAGATCGCCCGCAATACCGTGGAGGCCCGTTCGCCCCAGGCCGAGCAGATGGTCGAACTGACCCGCGGCAAGCTCGAGGCGCAGAGCGGCGCCCGGGTCATCGAGGTAGCCGACGAGACCCTCGGTACCCTGATCGATACCCACGCCTGACTTCCTGGCGGCCGGCAGCGGCCGCCCCGACCCTTCCTTTTCCGACTGTCACCCGGCGGCCCCTGAAGCCTGCCGGGCGCTTCGCCATGGGCTTTACTGAGAGAGACGAAAGTGCTTTGGAAGGACGTGGCTGCCAGTGATTTCGGGCATGACCGAGCGGTCGGTTCGGATGCTTGACAAGGGATTGGCGTAAACGTATGTTTCAAACGCCTGTTTGAGAGCCGGGACGCATGAGTGCGTCCGGCAAGGCGACCGGGAGCGATCCCGCACTGCGACCGCAGACTCTGGACATCCGTCCGGTCGCCGATTAACCAGAACCCTTCGTAGAGGTTGACTGCTATGCCTGATTACAAGGCCCCCTTGCGTGATATCCGTTTCGTTCGCGACGAGCTGCTGGGCTACGAAGCGCACTACCAGAGCCTGCCGGGCGCCGAAGACGCGACTCCCGACATGGTCAACGCCATCCTCGAGGAAGGTGCGAAGTTCTGCGAACAGGTGATCGCTCCGCTGAACCGCGTTGGCGACCTGGAAGGCTGCACCTGGAGCGCCGACGGCGTGAAGACCCCGACCGGCTTCAAGGAGGCCTACCAGCAGTTCGTCGAAGGCGGCTGGCCGAGCCTGGCCCATGACGTCGAGCACGGCGGCCAGGGTCTGCCGGAATCCCTCGGCCTGGCCATCAGCGAGATGGTCGGCCAGGCCAACTGGTCCTGGGGCATGTACCCGGGCCTGTCCCACGGCGCCATGAACACCCTGCATGCCCACGGCACCGCCGAGCAGCAGGCAACCTACCTGACCAAGCTGGTCTCCGGCGAGTGGACCGGCACCATGTGCCTGACCGAGCCGCACTGCGGCACCGACCTGGGCATGCTGCGCACCAAGGCCGAGCCGCAGGCCGACGGTAGCTACAAGGTCACCGGCACCAAGATCTTCATCTCCGCCGGCGAGCACGACATGGCCGACAACATCGTCCATATCGTCCTGGCCCGCCTGCCCGACGCCCCGCAGGGCACCAAGGGCATCTCGCTGTTCATCGTGCCGAAGTTCCTGCCCAACGCCGAAGGCAACGCCGGCGAGCGCAACGCGGTTTCCTGCGGTTCCATCGAGCACAAGATGGGCATCCACGGCAACGCCACCTGCGTGATGAACTTCGACGCCGCCACCGGCTTCCTGATCGGCCCGCCGAACAAGGGCCTGAACTGCATGTTCACCTTCATGAACACCGCTCGCCTGGGTACCGCGCTGCAAGGCCTGGCCCATGCCGAAGTCGGTTTCCAGGGCGGCATCGCCTATGCTCGCGAGCGTCTGCAGATGCGCTCGCTGACCGGTCCGAAGGCGCCCGAGAAGCCCGCCGACCCGATCATCGTGCATCCTGACGTGCGCCGCATGCTGCTGACCATGAAGGCCTTCGCCGAAGGCAACCGCGCGATGCTGTACTTCGCCGCCAAGCAGGTCGACATCGTCCAGCGCAGCCAGGACGAAGAGCAGAAGAAAGCCGCCGACTCGATGCTGGCCTTCCTCACGCCGATCGCCAAGGCGTTCATGACCGAAGTCGGCTTCGAGTCCGCCAACCACGGCGTGCAGATCTTCGGTGGCCACGGTTTCATCGCCGAACACGGCATGGAGCAGAACGTCCGCGACAGCCGCATCTCGATGCTGTACGAAGGCACCACCGGCGTTCAGGCCCTCGACCTGCTGGGTCGCAAGGTGCTGATGACCCAGGGCGAGGCGCTGAAGGGCTTCACCAAGATCGTGCACAAGTTCTGCCAGGCCAACGAAGCCAACGAAGCCGTCAAGGAATTCGTCGCTCCGCTGGCGCAGCTGAACAAGGAGTGGGGCGACCTGACCATGAAGGTCGGCATGGCCGCCATGAAGGATCGCGAGGAAGTCGGCGCCGCTTCGGTGGACTACCTGATGTACTCCGGCTACGCCTGCCTGGCCTACTTCTGGGCCGACATGGCGCGCCTGGCCGCCGAGAAGCTGGCCGCCGGCACCGGCGAGGAAGCCTTCTACAAGGCCAAGCTGCAGACCGCGCGCTTCTACTTCCAGCGCATCCTGCCGCGTACCCGCGCCCACGTCGCCGCCATGCTGTCCGGCGCCAGCAACCTGATGGAGATGGCCGAGGAAGATTTCGCCCTCGGTTACTGATGGCACGGGCCGCTGGCGGCCCGTTCCCCAGGTGAGAAAGAGCCCGCCCTTCGGCGGGCTTTTTCATGCCTGCGATCCGCTGCATCCTGGCCTTCCGACCTCGGGGTTATGGCGTTGCATTCAGCGTCCGCAGCGTGATTGTAGGCGCCCGCCCGGCGCAGTAGCTTCGAGGGATTCGCGCCTGTGGGGCGCCCCTGCCGAGGAGAACAGAGATGCCGGAATACAAGGCTCCGCTGCGCGACATGCGCTTCCTGATCGATGAGGTATTCGACTTCCATGGGCGCTACCAGGCGCTCGGCGCCAGCGACGCGACCCCGGACATGGTGGCGGCGATCCTCGATGAAGGGTCGAAATTCTGCGAACAGGTTCTGGCGCCGCTGAACCGCTCCGGCGACGAAGAGGGCTGCCACTTCGACAACGGCGTGGTGACCACGCCCAAGGGTTTCAAGGAAGCCTATGCACAGTACGTCGAGGGTGGCTGGAACGGTGTCGCCAGCGATCCCGCGTACGGCGGCCAGGGCCTGCCGCACTCGCTGGGTCTGCTGCTCAGCGAGATGATCGGCGCCAGCAATGTCTCCTGGGGCATGTACCCGGGCCTGACCCGCGGCGCCATGTCGGCGATCCACGCCCACGGCAGCCAGGCGCAGAAGGACCTCTACCTGGCGCGGATGACCGCCGGCACCTGGACCGGCACCATGTGCCTGACCGAGCCGCACTGCGGCACCGACCTGGGCATCATCAAGACCCGCGCGGTGCCGAACGCCGACGGCAGCCATGCGATCAGCGGGACGAAGATCTTCATCTCCGCCGGCGAGCACGACCTGAGCGAGAACATCGTCCACCTGGTGCTGGCCAAGCTTCCCGATGCGCCGGCCGGGACCAAGGGTATCTCGCTGTTCATCGTGCCGAAGTTCCTTCCCGACGCCGAAGGTAACGTGGGCGCGCGCAATGCGGTCTCCTGTGGCTCCATCGAGCACAAGATGGGGATCAAGGCCTCGGCCACCTGTGTGATGAACTTCGACGGCGCCACCGGCTACCTGATCGGCGAGCCGAACAAGGGCCTGCACTGCATGTTCACCATGATGAACCACGCCCGCCTGGGCACCGGCATGCAGGGCCTGTGCCTTGGCGAGACCAGTTACCAGGGCGCCGTGCGCTACGCCCGGGAGCGCTTGCAGATGCGCTCGCTGACCGGGCCGAAGGCGCCGGACAAGCCGGCCGACCCGATCATCGTGCACCCCGACGTGCGGCGCATGCTGCTGACCATGAAGGCGTTCAACGAAGGCAACCGCGCGCTGGCCTACTTCACCGCCCAGTTGCTCGACACCGAGCACCTGTCGCAGGACGCCGCCGAGCGCGAGCGGGCCGCCGACCTGCTGGCCTTCCTGACGCCGATCTGCAAGGCCTTCATGACCGAGACCGGGCAGGAGGTGACCAACCTCGGCATGCAGGTCTACGGCGGCCACGGCTACATCCGCGAGTGGGGCATGGAGCAGTTGGTCCGCGATTGCCGCATCGCACAGATCTACGAAGGCACCAACGGCATCCAGGCCCTCGACCTGCTCGGCCGCAAGGTACTGGGCAGCCAGGGCAAGCTGTTGCGCGGTTTCACCAAACTGGTCCACCAGTTGTGCCAGGCCCAGGCCGAGCATCCGCAACTGAAGGGACAGGTCGCGCAACTGGCGGCGCTGAACGCGCAGTGGGGCGAACTGACCCAGCAGGTGGGCCTGGCGGCGATGAAGAATGCCGACGAAGTGGGCGCCGCCTCGGTGGACTACCTGATGTTCTCCGGCTACGTGACCCTGGCCTATTTCTGGTTGCGCATCGCCCTGGTGGCGCGCGAGAAGCTGGATGCCGGCAGCGGCGAGGCCGCGTTCTACGAAGCCAAGCTGGCCACCGCCGACTTCTACTTCAGTCGCCTGCTGCCGCGCACCGCGGCGCACGCCGCGGCGATCCAGGCCGGCGCGGCGGGCCTGATGAGCCTGTCGGCGGAGCAGTTTTCGCTCTAGCGGCTGCCGGGGCAGGGGCGCGGCGCTTCTTCCCCCGGTTTCTCCCGCACCCGCCGGGCCCGTCGGACTCCCGGCGAACTCGCTCGAGCCCGCGAAAAGCGGGCTTTCTCATGCCTGTCGCATAGAAGACCGATATAGACTTTCCGGTCACGACGTGACGCTACAAGTCCGAAATGTTGGTGGTGTAGACTCGGCCGCGGCACGCCTTTCGTGCCTCCATTTTGTTGCCGCTGGCCCCCGGCCGGCGATCGGTACGATCGAGGATTCCCCACATGGCTGATTACAAAGCTCCGCTGCGCGACATGCGCTTCGTCCTCAATGAGGTGTTCGAGGTCTCCCGGCTCTGGGCGCAACTGCCGGCGCTGGCCGAAGTGGTCGACGCCGAGACCGCCGCGGCGATCCTCGAAGAGGCCGGCAAGGTCACCGCCGGTACCATCGCCCCGCTGAACCGTCCGGGCGACGAGGAAGGCTGCCAGTGGAACGCTGGCGCGGTGAGCACCCCGGCCGGCTTCCCCGAGGCCTACCGGACCTACGCCGAAGGCGGCTGGGTCGGCGTCGGCGGTGATCCGACCTACGGCGGCATGGGTATGCCCAAGGTGATCTCGGCGCAGGTCGAGGAACTGGTCAACTCGGCCAACCTGTCGTTCGGCCTGTATCCGATGCTGACCGCCGGCGCCTGCCTGGCGCTCAATGCCCATGCCAGCGACGAACTGAAGGACAAGTACCTGCCGAACATGTACGCCGGTATCTGGGCCGGTTCCATGTGCCTGACCGAGCCGCATGCCGGCACCGACCTGGGCATCATCCGCACCAGGGCCGAGCCGCAGGCCGACGGCTCCTACAAGATCAGCGGGACCAAGATCTTCATCACCGGCGGCGAGCATGACCTGACCGAGAACATCATCCACCTGGTGCTGGCCAAGCTGCCCGACGCCCCGGCCGGGCCGAAGGGCATCTCGCTGTTCCTGGTACCGAAGGTGCTGGTCAACGCCGATGGCTCGCTGGGCGAGAAGAACAGCCTGGGTTGCGGCTCCATCGAGCACAAGATGGGGATCAAGGCCTCGGCCACCTGCGTGATGAACTTCGACGGCGCTACCGGTTGGCTGGTGGGCGAGGTCAACAAGGGCCTGGCGGCGATGTTCACCATGATGAACTACGAGCGCCTTGGCGTCGGCATCCAGGGCCTGGCCACTGGCGAGCGCTCCTACCAGAGCGCCATCGAATATGCCCGCGAGCGTATCCAGAGCCGCGCGCCGACCGGCCCGGTGGCCAAGGACAAGGCCGCCGACCCGATCATCGTGCACCCCGACGTGCGTCGCATGCTGCTCACCATGAAGGCGCTGAACGAAGGCGGCCGCGCCTTCTCCAGCTACGTCGCGATGCAGCTGGACACCGCCAAGTACAGCGAAGACGCGGTCACCCGCAAGCGCGCGGAAGAGCTGGTGGCGCTGCTGACCCCGGTGGCCAAGGCATTCCTCACCGACATGGGGCTGGAAACCACCATCCATGGCCAGCAGATCTTCGGTGGCCACGGCTTCATCCGCGAATGGGGCCAGGAGCAACTGGTGCGCGACTGTCGCATCACGCAGATCTACGAAGGCACCAATGGCATTCAGGCGCTCGACCTGGTGGGGCGCAAGGTGATCGGCAGCGGCGGCGCCTTCTCCCGTCACTTCACCGACGAGATCAAGGCCTTCGTCGCTTCCGCCGACGAGGCCCTGGGCGAGTTCAGCAAGCCGCTGGCGGCCGCCGTGGAGAACCTGGAAGAGCTGACCGCCTGGCTGCTCGACCGCGCCAAGGGCAATCCCAACGAGATCGGCGCGGCGTCGGTCGAATACCTGCATGTGTTCGGCTACACCGCCTATGCCTACATGTGGGCATTGATGGCGCGCACCGCGCTGGCCAAGCAGGGCGAGGACGACTTCTACGCCAGCAAGCTGGGTACCGCGCGCTTCTACTTCGCCCGCCTGCTGCCGCGCATCCATTCCCTGAGCGCCTCCGTGCGCGCCGGCAGCGAGTCGCTGTACCTGCTGGACGCCGAGCAGTTCTGAGGCCTGGCGCCTGAGACGGAAAGCCCCGCGATGCGGGGCTTTTTTCTGGGCGCCGGGGGCTCGGCGCGCGGGACGGGTGGGGGGGATATCCGCTTGCGGCTATCCGCCATTCCCAGGGTTTTCTCGGGGCCGTGATGGGACAGGGTGATCGGCGGATAACGCCGTTGGCGTTATGCGCCCTACGGCTCCTCGCGCAGGGTGGGCGGTAGGGCGAATAACCGCTTGCGGTTATCCGCCATTCCCGTGGTTTTTCTCGTGCCGTGAGGGGACAGGGTTGTCGCGGTCCGTCGCGGAGGATACGGGGATATCCGTTGATGGCGTCTCGACCGCCTCAGTGCGAGGTTCCCTCCGCATAGCCGATCTTGTTGCCGACGTTGTACTTGCCCGACGGCTTGTTCATCGGCAGTCGCTTCACTTCCTCCAGGCTGTGCGCGTCGTAGACCACCAGCGCGCCGTCGCGGTCCCAGACGCTGAGCAGGGCGTAGCGGCCGTCGCGGGTGAACTCGACGTGGCCGGCCACCTTGCCCGGGCTGGGGCGCAGGCGATGGGCGATTTCCAGGGTCTGCTTGTCGATCAGCAGGATCTCGTCGTGTTTCTTGCCGAGGAAGGTATCGGTCCAGGCGTAGGGTGAGTCGGCATGGCTACGCATGAAGAAGCCGGGGCCGTCGGTGGCGATTTCCTTCAACGGCTTCCAGTTTTGCAGGTCGATCACCGAGATCACCCCGCGGCTGATGTTCGGCGTGGCGAACACCCAGCGCCCGTCGCGCTTCCAGTAGATGCCCGAGCCGAGGTGCGGCATGCCCGACAGCGGGATCGAGGCGACCCGCGCGCCGCTGTCCAGCTCGATCACCTCGCCGCCCCTGGCCTGCCGCGAGCTGCCCAGCAGGTAGCGGTAGTCGGGGCTGAAGGAGAAGTCGTCGAGGTAGTCGGCGACCGCCAGCCGTTTCGGCGCGACCGGCTTGCCGTCGGCATAGGGCAGCTCCCACAGCTCGTGGACGTCCTTCAGGGCGACCACGAAGCTGTGCCGCGGCGGTGCCGTGTATACCGCGCTGACCCGCGAGGCCTGGCCCTGGGCGTCGGCCGCCGGGATGACCTGCACCAGGGAAAGGTCGCGGGCATCCAGCAGCACCAGGTTGCCGGGCAGGTAGTTGCCCACCAGGACCCAGCGCCCGTCGTCGCTGACCGCCAGGTTGCGCGTGTTGAGGCCGGCGCGGACCTCGGCGACCACCTTCAGGTTGTACAGGTCGTAGAGGGTCACCCAGCCGTCGCGCGAGGCGAAGTACACCAGGCGCCCATCCGGGGAGAACTTCGGACCTCCGTGCAGGGCGTAGCGCGAGGGGAAGCGGGCGATGGGCTCGAAGCGATCGCCGTCGAGAATGGTCACGTGGTGGTCGCCGGACTCCACCACCACGAACAGGTTCAGCGGGTCGGCCTCGAAGCGGGGCCTGGACGGCAGGGTGGCGAGGGGATGCGGCTGAACCTGGCTGGCCCGGATGTCCTCGGCGCTCCACTGCGGTTCGCGCGGCGGCGCCTGGTAGAGATAGGCGACCAGGGCGTCCGCCGCGGCGTCGTCCAATTGACCGGCAAAGCCGGCCATCTGGGTTGCCGGGCGACCGTGCAGGATCACCTCGCGGGCCTGCGCCGGCTTCAGCCGCGAAAGGCTTTCCGGGAGCAGGGTCGGGCCGCTGCCGCCGAGCCGCCCGGCGCCGTGGCAGGCCTGGCAGTGCTGGCGGTAGAGCGCTTCCCCCGGCGCTTCGCCGGCCTGTGCGAGGGCGCCGAGGAGCAGGCCGAGGGCGAGGCCGATCAGGCGCATGCGACGGCCTCGCGGCTGACCGGCGAGCCGGCGCCCAGGTATGACGGATGCGCCATCGCGCGCTCGGCGAAGAGCGCGACCACCTGGCCGACGACGATCAGCGTCGGCGGCTTCAACTGGTAGCGTCGCGCCAGCGCCGGCAGCTCGGCAAGGGCGCCGCGGGTCACCTGCTGGCCCGCCTGGGTGCCCTGGCTGACCAGCGCCGCCGGGGTGTCGCTGGCGAGGCCGTGCTCGACCAGGCGCGCGGCGATCTCGGCGAGGTTGCCCAGGCCCATGTAGAACACCAGGGTCTGCTTGCCACGCGCCAGGCCGGCCCAGTCGAGGTCGAGGCGGCCGTCGTTCTGCAGGTGGCCGGTGACGAAGGTGCAGGACTGGGCGAGGTCGCGGTGGGTCAGCGGGATGCCGGCGTAGGTACTGCAACCGGAGGCGGCGGTGACGCCGGGGACCACCTGGCAGTCGACGCCGGCTTCGAGCAGGCGCTCCAGCTCCTCGGCGCCGCGACCGAAGATGAACGGGTCGCCGCCTTTCAGGCGGACCACCCGGCGTTGCTGCCGGGCCAGGCGCACCAGCAGCTCGTTGATTTCTTCCTGCGGCAGGCTGTGGTGGCCGCAGCGCTTGCCGACGTAGATGCGCTGGCAGCTTTCCGGCAGAAGGGCGATCAGCTCGCGGGCGACCAGGCGGTCGTAGACCACCACCTCGGCCTGTTGCAGCAGGGCCCAGGCGCGCAGGGTGAGCAGGCCCGGATCGCCGGGGCCGGCGCCGACCAGGGCGACGCTGCCGGCAGGGAAATCGACATCGAGGAGGGACGGCGGAATCACGGTAGTGTTCATGAGGCTTTCCTTAGACGGCGTGCAGCGCGATGCGCTCGAGGCCGATTTCCTGATCGCTGAGGTAGCAGCCGGGGTCTTCGCCCCAGAGTTCTCCGCCGGCCCAGGCGCGGGTGCGGGTGTTGCCGTTGCAGATGTCCAGCCAGCGGCATTGGCTGCAGCGCCCGACCACCGGTCGCGGGCGCTGGCGCAGTTGCAGGAGCAGCGGGTCGGGGCGCTCGAACCAGAAGTCGGCGAAGCGCTGATGGCGGATGTTGCCGACGCTGTGGTGCCACCAGTAGCTGTCCGGATGCACCTCGCCGGTGTTGTCGATGTTGGCGATGCCCTCGCCCGAGGCGTTGCCGCCCCAGTCCAGCAGCAGCTCGCAGAGACGCGCCAGTTGCTGCGGGCGGCGGCGCTTGAGCCAGTCGAGGAGAAGGATCGCGTCGGCGTCGTTGTTGCCGGTGACGAAGTCGCTGTCGCGCCCCTGCCGGATGTCCTCGTCGGCCCGTTCGAAGAGCAGCGCGAGGGCCTCGCGGGTGCGCCGGTGGTGGGCGTCGAGGGCGCGGCTGCGGCGGCCGCGGCCACTGTAGTTGAGGTGCGAGAGGTAGAACTTCTGCACGTCGAGTTCGCGCATCAGGTCGAGCAGTGCCGGTAGTTGCGCGGCGTTCTCCTCGGTCAGGGTGGTGCGCATGCCGACGCGGATATCCGCCTCGCGGCACAGGCGCATGGCCGCCAGCGCGGCGTCGAAGCTGCCCTGCTTCTGGCGGAAGCGGTCGTGGGTCTCGCGCAGGCCGTCGAGGCTGATGCCGACGTAGTCGAAGCGGGCCTCGGCGACGCGCTGGATGTTGCCTTCGTCGATCAGCGTACCGTTGCTCGACAGCGCCACGAACATCCCGGCCTGGCGCGCATGGGCGGCGATCTCGAAGAGGTCCGGGTGCATCAGCGGCTCGCCGCCGGAGAGGATCAGCACGCGCACTCCGGCGGCGCGCAGGTCGTCGATGCCGCGAAGGATTTCCGCGGTCTCCAGCTCGCCACGGAAGTCGCTGTCGGCGGAGGTGGAGTAACAGTGCTTGCAGGTCAGGTTGCAGCGCCGCAGCAGGTTCCAGATCACCACCGGGGCGCGCCTGCCGCCGGCGCGGCGCGGCGTCGGCGCGTCCTCGGCGAGGCTGCGCAGGTAATGGCTGATCCTCAGCATGGACGTTCCTCCTTCTGCGCCAGGCGCAGGCCGGTCTTCTTCAGGATGCGGCTGCTCACCAGCATCTCGTCGGCGCGACAGTCCTCGCCGAGCAGCAGGCGGATCTGCTGGCGATAGCCTTCGATCTCCGCTTCGCTGCGGCCGTGGACCATGGCGAACAGGTTGTAGCGCCACTGCGGCAGATGGCGCGGGCGCCGGTAGCAATGGCTGACGAAGGACAGCCCGCCGACCAGCCGGCCGAGGCGTTCGATGCGTTCGTCGGCGACGTCCCAGACGGTCATGCCGTTGTGCCGGTAGCCAAGGCGATAGTGGTTGGGCACCGCGGCGATGCGCCGGATCACCCCGGCGTCGCGCAGGCGCTTCAGCAGCGCCAGGGTCTCCGCCTCGCTCAGCCGCAGTTGCGCGGCGATCCACGCCCAAGGGTCGGCGACCAGCGGCAGGCCGGCCTGGGTCAGTTCGATCAGGCGGCGGGCGAGCAGGGCGTCAGAGGGGGAAATGCAGGCCGACATGGTAGGTCGCCTCCTTGGGCAGGTCGAGTACCGCCAGCCCGCTCTCGCGCTCCAGCCGTGCGAGGGTCTCGGCGACCTCCGCCGGGCTGTCGCAGGCGACCACCAGCCACATGTTCAGGGCGTGCTCGCGACGGTAGTTGTGGGCGACCTGCGGCCAGCCGGCGAGCAGCGCGGCGATCTCTTCGAAACGCGCCTCCGGCACGCTCATGGCGGCCAGGGTGAAGGCACCGCCGAGGGGCTCGATATCGAACAGCGGACCGAAGCGGGTCAGGGTGCCGTCGTCGAGCAGGTCGTCCAGGCGGCGCAGGATGTCTTCCTCGCGGCAATCCAGCTCGGCGGCGAGCAGCGCGTAGGGATGCGGCTCCAGCGGCAGGCCGTGTTGCAGGCGGTTCAGCAGGCGCCGGTCGAACTCATCCACGGCGGCGCTCCAGGTCGGCCGGCGGCGCGGTGTAGCGGCCGCCGCACTGCTTGTAGGCGCGCAGGCTGAACAGCCAGCGGTGCGGTGTCTGGCGCAGGGCGTGGCGCTCCAGCAGGGCCTCGATCTGGCGTTCCACTTCGCCGCGCTCGCGGCCGTGGATCATGCAGAACAGGTTGTATGGCCACATCGGCAGGCGACGCGGGCGGCGGTAACAGAGCGAGACGATCGTTTCGTGGGCGAGGGCGCGGCCGACGGCGTCGACCTCCGCGTCGGCGACGTCCAGCACCAGCATGGCGTTGGCGGTATAGCCCAGGGCGCGGTGGTGGAGGATCACCCCGAAGCGGCGGAACAGGCCGTCTTCGTCCCAGCGGCGGACTTGTTCCAGCACTTCGTCTTCGCCGGCGCCGATGCGTTCGGCGAGCACCCGATAGGGCCGGCTGGCCAGCGGCAGGCCCTGTTCCAGCAGGTAGCGCAGGTGTTGCCGCTGCGGCGCGGCGAGGGGTTCGACGGGGTTCATCGGCTGGCCTCCAGGGGAAACGCGAGGTCGATGCAGTAGGCTTCCTGCATCGGCAGGTCGAGGGGTTGCAGGCCGGTGTCGGCGGCGATCTCCGCCAGTACCCGGTCGAGTTGCGCGCGGTCGCCGGCGGTGAGCACGAACCACAGGTTGTAGCGGTGTTCGCGCTGGTAGTTGTGGTTGACCTCGGCGTACTGGCTGATGCGCTCGGCGACCCGTTGCAGACGCTCCTCGGGCACCGCCAGGGCAGCCAGGGTGCTGGCCCCGGCGCGTTGGTGGCGGAGCACCGGGCCGACCCGCGACAACGCGCCGTCGGCTTCCAGGCGACGCAGCCGTTCGAGCACCTCGGCTTCGCTGCAACCCAGGGTCTCGGCCATCCGCCGATAGGGTTCCGCGCAGATCGGCAGGCCTTTCTGGTAGCGGGCGAGGAGGCGGCGGGAGAGGTCGTCCATGGTGCCTCCTAGAGTCCGATGTGCTGGGCGCGGTGGCTGAAGAAGATGCCGCTCGGGCTGCGGGCCGGAAGGCTGCCGATGCGCTTCAGGCGGTATGGGTCCCAGACCTGCAACTGGTCGGCGTCGCGCACCGAGATCCAGACCTGGTCGCCGCGCCCGCTGAATTCCATGTGCAGTACGCCGGGGCCAGGGCGCAGGGTTTCGATCACTTCGTGGGTCTCGCTGTCGATGACCTGCACCTTGTCGTTGTCCGGGTAGGCGAAGTTGACCCAGATCTGCCGGTCGTCCGGTCGAGTCATGACGAACACCGGCTGGCCGGCGACGTCGATGGCGTCGGTCTGCTTCCAGTCGCGCGCGTCGAGCACCAGCACCTGGTGATGGCCGACCGCCGGGACGAAGGCCTGGTCGCTGGCGATGGTCCAGCCCTCCAGGTGCGGCATCTTGTACACCGGCAGCTTGCGTTGGCCGCGGCCGTAGTCGCCGAGTACGCGCCTGACGCCGCGCTCCGGGTGCCAGAGGTCGAGCTGGGCCATGCCGTCCTCGCCGAACAGCCCGGCCATGTAGTAGCGCCCGTCGGGGCTGATGAGGGCGTCGTAGGGTTGCTTGCCGATATCGCGGAAGCGGGTCAGGTGCGGCGTGTCGCCCTGGCTGAAGTCGGCGATCCAGATCTCGCCGCTGTCGAACAGGCTGAACACGAAGCGCTGCCCGGGCGCGTCGACCAGGCCGACCACCCGGGAGTTCCTGTCCTGGCCGGGGAGGCGGGTGGCGGGAATCTCGGCGACCAGCTCCAGGGTGCGGCTGTCGAACACCTTGACCCCGCCCGGCTCGTAGTTGGATACCGCGACCAGCCGACCGTCCTGGCTGATCGCTCCGCCGATGCTGTTGCCGCCCTGGATCAGGCGCTTGTCGATGCGCTGGGCCAGCAGGTCGAGCTTGGTCAGGCCGCCGTCGCGACCGAATACGTAGGCGTAGCGCTGGTCGCGGGAGAACACCAGGGAGGCGTGGGACAGGTCGCCGAGGCCTTCGACCCGCGCCAGCGAGGTCTTCGCCGTGCCGTCGAGGATCTGCACGCTGCCGTTGGCGCGTTCGATCAGCACGCCGAGGTCGCCGCTGCCGCGCAAGGGCGGCTGCTGGCTACAGCCGGCGAGCAGGGCGAGGAAAAGCGGCGCGAGGGGACGCAGGTTCATGGGGCGATCTCTCCTTCGATCAGGCGGTCCACCAGCCAGCCGGCGTCGTCTTCGCTGAGCAGGCCGGCCCAGGGGGGCATCGGGGTTTGCGGACGGCCCATGAGCACGGCGGCGACCAGCGATTCGCGCGGCTTGCCGCGCAGGGCCTCGGGGGTCAGCGCCGGGCCGAGGCCGCCGGTCAGGCGCAGGCCGTGGCAGGAGCCGCAGTCCTGCAACAGCAGGTGACGCAACTGGGCCTGGCGACGGGCATCGGGATGCTCGTCGGCCAGGCCCGGAAGAGGACAGGCGAACGTCAGCGCGAGGGCCAGCCACAAGGCGTGGCTGGCGGCGCGCCGGAAGTCCGGAGGGGCGTTCATTTCTGCGACAGGACCCACTTCGCCAGGGTCTGCGCCTCGTCGTCGCTGACCGCGTTCGGCGGCATCGGGATCGGGCCCCAGACGCCCTGGCTGCCGTTCTTGATCCGCTGCGCGAGTTCCGCTTCGGCGCCGGCCTGGCCGGCGAACTTGGCGGCGACGTCCTTGTAGGCCGGGCCGACCATCTTGGTGTCGATGGCATGGCAGGCCACGCAGCCCTTGTTCTTGAACAGCACTTCGGGGTCTTCGGCCCAGGCGCCCTGGGCGAGCAGGGTGCCGGTGGCGAGCAGCGAAAGCAGTGCGTACGGTTTCATCACGGTTCCTCGTAGGGGGGAGCGTGCGGGGCGTGCCCCGCACGCGGGTCTCAGTACACGTCGTGCTGGGTGTTGTAGACGTTGAACTTGCCGGTCGGGGTGATCAGCCGCGGGTCCTTGACCACGGCCTTGAGCTTCAGGGTCTTGTCGTCCACCACCACCAGCGCGGAGCTGTCGTTCTTGCCGTTCCACACCGAGAACCAGACTTCATCGCCGCGCTTGTTGTACTCGGGCTGCACCACCCGCTTGGCGCCTTCGCCGAGATCGGCCCATTCGGCGATCGGCAGCACCTGGTACTTGGCGTCGAGGTTCTTCAGGTCGAACACCGCGACGCTCTGGCTGATCCTGGCGTCGGGGTTGAAGGTGGTGTCGACGTAGAGGTGCGAGGACTTCGGATGGGTCTTGATGAACAGCGAGCCGCCGCCCTGGCCCTGTAGTTCGGCGACTTTCTTCCAGGCGTACTGCGGATGGTTCTTCGGATCGGTGCCGATCAGCGAGATGCTGCCGTCGCCCAGGTGGCTGGTGCTCCACACCGGGCCGTACTTGGGATGTACGAAGTTGGCGCCCCGCCCCGGGTGCGGGGTCTTGCCGACGTCGACCAGGGCCGACAGGCGACGGTCCTTGGAGTCGATCACGGCAACCTTGTTGGAGTTGTTGGCGGCGGTCATGAAGTAGCGGTGGCTGCTGTCCCAGCCGCCGTCGTGGAGGAACGGCGCCGCACCGATGCTGGTGACGGTGAGGTTGTCGATATCCTTGTAGTTGACCAGCAGGACCTTGCCGGTCTCCTTCACGTTGACGATGAACTCGGGGTGCTCATGGGAGGCGATGATCGCCGCCACGCGCGGTTCCGGGTGGTAGGTCTGGGTGTCTACGGTCATGCCGCGGGTGGAGACGATCTGCTTCGGCTCCAGGGTCTCGCCGTCCATGATCGCGAACTGCGGCGGCCAGTAGGCGCCGGCGATGGTGTAGCGGTCCTCGTAGCCCTTGAACTTGGAGCTTTCCACCGAGCGCGCCTCGATGCCGATCTTGATCTCGGCGACCTTGGTCGGCTCCTTGGCCCACAGGTCGATCATGTCGATCCGCGCGTCGCGGCCGATCACCAGCAGGTAGCGGCCGGAAGCGGACATCCGCGAGATGTGCACGGCGTAGCCGGTATCGATGACCTTGACGATCTTCTTGCTGTCGCCGTCGACCAGGGCGATCTGCCCGGCGTCGCGCAGGGTCACCGAGAACAGGTTGGGCAGGTCGAGGTCGTTGAGCTGTTTCTTCGGCCGGTCCTCCGGCTTCACCAGCACCTTCCACGATTCGCGCATCTCCGGCATGCCCCACTCCGGCGGTTGCGGCGGGGTGTGCTGGATGTACTTGGCCATCAGGCTGATCTGTTCCTTGCTCAGCTCGCCGGAGCTGCCCCAGTTCGGCATGCCCAGCGGGGTGCCGTAGGTGATCAGCGCTTCCAGGTATTGCTGGCCGCGTTGCTGGGTGATGTCCGGGGTCAGCGGCTTGCCGGTGGCGCCCTTGCGCAGGACGCCGTGGCAACCGGCGCAGCGTTGGAAGTAGATCTGCTTGGCCTCGTTGAACTCGCTTTCACTCATGTCGGGGGCACCGTTGGTGCGCACCACGTGAGCGGGATCGACGGCGGAAGCGGCACCCTGGTATTGCTCGGCGGCTTTCATGTCGTCCTTGGCGTGAGCGGTGGCCAGGCCCAGCAGCGTCAGCGAGGCGAGCAAGGTGCCCACCAGTGGCTTGCCAAATGGCATGGTCTATCTCCTCAGGAGCTCTGCGAGGCGCTCCCTTAGCAGTGTTTTGGGGGTGGCTGCGTCGGGAACTCCCGGGAATTCATGGCGCGAAAGGATCATAGAAAGCAGGGTCTTTACCCTTGCTTGACCGGAATCAAGATTGCGTTGCTTTGCGCTTGTGGCACCTTCCAACTGTGAATAGCGTGCGGTCCTAATCCCTAGCGCAGGAGTAGGACATGCGGGACGCGACACCCTTCTACGAGGCCACCGGCCATGAGATCGAAGTCTTCGAGCGCGCCTGGCGGCACGGCCTGCCGGTATTGCTCAAGGGCCCCACCGGTTGCGGCAAGACCCGCTTCGTCCAGTACATGGCGCGGCGCCTGGAACTGCCGCTGTACAGCGTCGCCTGCCACGACGACCTGGGCGCCGCCGACCTGCTCGGCCGCCATCTGATCGGCGCCGACGGCACCTGGTGGCAGGACGGCCCGCTGACCCGCGCGGTGCGCGAAGGCGGTATCTGCTACCTGGACGAAGTGGTGGAGGCGCGCCAGGACACCACGGTCGCCATCCACCCGCTGGCCGACGACCGCCGCGAGCTGTACCTGGAGCGCACCGGCGAGACGTTGCAGGCGCCGCCTTCGTTCATGCTGGTGGTGTCCTACAACCCCGGCTACCAGAACCTGCTCAAGGGCCTGAAGCCCAGCACCCGGCAGCGTTTCGTCGCGTTGCGCTTCGACTACCCGGCGGCGCAGCAGGAGGCACGCATCCTGGTCGGCGAGAGCGGTTGTGCCGAGACCCTGGCGCAGCGCCTGGTGCAGTTGGGCCAGGCGCTGCGGCGGCTGGAGCAGCACGACCTGGAGGAAGTCGCCTCGACCCGCCTGCTGATCTTCGCCGCGCGCCTCATCGGCGACGGCATGGACCCGCGCGAGGCGTGCCGGGTGGCGCTGGCCGAACCGCTCTCGGACGACCCGGCGACGGTGGCGGCGCTGATGGACATCGTCGATCTCCATGTCGCCTGATACCGTCGAGCGGCGCCTGCCCGGCGACCTGGCGATGTGGTTCTTCATCCTCGCCGAACTCAGCGTGTTCAGCCTGCTGCTGCTGGCGTTCGCCGGCGCCCAGGCCTGGCAGCCGGAGCTGTTCCGTGCCGGCCGGGAGCAACTGGATAGCCGCTGGGGCCTGTTGCTGACCGTGGCCCTGCTCAGCTCCGGCTGGCTCGCCGCGCTGGCGGTGCATGCGGTGCGCCGCGGACGGCCGCGCCAGGCGAGCGGCTGGTTGCTGGCGGCGCTGCTGCTGGCGCTGGTCTACGTCGGCCTGAAGCTGCACGAGTACGGGCGGCTCGCCGATCTCGGCCTGGACATCGAGCACGACACTTTCTTCACCCTCTACTGGTGCCTGACCGGCTTCCATTTCCTCCACGTCCTGCTCGGCCTGCTGATCCTCGGCTGGCTGGCGCAGGCCTGCTGGCGCCGGTGTTATACGCCGCAGGCTTGCTCGGGACTGGAGTCGGGAGTGCTCTACTGGCACATGGTCGACCTGGTCTGGGTGCTGCTGTTCCCGCTGGTCTACGTCCTGCAATGAGGTGCCGATGCGAACCCTGACCCTCTGCTGGCTGGCGTTGCTGGCGCTGGCCGTGACCGGTGTGCTGCTGGGCGGCGCCGGCGACTCTCCCTGGCTGCTGGCGGCGGTGCTGGCCTGCGCGGTGGCCAAGGGTTGGCTGATCGGCGAGCGCTTCATGGAGCTGGCCCATGCCCCGGCGCTATGGCGCCGCCTGCTGCTGGCCTGGCCGCTGCTGATGGCCCTGGCGGTGGGCGCTGCGCTGTACCTGGCGCGGATGAATAACTGAGTAAATCGTTCGGGAATCTTGATTGCCATCAAGCGGGTTCGCCGCCGCCGCTTCCTAGAATCGCCGCACCACCCATTCCAGGAGGCCGCATGTCCGAGACCTTTACCAAAGGCATGGCCAGGAACATCTATTTCGGCGGGAGTGTGTTCTTCATCCTGCTGTTCCTGGCCCTGACCTACCACACCGAGAAGACCCTGCCCGAGCGCACCAACGAGGCCGCGATGAGCGCCGCGGTGGTGCGCGGCAAGCTGGTCTGGGAACAGAACAACTGCGTCGGCTGCCACACCCTGCTCGGCGAGGGCGCCTACTTCGCGCCGGAGCTGGGCAACGTGGTCGGACGCCGTGGCGGCGAGGAGGGCTTCAACACCTTCCTCCAGGCCTGGATGAAGATCCAGCCGCTGAACGTGCCGGGCCGCCGCGCCATGCCGCAGTTCCATCTCAGCGAGGGCCAGGTCGACGACCTGGCCGAGTTCCTCAAGTGGAGCTCGAAGATCGATACCAACCAATGGCCGCCGAACAAGGAGGGTTGATGATGTCGCCCAATGGCTCCCTGAAATTCGCCTCGCAGGCGGTCGCCAAACCCTACTTCGTGTTCGCCCTGATCCTCTTCGTCGGGCAGATCCTGTTCGGCCTGATCATGGGCCTGCAGTACGTGGTCGGCGACTTCCTGTTCCCGGCGATCCCCTTCAACGTCGCGCGCATGGTGCACACCAACCTGCTGATCGTCTGGCTGCTGTTCGGCTTCATGGGCGCTGCCTACTACCTGGTGCCGGAGGAGAGCGACTGCGAGCTGTACAGCCCGAAGCTGGCCTGGATCCTGTTCTGGGTATTCGCCGCCGCCGGCGTGCTGACCATCCTCGGCTACCTGCTGGTGCCCTACGCCGGCCTGGCCAGGCTCACCGGCAACGAACTGTGGCCGACCATGGGCCGCGAGTTCCTCGAACAGCCGACCATCAGCAAGGCGGGCATCGTGATCGTCGCCCTGGGCTTCCTGTTCAACGTCGGCATGACCGTGCTGCGCGGGCGCAAGACCGCCATCAGCATGGTCCTGATGACCGGCCTGATCGGCCTCGCCCTGCTGTTCCTGTTCTCCTTCTACAACCCGGAAAACCTCACCCGCGACAAGTTCTACTGGTGGTGGGTGGTGCACCTGTGGGTGGAAGGCGTGTGGGAACTGATCATGGGTGCGATCCTCGCCTTCGTGCTGGTGAAGATCACCGGGGTCGACCGCGAGGTGATCGAGAAGTGGCTCTACGTGATCATCGCCATGGCGCTGATCAGCGGCATCATCGGCACCGGCCACCACTACTTCTGGATCGGCGTGCCCGGCTACTGGCTGTGGCTCGGCTCGGTATTCTCGGCGCTGGAGCCGCTGCCGTTCTTCGCCATGGTGCTGTTCGCCTTCAACACCATCAACCGCCGCCGCCGCGACTATCCGAACCGCGCGGTCGCGCTGTGGGCCATGGGCACCACGGTGATGGCCTTCCTCGGCGCGGGAGTGTGGGGCTTCATGCATACCCTGGCGCCGGTCAACTACTACACCCACGGCACCCAGCTCACCGCCGCCCACGGCCACATGGCCTTCTATGGCGCCTACGCGATGATCGTGATGACCATCATCTCCTACGCCATGCCGCGCCTGCGCGGGATCGGCGAGGCGATGGACAACCGCTCGCAGGTCCTGGAGATGTGGGGCTTCTGGCTGATGACCGTGGCGATGGTGTTCATCACCCTGTTCCTCTCCGCGGCCGGGGTGCTGCAGGTCTGGCTGCAACGGATGCCGGCGGACGGCGCGGCGATGACCTTCATGGCCACCCAGGACCAGCTGGCGATCTTCTACTGGCTGCGCGAAGGCGCCGGGGTGGTGTTCCTCATCGGCCTGGTCGCCTACCTGCTGAGCTTCCGGCGCGGCAAGGCGGCCGCCTGAGATGGCCTTCGCCGTCGAGCTGGAGGAATGGGTCGGCGCCCACTGGCACCGCTTCATCACCCGCCATGCCAGCGGCGAGTTCGAGGCGGCGCGGGTGACCCTGGAGAGCATGCGGCGTCCGCTCGGCATGCTCTTCCGGGCGCTCGGCGGCGCACCGGGGGTAGCCCTCGAGGCGACCCCGGCGCGCCGCCTGCTGCTAAGCCGCACCTGGTTGCAGCGGGTCGCCGGGACCTGCGAGCAGGCCCCGGTGTCCTGGTTCAACGGCGACAGCCTGCGCCTGCCGGAATCCCTCGCGGTCTATCCGCAGGCCGAGCTGAACCGCGAACTGTATCGCTGGCTGGCGCTGCTGGCGGCCAGCGCCGGGCCGCTGCGGCACTGGGCCCAGGACAACCAGCGCTGGGCGCGGCAGTTGCTCGATGCCTATCCGGCGCTGCGCCCGCGCTACGCCCGGCTGGTCGCCGCGCATCTGCGCCAGCGCCCGTCGCTGGACGATTGCCCGGCGGCAGACGCCGAACTGGAAATCGCCCTGCGCCGCGCGCTTGCCGAGCCGGGCAGCGTCGAGCGCTTCCCGCGAGTCGAGCGGGCGCCCTGGCCGGTGCCGCTGTGGCTGTATCCCGGCGAGCGCTGGACGCCTTCCGCCAGCCCGGAGGACGGCGAGGAAGCGGCCGCCGGCGCCGGCAAGCGCCAGGTCGCCCGCAGCGGAGCGCGCAAGCGCGCCGAGCGCGTCGAGGAGCGCGACAGCGAGCGCAACCTGCTGCTGTTCCGCCTGGAAAGCCTGCTCAGTTGGTCGGAGCACCTGGCCCTGGACCGCTGTAGCGACGACGAGGACGACCCGGACGGCGCGCGCGTCGCCGAAGACCTCGACTACCTGTCGCTGTCGCGCCAGCGCACGCAGAAGGGCGGCGGCCTGCGCCTGGATCTCGACCTGCCGGCCGCCGACTACGATGACCTGCCGCTCGGCCCCGGGCTGAAGCTGCCCGAGTGGGACTATCGGCAGCAGCGCCTGCTGAGCGACCACGTGCTGCTGCAACCGATGCGGCCGCGCGGCGCGACCAGCGCCAGCCTGCCGGCGCACCTGGAGAAGACCGCGCTGCATCTGCGCCGCCAGTTCGCCTGCCTGCGCGACGGCCGCCAACGCCTGCGCCAGCAGCCGCAAGGCGACGAGATCGACCTCGATGCCTGGCTCGACTTCCAGGTCGAGCGGCGCCGCGGCGGTTCCACCCAGCCAGGCCTGTTCCTCGAACAGCGGCCGCGCCGGCGCGACCTCGCCTGCCTGTTGCTGGCGGACCTGTCGATGTCCACCGAAGCCTACCTCGACGACCAGCGGCGAGTGATCGACAGCATCGTCGACAGCCTGCTGCTGTTCGGCGAGGCGTTGCAGGCGCTGGGCGACCCCTTCGCGCTGTACGGGTTTTCCTCGGTGCGCCGGCAGCAGGTGCGCTGGCAGGTGCTGAAGGACTTCGACGAAGGCTACGGCGGCGAGGTCCGCGGTCGCGTGCTGGCGCTCTCGCCGGGCTACTACACGCGGATGGGCGCGGCGATCCGCCGGGCCAGCCAGGTGCTCGGCGGGCAGCCGCAGAAGCGTCGCCTGCTGTTGCTGTTGAGCGACGGCAAGCCCAACGACCTGGACCGCTACGAGGGCCGCTACGGCATCGAGGACACCCGCCAGGCGGTGATCGAGGCGCGCAGCCAGGGACTGGTGCCCTTCTGCATCACCATCGACAAGGAGGCGGCGGACTACCTGCCCTACCTGTTCGGCGCCGACGGCTTCGCGCTGGTCGAGCGCGCCGGGCAGTTGCCCGAGCGCCTGCTCCAGCTCTATCGGCGCCTGCGCCGCTGAGATGCCTCAGGGAGCATCGCGCGGCAACCAGAGCATCATGCCCAGGCAGAACAGCGCCAGCCCGACGCAGAACCAGGCGAAGCGCCGCTGCCGGCGACCCTGGAGCTGGTGCTGGGAAGCGCTGGGCAGCGGCATGCCGCACTGTTCGCAGGCGCTTTCCGCGCCTTCGGTTTCATGGAGGCAATACAGGCATTGGCGCATGGGCGTTCTCGCGGGCTCGACCCCGCCAGCTTGCCGGCGGACGGGCCGTGGCGCGCTTGACCGCGATCAAGCGGCGGCGCTGTTCACTCGAAGCACTCCAGGCGTTCGCGGTCGAGGATGCTGATTTCGCGGCCGTCGAGGTGGATGATGCCCTCGTCGCCGAGGCGGTGCATGATTCGCGAGAAGGTTTCCGGCTGGATCGACAGGTGACCGGCCACCAGTTGCTTGGCCACCGGGATTTCCACCCGGCAGTTCTCCCCCGGCGCGTGGGCGGCGAGGGTCAGCAGGTAGCGCACCACGCGGTGGGTGGCGTTCTTCAGGGAAAGCGTCTCGATCTCGTCGATGCGCTGGTGCAGGCGGGTGCTGAGCTTGGCCAGCAGGGCCAGGGCCAACGGGGTGTTGTCCTGCAACTGGCGCAGGTAGGCCTTGTTGGAGAAACGGAACAGCTGGCTGGGCACCACGGCCTGGGCGGTGGCCACGTAGTTCGGGGTGTCCATGAACATCATCGCCTCGGCGAAGGTGTTGCGTTCGTTGGTCACTTCGAGAATCTTCTCCTGGCCTTCCGGGGTCAGCCGGTAGATCTTCACGCAGCCGGAAATCAGGTAGTAGAAGGCGTGCGCCGGCTCGCCCTGGCGGAACACGTAGGCGCCCTTGTCGAGGTTGACCAGGTCGCTGCTGGCGAGCAGTTCCTGGAGCTGGACGGGAGAAAGCGGTTCGAACAGGTGGTGGCTTTGCAGCAACTGCTGGTGGACGCGCTGGAATTCCATGCTGGGAAGGCTCGCGATGATGAGGGGACTGGCCACTGTAGTGGGCCCGGCGCAGATCATCTTGACGCACGGCAAGCTCCCGGCGGCTGGGTGTTGCCGTCGGTCCGGCGAGCGGAACTATTACAGCGTGTAAGCCAAGGCTTACAAACGGCGGTGGTTTTGGCTGCTTTCTCCCCCTCGCGGAGATGCGTAATCTTCAAACCGTCAGGACATTGCGCAGGAAGCGCCAAAGACAATACGGAAACTCAGGGAATCCACCATGGATGGTGGCGTAGCACGGATGTCAGGATAGAGGTCTGCAAAACCCCGCCCAAAAGGCGGGGTTTTTTATTGCCCGAGGAAAACCGCGTCGCTCAGACCACGCCTTCCAGCAGCGAGCGCAGCAGCTCGACGCTGGCGTGCTGGCGTTGCGCGTCGCGGTAGACCAGGCCGACCTTCAGCGGGATGCGCGGTTCGCTGAGCGGTTTCCACAGCAGCCGCTGGTTCGAGTGCATCTGCCGTGCCTTGCCCGGTAGAACGGTGGCGAAGCGGGTCTGCGGCAGGCTGTCGAGAATCCCGCTCATGTGGTTCAGTTCCGCCTGCACCCGCGGCCGCCGGCCGATCGCGGCGAGTTGCTCCTGCCAGATCTGGCGCGCGCGGAACTCTTCGCCGAGCAGCAGCATCGGCAACTCCGCGGCCTGGGCCAGGGACACCTTTCTGAACTCCTTCAACGGGTGTTCCTCGGGGATCACCAGCTGCAATTCGTCCTCGTACAGCTCGACGCTGTGCAGGCCCGGCTGGCGCGGCGGCAGGAAGCCGATGCCGATATCCAGGTTGCCGGTGAGCAGGCGCCGCTCGATGTCGATTCCCGACAGTTCGTAGATCTGCACCCGCAGATGCGGCTGCGCGGCGTGCAGGCGTTCGACCATGTACGGCACCAGGCTGGCGTTGACCGTCTGCAGTACGCCGATCGCCAGGCTGCGCGGGGTCTGCCCGCGGAATACGCGCATCGCCTCGCGGGCCCTTTCCAATCCCTCCAGCAGCGGTACCGCATGGTTGTACAGGGTGTGGGCGGCGACGGTCGGCAGCAGGCGCTTGCCGCTGCGCTGGAACAGCGAGACGTCGAGGTTCTGCTCCAACTGGCGGATCTGCTGCGAGAGGGCCGGTTGCGACAGGGCCAGGCGTTCGGCGGCGCGGCCGACGTGGCCTTCCTCGTAGAGCGCGACGAAATAGCGGAGTTGGCGAAAATCCATAAGCTGTTCTTATCGATAAAACTGGAAAATCGAAATGGAGTGGGTCCCGCGTGAGGCACTAGTCTAGCTGCATTGGCGGTACATCGGGTGGTCGCGGAGCAATGGAGCAGATAGTCGTAAACGGTGTTTTCATAGGTAAAGTCGAAGAAACCTGGGGCGGATTGGTCAGCGCGATCGACAAGCTGCCGGTCGAGCAGGAGTTCTGGCTGGGCCACGATGGCCTGCCCGGCGACGAACAGGCCGACATCCGCCACCACGGCGGCCTCGAGCGCGCTCTTCATCACTATCCCGCCGAGCACTACCGCTACTGGCGCAAGCGCCACCCGCTGAACCGCTGGCAACTGCCGGCGTTCGGCGAGAACATCTCGACCTACGGCATCACCGAAGCCGAGGTCTGCATCGGCGACCAGTTCCATTGGGGCGATGCCCTGCTGGAAGTCAGCCAGCCGCGTTCGCCCTGCTATCGCCAGGGCCAGCGCTGGAATCTTCCCGAGCTGCCCGACGAATTGCAGAGCGGCGGCCGCTGCGGCTGGTTCTATCGGGTCCTGCGCAGCGGCATGGTGACTCCCGGGGACGAGCTGAAGCTGGTCCAGCGGCATTACCCTGAACTGACCGTCGCCCGCCTGTTGCAGTGGTATTTCGGCGATCCCCTGGAGCCTCTCGGGTTGCGCCAGATGATGGCCTGCGACGCGCTCTCCCAGCGTTGGCGCAAGACAGCGGCGAAACGCCTGTCCAGCGGCGTGGTGGAAGACTGGGGGCCGCGCCTGCGCGGACCGTCGGATTACCGGGAGCATGCCTCTTGAGCGACTACCTGATCACCCTGAGCCAGTCCGGCCGGCTGTTGGCCAGCATGACGGTGAGCGCCGCGCGCTTTGCCGAGGTGCGCGAGCTGATGCGCCAGCGCTTCCCCGCCGGCGACGGCTTCGAACTGCGCATCGAAACGCGCCGGGAAAGCCGCCGGCTGCTGGAACAGGGGCCGCAGGGCGTGCGCTTGCTGGCGGTGGAGTACATGACCGAGGAACTGAAAGATGGCTGATACGCTGGATAGCCTGCGCCTGATGCGCACCCAGGAACGGCCCGAACAGGTGTTCGTCCGTGGCCAGGGCTCGTGGCTGTGGGACAGCGACGGACGTGCCTTCCTCGACTTCACCCAGGGCCTGGCGGTGAACTGCCTTGGCCACAGTCCCAGCGTGCTGGTCCAGGCCCTGGCCCGGCAGGCGCGGGAGCTGGTCAGCGCCGGCCCCGGCCTGCTCAACCGGCCGGTGCTGGCATTGGCGCAGCGCCTGTGCCTGGCGACCGGCAGCGACCAGGCCTACTTCCTCACCAGCGGCGCCGAGGCCAACGAAGCGGCCATCGCCCTGGCGCGCAAGTGGGGCCGCCTGCATCGCGGCGGCGCGCAACGGATCGTCAGCACCGTCAACAGCATCCATGGACGCACCCCGGGCACCCTGACGGCTTGTGGCAAGCCGGCGCAGCATGGCCTGGAAGGCTTCGCCAGGGTGCCGTTCAACGACCTCGACGCGATGGCCGCGGCCATCGACGAAGAGACGGTGGCGGTGATGCTGGAGCCGGTGCAGGGCGATGCCGGGGTGATCCCGGCGACCCTCGACTACCTGCGTGGCATCGAGCGGCTGTGCCGGCAGCGTGGCGTCCTGTTGATCCTCGACGAGGTGCAGACCGGCATCGGCCGCTGCGGCGCGCTGCTGGCGGAGGAACTGTACGGGGTACGCGCCGACATCGTTACCCTCGGCAAGGGCCTCGGCGCCGGGGTGCCGCTGTCGGCGCTGCTGGCGCGTGGCAACGCCTGCTGCTTCGAACCGGGCGACCAGCTTGGCACCCACCACGGCAACGCGTTGATGACCGCTGCCGGGCTGGCGGTACTGAATACCGTGCTGGAGCCGGGTTTCCTGGAGCAGGTGCGCGAGCAGGGCACCCACCTGCGCGATGGCCTGGCCCGTGTCGCGCGTCGCTATGGGCATGGTCCGCTGCGCGGCCAGGGACTGTTCTGGGGGCTGCCGCTGATCGGCCAGCGCGCGCCAGCGGTGGTTCGCGCGGCGTTCGGCGAAGGCCTGCTGATCAACGCGCCGCAGCCGCACTGCCTGCGTTTTTCCCCGGCGCTGACGGTGAGCCGGGCCAACGTCGACGAAATGCTGCGGCGACTGGAACGGGCCCTGGCCCGGGTCGCCAACCGACACGAGGAGGTGGCCTGATGCGCGCCCTGGTATTGCAACACGTTCCCTTCGAAGGCAGCGCGCGGATCGGCGACTGGATCGGCCGCCACTGCGAGCACGAGCACGTCTGCTACCTCTACGCCGACGCCCACCTGCCTGCGCTGGACAGCTTCGACCTGCTGGTGGTGATGGGCGGGCCGATGAGCGTCCACGACGAAGCGCAATATCCCTGGCTGGTGGCGGAGAAGCGTTTGATCCGCGCGGCGCTGGATGCCGGCAAGAAGGTCCTCGGCATCTGCCTCGGCGCGCAGCTGCTGGCCCAGGCGCTGGGGGCTGCGGTACGCCCGGGACGCCAGGCGGAGATCGGCTGGTGGCCGCTGCACAGGTACAGCCAGGCGCTGGGCTCGCCGCTGGGCGAGCGCCTGCCGGAACGGCTGATGGCGTTCCACTGGCACGGCGAGACCTTCGACCTGCCGGCCGGCAGCGTGCCGCTCTATGGTTCGGCTGCCTGCGCAAACCAGGGCTTCATCTGGAACGAGCAGGCTATCGGCCTGCAATGTCACCTGGAAAGCACCGCGGAGAGCATCGAGGCGCTGCTCGATGCCTGCCCGCAGGACCTGCAACGGGAAGGGGCGGTGCAGAGCGCCGGGAGGATCCGCCAGGGTGTCGCGCATTGCCGCGAGGTGGCGCCGGTGCTGTTCCTGTTGCTCGATTACCTGGCGCATCGGCCGGCGGAGATCGCACGCCGGGCCTGATCGCCAGAAAGAT
This sequence comes from Pseudomonas sp. 22490, assembly GCF_052044465.1. Lineage (NCBI taxonomy): Bacteria > Pseudomonadati > Pseudomonadota > Gammaproteobacteria > Pseudomonadales > Pseudomonadaceae > Pseudomonas > Pseudomonas sp. 22490. The sequence continues at coordinate 155,569 of NZ_JBQENS010000002.1, read as the reverse complement.
TCCTCTGTCCTCGCATGCGCCTCCGGACGTCGTTTTGGTCCTGTGGGGCGCTTTTTTTATTCTAGGCTGCGTGCTTTCCCAACCAGGGCTCCAGTAGTGCCAGGTCGCGACGCAGGCTTTCGGCGAACAGGTGCAGGCGGGTGGGGTTGTCCAGCTCGCCGGGCTGGATGCCGACGAAGGTGAAGGTTTCGTCGTGCTCTCGGGCGGCGACATTGATACTGACGGTGCCGTCGTAGTGCATCCGGCACTGGCAGTCGTAGCCTTCCAGCGCCTGGTTCAGGCTGCGCTGGATCTCGCCGAGATCGGGGTGCTTGTTCTTGCTCATCGCGTCGCTCATGCAAGGGGATGGGGCTTTCTTCTCGTGCAGGGCGAGTCGGGTGGATGCGTCGACGACCTCGGGACCGAGGGGCGGCGTAGCCTCCCGGCCGGCGCGGCGTCTGGGCTTCCCGCCCGGACATTGCTTCCTGTATCGCCAGGGTAGGGGTGCCTCCGCTATCGTTTCGCGATGCAAATGCACTAGCACCGCTAGTGCAATCGTCACGCGTGCGCGGTCAGGGCGGGCGGGCATCCTTGCTGCCCCCGGAAAATCGCTCCATCCAAGAGGAACAGCATGAACGACCAGGTACTGCGTACCCAGACCGACCGCCGCCAGTTGCAGCAGATCATCGCCGGCCTTACCGAAGGGGTGATCCTGATCGAGCCGGACCAGCGCATCCTCTGGGCCAACGAGGCGGCCCTGGCGATGCACGGCGTCGATTCGCTGGAAGGCCTGGGCGCCGATACCGGCGAGTATCGCGAACGCTTTCGCCTGCGCTACCGCAACAATCATCCGCTGCAGGAGGGGCAGTACCCGGCCGAGCGCCTGGTGGCTGGCGAGTGCTTCAGCGACGTGGTGGTGGAAGTGTTTCCCGCCGCCGACGAGGACACCCGCTGGGTGCACCGCGTGCGCGGGTTGGTGCTGACCACCCCCGAGGACAAGCCCGACTGCCTGGTGCTGATCCTCCACGACGCCACCGAGTGGGCCAGCGCCGAGCAGCGCTTCGAGAAGACCTTCAATGCCAACCCGGCGCCGGCGGTGATCTGCCGGCTCAGCGACTACCGCTACGTGAAGGTCAATGTCGGTTTCCTGGAAATGACCGGCTATGCCCGCGACCAGGTGATCGGCCGTTCGGTGTACGAGCTGGACGTACTCGACCAGGCCGAGCGCCGCGAACTGGCGGTGGAGCGTCTGGGCGCCGGCGAGACCATCCCGCAGATGGAGGCGAGCCTGCGGGTGGCGGAGGGCGGACGCAAGTGCGTGGTGGTCGCCGGGCAGCCGATAGAGGTCGGCGAGGAGGCCTGCATGCTCTTCACCTTCACCGATCTCGAACCGCGGAAGAAGGCCGAGGAGGCCCTGCGCAAGAGCGAGGAGCGCTTCGCCAAGGCCTTCCGCATGGCACCGGTGCCGAGCCTGGTGCTGTGCGGCGACGACCTGCAGGTGCTGGACATCAACCAGGCCTTCAGCGAAACCTTCGGCTACCAGGCCGAGGAACTGCTCGGCGAGTCCACCGTCGCCTGCGGGCTGTGGCAGGACGGCGGCGCCGAGCGCCTGGGCGAGCTGCTGGCGCAGAGCGGCAGCGTGCGCAACGTCCAGCTGCGCCTGCAGCACAAGGATCGCAACGGCCTGGACTGCCTGGTCTCGGCCGAGGCGGTGAGCCTCAACGAGCAGGACTGCGTGCTGGTGGCCTTGCTGGACATCAGCGACCGGCGGCGCACCGAAATGGAGCTGGTGCACGCCATCGAGACGGTGATGCAGGACGCTTCCTGGTTCAGCCGCACCCTGATCGAAAAGCTCGCCAACGTTCGCCGCGCCAACGCGCCGGGCACCGGCGCCGAACTGGCCGACCTGACTGCGCGCGAGCGCGAGGTGTTCGACCTCATCTGCCAGGGCCTGGCGGACAAGGAGATCGCCAAGGAACTGGGCCTGGCGCCGAACACCGTGCGCAACCACGTGGCGACCATCTACGCCAAGCTCGATGTCCACAGCCGTGGCGAGGCCATCGTCTGGGCACGCGAACGCGGATTCGCGCCGGAGCCGCGCAACGGCAACGGGCGCAAATAAACGAAGAGGGTACGAATGCACCAGGGCGGCTGGTGCATTCGTACCTGTCGCCCGCTCCCGTCGGCGCCGACACTGGCGCAGCACGCCCGGCATGCCCCCGCCCGTGGTCGTGCACCTTTTCTCCGCGGCGCGAGCCGCGCTGTCCGCACGTCTGTTCCCCTCGCCAGTTTCGCTCTGGCGGGGGGCTTCCCGCCTCCTTTCGAATATTTGCCCCTCTGCCTCTGCTGGTGCGCGACGGCATCCTGCCGGCCGTTTGCGAATGCTCGGGACTGGTTTCGTGAAATTTTAAGTGTTATTTTTCATGAAAAATAACCAATATAATTTCACGGAGGTCGCGATGTTCCTGCAATCCAACGAGCATGTCGGCACTTACTACGCCGCCGTCAATCCCGAACTGATCCAGCCGCGCCAGGCCCTGGAGGGTGACCTCGACTGCGAGGTGCTGGTGGTCGGCGCCGGTTTCAGCGGCTTGCACACGGCGCTGCGGCTGGTCGAAGGCGGACGCCAGGTATGCGTCATCGAAGCCAGCCGGATCGCCTGGGCGGCCTCCGGGCGCAACGGTGGGCAGGCGCTGCCCGGCTGGTCCAGCGACCTGCCGCCGCTGGAGGCCGACCTCGGCTACGAAGGCGCACGCCGTCTCTGGGACGGCATGCTCTGGGCGGCCGGCGAGATGCGCGAGTTGCCGCAGCGACATGGCTTCGACTGCGACTACCGGGTCGGTCACCTATGGACGGCGATCCTGCCGCGCCGGGTCGGCCTGCTCTACGACTGGCAGGCCGAGGCCAACCGTCGCTGGGGCTACGAGGGGCTACGCTTCGTGGCGAAGGACGAGTTGCCCGAATGGATCGCCAGCGAGCGCTACCTTGCCGGTCTCTACGACCCCCACGCCGCACACCTGAATCCGCTCAAGCTGGCGTTCGGCCTGGCCGCCGCCATCGAGCGCGCCGGCGGGCGTATCCACGAGCGGACCCGGGCCCTGAACTATCGCGAGGAGGGCGACGGCTACCGGGTCCGTACCGAGCACGGCGAGATCCGCTGCGCGGCGCTGGTGCTGGCCTGCAACGCCTACATCGACGGGCTGGACAGCGAGCTGTCGCAACGGATGCTGCCGGTGGGCACCTATCAGGTCGCCACTGAGCCGCTCGGCGAGGAACGGGCGAAGTCGTTGCTGCCGCGCAACTGCTGCGTGACCGACAACCAGTTCGTCCTCGACTACTTCCGCCTGACCCCGGACCACCGCCTGCTGTTCGGCGGCGGCTGCACCTACCTGGGCGGCATGCCCAGCGACATCCGCGCCGCCACCCGGCCCTATCTCGAAAGGGTGTTCCCGCAGTTGCGCGGGGTGGCGCTGGAGTATGCCTGGGGCGGGCATATCGACTGCAGCATGCGGCGTACCCCGGACATCGGCCGGCAGGGCAACCGCTACTGGCTGCAAGGCTACTCCGGCCACGGCGTGCTGCCGAGTCTGGCGGCGGCCAGGGCGGTCAGCGACGCGCTGCTCGGCGACGACGAGACCCTGGCGCTCTACCAGCGCCTGCGCAATCCGAAGTTTCCCGGCGGCCAGCGCTTCGCCGCGCCGCTGGAAGCCCTGGGCAAAGCGTATTACCGTTTGCGCGACCTGTTCTGAGAGGGCCCGGAGCCGAGATGAGCGAAGTAGCCGACGACCTGGCGGAGATCGCCAGCCTGGTGCGCGAATTGCGCAAGCGCAAGGGCATCACCCTGCAGGCGCTGGCCGACGGCATTCGCCGTTCGGTGGGCTTCGTCTCCCAGGTCGAGCGCGGCCTTTCGCGGCCGGCGGTGGACGACCTGGTCGCCATCAGCCAGGTGCTCGGGGTGCCGGCGACCTACTTTTTCTGCTCGCCGAAGATCCAGGCCTCGCCCTGGGTGACCCGCCCGGGCGAGCGTCGGACCCTGGCCTACGCTCGTGGCGCCAGCGACAACCTGGTATCGCCGCGTCTCGGCGGCGCCTTCTTCATGCTCGAAACCTGCCTTGAAGCGGGTGCCGACAGCGGCGAGCGCGACCTGCTGGACAGCTCGGAGCAGGGCGGCTACGTGCTCGAAGGCGAGCTGACCCTGTGGCTGGAGGACGAGGAGCTGCGCCTGCAGGCCGGCGACGGTTTCCAGATTCCCAGCCATATGCGCAGCCGCTACGCCAACCGCAGCCAGGCGCCGGTCAGGGTGCTCTGGGTATACGCCTGACGAAGCGCGTTACCCGGTCGTTTGCCGGATAGCGGCGAAGACTTCCGGCATCGGCGAGAACCGTCGCCGACCGATGAAAAAAGCCCGAGGCACAGGCCTCGGGCTTTTCGTCACCAGCGTCCGGAGGCGCCGCCGCCGCCGCTGGAGCCGCCGCCACCGCGGAAGATGCTGCCACCGCCGCTGCCGCCTCCCCCACCGCCGCCGCGACTATTGAGGATGGCGCTGAGGATGGCCATCAGCACTTCGCCGGGAAGCAGGAACAGGGCGTAGATGAACAGGGTCGGCGCCAGTACGCCGAGACTGTCGTCCGCCGCGCGGTCGACGTTCTGCCACAGGCCCATGCTCAACAGCCAGGCCAGGCCGGCGACCGCCGCGCTGCAAAGCAGGAAGCGGCCGATGCTGCGCCGCCGCATCCACTGCAACGGCAGCAGGCGTCCGAGTAGGGCCACGGCGAGCAGGACCGCCACATAGACACCGAGGTAGACCGGGTTGCCCCAGAGCTGTCCGCTCAGGCCGCTCTTCTTTTTCGGCTCCGGCGGGGCGCTGTCATACACCTCACCCTCGTCGACCGGTGCCGGCAGGGCCCGCGGCGGCGTGGCCTCGGGAACCGCCGGCAAGGCGTCGACGGGAGCGCTGGCGGTAGCGCTGTCCGGGTTCTTCTCGGCATCGATCAGTTGCACCAGGCTGTCCACGCCGGCCTGGATGCCGCCATAGAAGTTGCCCTGGCGGAACTGCGGCGTGATCTGCTCGCTGATGATCCGCCCGGCCTGGACGTCGGTGATGGCCCCTTCCAGGCCGTAGCCGACCTCGATGCGCAGGGTGCGGTCGTTCTTCGCCACCAGCAGCAGGACGCCGTCGTCGACCTTCTTCTGGCCCAGCTTCCATTTCTCGAAGGTACGCACCGCGTACTCCTCGATGGAATCGTCGCCGGTGGTCGGGACCAGCAGCACAGCGAGCTGCGCGCCGCTCTTGGCTTCCAGGGCGGCGAGCTGTTGCTCCAGGTGCTGGCGCTGGTCGCCGGAAAGGGTCGCGGTGAGGTCGGTGACCCGCGCCGTCAGCGCGGGTATCGGTGGCACATCGGCCCAGGCGACCAGGCTGGCGAGCAGCAGCCCGGCGCCCAGTAGCAGCCGGCGCATGGCTTACTGCGCCGGTTGCGGGTTGCCGAAATCGACTTTCGGCGCGGTGGAGATGGCCGCTTCGTTTTCCACGCTGAAGTTCGCCTTGGGCTTGTAGCCGAACAGCTTGGCGGTGATCACGCCGGGGAACTGGCGCAGCAGCACGTTGTATTCCTGTACCGACTTGACGTAGCGGCCGCGAGCGACGGCGATGCGGTTCTCGGTGCCTTCCAGTTGGGTCAGCAGGTCCTTGAACAGGCCGTCGGCCTTCAGTTGCGGGTAGTTCTCGGTGACTACCAGCAGGCGCGAAAGCGCCGAGCTCAGTTCGCCCTGGGCCTTTTGGAAGCGCTGCACGGCCTGCTCGTCGTCCAGTTGGTCGGCGTTCAGCTGCACGCTGCCGACCTTGGCCCGGGCCTCGGTGACCTGGGTCAGGACCGACGCCTCATGGGAGGCATAGCCCTTCACCGTGCTGACCAGGTTGGGCACCAGGTCGGCGCGCCGCTGGTACTGGTTGAGCACTTCCGACCAGGCGGCTTTCACCTGTTCGTCGCCGGCCTGCATGGCGTTGTAGCCGCAGCCGCTGAGCAGCAGGGCGAGGACGGGAAGGAGGGCATTTCTGAGGAATCGAGGCATGGTGGTACTCATCCGGGTTGAGAAAGCTCGATTGTAGACCAGCCAATGGCCAGCACGTTCCTTGTGCCGGCACGGATATCGGCGCTGTCAGGCGGTGCGGCGGCCGAACGCCAGCTTGGCCGCCAGGGCCAGCAGGCAGAACACGAACAGCGCCAGCGACCAGACCGCCATGGACTGGCCGAGCAGGGTCCAGACCACTTCGCCGCACAGCCCCTCGGGCTGGAAGACCTGCGGCAGCCAGGTGTCCAGCGGTATCCATTCGGGGAAGCCCATGAACATCTTGCAACTGCCCATGCCCTGGGCAGCCAGTTTCTCTTCCGCGACCAGCGACCAGGCGTGGTAGATCCCGCCCAGGCTGGCGGCGAGCATGCCCAGCGCGGCGATGCCGCCGGCGATCCGCGAACGCGGGGCGAGGCTGCCGACGATCCCGGCGAGCACCAGGCCGAGCACGTCCAGGCGAATGAAGATGCACAGCGAGCAGGGCGCGAAGCCGCGCACGTGCTGGAGGTAGAGGACGAAAGCGAGGATCAGCAGGCCGCCGATGGCGACCGCGGGCCAGAACAAGCGGTTGTCGAGGGGCTTGAGGAGAGCGCTCAAGGCAGGGATTCCTGTGTCGTTGATAAGGGAGGCCGGGCCGGCACTGTGCGGCGCTGGCCGATGGTAGTCCATCAGGATTGTCCGAAGATTAAGCCGTTTGACGTAACGATGTCTGCTGCATGTTTCTCCGCTTTCGTAGGAGCTTTCAGGGAAAAACGCCGCAACGAGGCGAGCATTTGGAGCCTCCGCCGGGATAGACTATCCTGGTCTATACCAATAAGGCCCGTCATGCTAGCCACCAGCCTGGTGCTATGCGCCGCCGTTCTCCACGCCACCTGGAACACCCTGGTCAAGTTCAGCAGCGACCGCTTGCTGGTGGTCGCCTGCATGGACGTTGTCGGCGTGCTCTGCGCCATCCTGCTGTTGCCCTTCGTCAGCCTGCCGCCGGCCGAAGTCTGGCCCTGGCTGCTCGGCGCCACCGTCCTGCAACTGCTCTACCGGGTACTGCTGATCGAGGCCTACAAGGTCGGCGACCTGGGCCTGGTCTATCCGCTGATGCGCGGGCTGTCGCCGCTGGTGGTGCTGGGCCTGACCCTGGCGTTCGGCGGCGAGCAGCTCAGCGGCCGGCAGATCCTCGGCATCCTGTTGATCCCCTTCGGCATGCTTTGCCTGCTCTGGGGCGGCGGCGGTTCGCGGCTGCCCTGGCGGACCCTGCCGGTGGTGCTGCTGATCGGCCTGTGCATCGGCGGCTACACCTGGAGCGACGGCAACGCCTTGAAGCGCTGGCCGTTGGCGCTTGACTACCTGGTCTGGCTGACGCTGCTTTCCGGCCTGCCGTTCCCGCTGATCGCCGTCGGCGCGCGAACCCGCGCCTTCGCCCGCTTCTGGGCGCTGGAGTGGAAGCTCGGCCTGGCGGTCGGGGTCTGCGTGTTGGCCAGCTACGGCCTGGTGCTGTGGGCCATGCAGCTGGGGTCGATCGCCGAAGCGGCAGCGTTGCGCGAGACCAGCGTGCTGCTGGCGGTGCTGTTCGGCATGCGCTTCCTCAACGAGCCGTTCGGACTGCCACGCCTGCTGGCGTGCGGCCTGGTGCTGGCCGGAATGCTGCTGATGAAGCTCTGAAGGGGCTGTGCCTTTACAGAACGAGCGGCGCCAGCTTGAGTTGCAGTTCCACAACTACAAGGAACTGCCATGACCATCGCTTTCTGGTGCGTGCTGATCGCGATCTTCCTGCCTTACGTCTGTACCTCCATCGCCAAGTTCGGCGGGGAGGGCTACGGCGGTCGGGCCAACGCCGACCCGCGGGCGTTCCTCGGTTCGCTCGAAGGCTTTCGCCGGCGTGCCAACAACGCCCAGTTGAACGCTTTCGAAGTGACCCCGGCGTTCGCCGCGGCGGTGATCATCGCCCATCTGGTCGGCAACGCTTCGCAGGCGACCCTGGATAGCCTGGCCATTGCCTGGATCACCAGTCGCCTGCTCTACGTCATCTGCTACCTCGCCGACTGGGGGCCGTTGCGCTCGCTGGTCTGGTTCGTCGGCATGCTGCTCATCGCCGCGTTCTTCGTGGTTTCCGCCTGAGCAGCCCGCTGCGGCCTATGGCCGCAGTGCGGGCGCGCGGCTCTGGATCAATCGGCGGTGGCGGCGGATAATCCGCCGCTTCCGTGATCGACCCTGAAAAAAGAGCCTTGCCATGAAGCTGAAGTCCCTGCTCGTCGTGCTGCTGGCCGGCGTCGCCCTGAGCGGCTGTCACCGTATGGATCCCAATTCGCCCGAGGCCAAGCGCCAGGCGATCTTCAAGGAAATGCTACGGACCAGCGAGGACATGGGCGGGATGCTCCGCGGACGCCTGCCCTTCGACGCGGAGAAGTTCCGCGCCGGATCGGCGAAGTTGCACCAACTGGCCGACCAGCCCTGGCAGTACTTCCCCAGTCCCAAGGCCGGCGAGGAGGGCGAGGACACCCGCGCCAAGGACGAGGTCTGGCAGCGCCAGCAGGAGTTCAAGGCCGCCACCCAGGTCTTCATCGACGCGATGAACCGTCTTCAGGACAACACCCGCCAGGCCACGCCGACCCCGGATGGCGTGCGCAAGGACTTCGCCGCGGTGGAAGACGCCTGCGAAGCCTGCCACAAGAAATTCCGCGCGCTCTGAGGCCGGACCGGGCGTCATACGCCTTGCGTGGGAGGCGCGAGGCGTAGGGCGGTATCTGGTGTCCTACTGCGCCTGGGCCTGTTCCAGGCCTTTCTTGGCCTCTTCCAGTTCGGCGCGGGCCTCGGCCAGCTTGGCCTTGCGTTTCTCGATCTTCTCCGGATCGCCCTTGCCCATGGCCTTGCGCAAATCCTTCTCGCGTTCGCTGACCTCGCGCTCGCTGTCGATCACCTTCTGCTTGTTTTCCCTCAGCAGGCCGGCTTCGGTGCAGTGTTCCTTGACCTCGGAGAGGGCCTTTTCCAAGCCGGCCACCTGGCCTTCGTTGGCGAACGAGCGGGCCGTTTCCAGCTTCGCCTCGATGGCGGCCTGCTTGGCGGCGCAACCGCTGAGTGGGGCGCCTTTGGCGGCGCCCGGCTGGGCGGCAGAGAGCGGCAGGGCGACGGCGAGCAGCAGCCCGGCCAGCGGCAGTGAAGGACGAATGGACATCGGTTGGCTCCTTGATCGAACGGCCGGTGCGGTTGCCGGACGACGGCTCGGCCGAGCGTCCTGGCAGGCGGATGAGGCAGGCGGCAGCCGGCGTGACAAAGGCGCAAGTGTGCCAGCAAACGGCACGGTTGTGGTTGTCCGGGAGCAAAGTACGCCGCCCCGGGGTCTCTGGAGAAGGGCCATGGTTCGGGCATTCCGGCACAACCCGGCCTAACGTTGTCCGAAGACACCGAGAACGGGAGAACCGCGATGCGTACGCTGATCCGCCTGGTTCGCACGCTTATCCTGCTGCTGGTCCTGGCGCTGCTCGCCGGCGCCTGGTGGTGGTTGCAGGACGAGGCCCTGCGCCCCCCCGCGCTGGCCGGCCACAGCGAGGACTCGAGTCTGAAGGTCGCAGGCCTGCGCCGGCATTACCTGCTCTACGTGCCGCCGGGCGTGTCCGAGGGAGCGCCGTTGCTGGTGGTGCTGCACGGCTCACGGGGCGACGGCGCGCAGATGCGCCGCATCAGCGGCTACGGCTTCGACCGGCTGGCGGCGCAAGAAGGTTTCCTGGTGGCCTACCCGGACGGCTTCGAGGGCCACTGGAACGATTGCCGCAAGGCCGCCAGCTATTCGGCGCGGCTGCGTGACGTCGATGACGTGGCTTTCCTCCGCGCGCTGGTGGCGCGGCTGGCCCAGGAATACCGCGTCGATCCGCAGCGGGTATATGTCGCCGGCTACTCCAATGGCGGCCAGATGGCTTTCCGCCTGGCCGCCGAAGCACCGGGGTTGCCGGCGGCGATCGCAACGGTGGCGGCGAGCCTGCCGACCACGGAGAACGATGCCTGTCGGCCGGTCGAGCGGCCGACCGCGGCGTTGCTGATCAACGGCACGCGCGATCCGATCAATCCCTATCTCGGCGGCAAGGTCAGCCTGTTCGGCTTCGGCGACCGGGGCGCGGTACGCTCGACCCTGGACTCGGCACGCTGGTGGGCCGGCCTGAACGGCATCGCCGCGCCGCCGGACGTGGCGCCGCTGACCCGTCCCGGCCCGGTCTGGACCGAGCGCCAGCGCTGGCAGGAAGACGGCCATCCGCCGGTGGAGCTGCTCAGCGTGCATGGCGGCGGCCACGTGCTGGCGCAGCCGGACTATCGCTTCCCGCGGATTCTCGGCAAGAGCGACCCGGAACTGGACGCGCCAGCGGAAATCTGGCGCTTCTTCAGCCAGTTGCCGCGCTGAGGCTCAGACCTCGAAGACGAATTCCGGACGGAACCCGCCTCTCTCGTGGGGATAGCCGCCCGGATTGGCCAGCACCCGTGCCCGGCCGATGCGGTAGTCGAGGGCATCGTGGACGTGACCGTGCAGCCAGTAGTCGGCCTGCGCCACCAGTTCGTCGAGGTTGGAAGCGAAGGCTGGCGACAGCGGGTTGCCGACGAACTGCGGCGGGATCGACAGCGCACTGGGCGCGTGGTGGCTGACCACCAGCGTCGGGCCGTCGTGGGGCCGCGCCAACTGTTCGGCGAGCCAGTCGCGCGAGGCTCGGTGCAGGGCGATGCTCTGCTCGGGGGTGAAGTCGCCGCCGAACCAGTCGATGCAGCTGAAGTCCGGCATCGATTGCAGGGCCAGCTCATGGGCGGGCGCATAGCCGTCCGCGCCATAGAGCTGGAAGTCGGTCCACAGGGTGGCGCCGAGGAAGCGCGCCGGGCCGATCCGCGCTTCGTCGTTTTCCAGGAAGTGGATATCCAGCGCCCGGGCGATATTGCGCATCGCCTGGGTCAGGTCGGTCATTTCCGAGGAGTAGAACTCATGGTTGCCGGCGACGTAGACGATCTCGCTGTCGGCGAAGGTCTCGCGGGCCCAGTGCAGGCCTTCCAGGTGGCTGTGGATATCGCCGGCCAGCACCACCACGTCGGCCTCGACCTCTGGCAGTTGGCGTCGCCCGTCGAAATGTTCGTGGTGGAGGTCGGACAGCAGGCGGATCTTCATGGCACGGCTCGGCGGTAGGCGCGGCGGACCAGCATAGCTCCGCCCACCCCGGGGTTGAAGGCCGACAACGATTGACGCAGGTCATGGCTGTGCGGGAAAACCTCGCTGGCCTCGCTAATTCCCCCATGAAGTTAAGGGACAATTAAGACTGGACGCGCAGGGTTCATTCCAGCGATTCGCGCGTTCTGTCGGGGAGTGGTGCCAATGAAACTGTTATGGGGAGTTCTCGCCGCCGCGCTGGCGGCCTGGGGCCTGACGCTGGCCGTCGATCCGCCGGCGAGCCTGGATATCTGGGTGGTGCGCAAGCAGGCGATCCTGCTTACCGGGGTAGCGTCCTTCGCCCTGATGTCGTTGATCATGCTGCTGGCGGTGCGTCCGGTCTGGCTGGAGAAGCCGCTGGACGGGCTCGACCGCATGTACCGCCTGCACAAGTGGGCGGGCATCCTGGCCATCGTCCTCGGCCTGTTGCACTACCTGCTGGAGTTGGCCGGCCCCTGGCTGGCGGGTATCGTCGGCAAACCGGTGAAAGGCCCGCGGGTGGAAACCTTCCTCGACGTCTTCCGTGGCTCGGCCAAGGAGTTGGGTGAATGGTCGGCGTGGATTCTCGGCGGGATGCTGCTGATCACTCTCTGGCAGCGCTTCCCGTATCACCTCTGGCGTTATGTGCACAAGGCGTTGGCCCTGGTCTACCTGGTACTGGCCTTCCATTCCGTGGTGCTCGCCCCGGCCAGCTACTGGAGCCAGCCGGCCGGTTGGCTGGTGGCGGCCTGCGCTCTGCTCGGTTCGGCCTGCGCACTGTTGTCTCTGAGCGGGCGGATCGGTCGCACGCGTCGCCATGCGGGCGTGGTCACCGCCGTCGAGCGGCACGGCGAAAGCCTGCTCGAGGTGACCTGCCGGCTGCAGGGCGACTGGTCGCACAGGGCCGGGCAGTTCGCCTTTCTCACCTGCGACCGCCTGGAGGGTGCCCATCCGTTCACCATCGCCAGCGCCGACCGCGGCTGCGGCGAGGTGCGCTTCAGCATCAAGGCGTTGGGCGACTACACCCGGCGCCTGCAGGACAACCTGGAGGTCGGCGCCAGGGTCGAGGTGGAGGGGCCATACGGCTGCTTCGACTTCCGCCGTGGCCTGGCCGGGCGGCAGGTCTGGGTCGCCGCCGGGATCGGCGTGACGCCGTTCATCGCCTGGCTGGAGTCGCTGCAGGCCGCGCCGGAAAGCGCGCCATCGGTGGAGCTGCACTATTGCGTGCGCAATTCCCAGGAAGCGCTGTTCGCCGGGCGCTTGCGCGAGCTTTGCGAACACCTGCCCAGCGTGACCCTGCACATCCGCTATAGCGACGAGCAGGGCAAGCCGCAGGCGGCGCAACTGGGCGTGCTGAAGAGCGCCGAAGGACGCTGGCCGAGCGTCTGGTTCTGCGGTCCGCAGGGGCTGGCCGACAGCCTGCGCCGCGATCTGCGCCGGCAGGGCATGCCGCTGCGGCTGTTCCACCAGGAAGCCTTCCGCATGCGCTGAGCCTGCCGGAAACGAAAAAGCCCCGCCGAAGCGGGGCTTTTTATCGCGCGGTCGCTCAGAGGCCGGCGGCGTCGCGCAGGAGAGCGGCCTTGTCGGTCTTCTCCCAGGTGAACGCGGTGAAGGTATCGCCGTCCACGGTCAGCTCGAACGGATGACGACCGAAGTGGCCGTAGGCCGCGGTCGGCTGGTACATCGGGTGGAGCAGGTCGAGCATCTTGGTGATCGCGTACGGGCGCAGGTCGAAGTGCTCGCGGACCAGTTGCACGATCTTCTCGTCGCTGACCTTGCCGGTGCCGAAGGTGTTGATCGAGATCGAGGTCGGCTGGGCCACGCCGATGGCGTAGGAAACCTGGATCTCGCAACGCTCGGCGAGGCCGGCGGCGACGATGTTCTTCGCCACGTAGCGGCCGGCGTAGGCGGCGGAGCGGTCGACCTTGGACGGGTCCTTGCCGGAGAACGCGCCGCCGCCGTGGCGGGCCATGCCGCCGTAGGAGTCGACGATGATCTTGCGTCCGGTCAGGCCGCAGTCGCCGACCGGGCCGCCGATCACGAAGTTGCCGGTCGGGTTGATGTGGAACTGGGTGTCCTTGTGCAGCAGCTCGGCCGGCAGCACCTGCTTGATGATCAGCTCCATCACGCCGTCGCGCAGGTCGTTATAGGAGACTTCCGGGTTGTGCTGGGTGGACAGCACCACCGCATCGATGCCGACCACCTTGCCGCCTTCGTAGCGGCAGGTCACCTGGGACTTGGCGTCCGGGCGCAGCCATGGCAGCAGGCCGGACTTGCGCGCCTCGGCCTGGCGCTCGACCAGGCGGTGGGAGAAGCAGATCGGCGCCGGCATCAGCACGTCGGTCTCGTTACTGGCGTAGCCGAACATCAGGCCCTGGTCGCCGGCGCCCTGGTCTTCCGGCTTGGCCCGGTCGACGCCCTGGTTGATGTCCACCGACTGCTTGCCGATGATGTTCAGCACGCCGCAGGTGGCACCATCGAAGCCGACGTCGGAGCTGTCGTAGCCGATGTCGATGATGACCTTGCGCACCAGCTCTTCCAGGTCGACCCAGGCGGAGGTGGTGACTTCACCGGCGATGATCGCCACGCCGGTCTTGACCAGGGTTTCGCATGCCACGCGAGCGTACTTGTCCTTGGCGATGATGGCGTCCAGCACCGCGTCGGAGATCTGGTCCGCGATCTTGTCCGGATGGCCTTCGGACACGGACTCGGAGGTGAAAACGGAATATTCGCTCATCAATCGGTTCCTACATTACCGGTGGGTGAGGCGGCTTTCGGATGCATCCCTGGCGAAGTGCCGGACCTGGATCTGGAAGCCATTGCGTAAACCAATGTAAAGACTCTCGCCGGGCGTGAGCCCTGCGGCGTCGGCCCACTGGGCCAGGTCCTCCTGTTCGAAACCCAACCAGAGGTCGCCGCAGGCCTCCCTGGCCCAGCCCTGGTTGTGCCGGCACAAGTCCGTCACCAGCAGGCTGCCGCCCGGATGGACCAGGCGGGCCAACTGTTTCAGCGCCTCCGCCGGCGCGGCGAAGTGGTGCAGGACCATGTTCAGCACCACGCAATCGGCCGGTTCGGCGGCGTCCTGCAGGGCATCGGCCAATTCCAGGCGGACGTTGCCCAATCCTTCTTCCTTGCAGCGCTGGCGCGCCAGTTCCAGCATCGCCGCGCTGTTGTCCAGCGCCGTGACCTGGCGGAAACGCCTGGCGAGTTCCGGCAGGAATCCGCCGTCCCCCGGGCCGACCTCCAGCGCCGTGGCGCCGGGGGCGAAGGCCAGTGCGTCGAGCAAGGCCAACACGCTCTCACGGTATTGCGGCAGTCCTGCGATCAGGTCCTGCTGGGCCTGGAACTTGTCCGCCGCGCGGGCGAAGAAGTCCTGGCTGACCGCCGCGCGCTGGGCGTGCACGGCATCGATCCGCGCCCGCACGTCGTCGGGTAGCGCCCGTTCGTCCACTTCCTCCAGCAGCGCCGCGTGCAGCGCGCCGCCGGTGCGTTCGGCCAGGGGCAGCGAACGTCGGTAGAAGATCGCGTTGCCCTCGCGGCGCGTCGCCACCAGCCCGGCCTGGGCCAGCACCTTGAGGTGGTGGCTCATGCCCGACTGGCCGATGGCGAAGATCTGCGCCAGCTCCAGCACGCCGAACGAATCGTTGGCCAGGGCGCGCAACACATTCAGTCGCAGCGAGTCGCCAGCCGCCTTGCACAGCGCGGCGAGCGGGTCGTAGTCGTCTGGTCGTATCGAAGGCACGCGAAGGCTCATGGAGGCGCAGTCTAGTACCGGGTCCGAACCCCGGCAATGCCTGTATCAAAAATTTTTGATATTGATGACGGGTGGCCGTCGCGCAATTGCAATCCGGCTGCGCCAGGCTTCTGGCAAAACCGGTCGGCAGCGACATACTGTCCCCCTGCCGATCTGTCATTGCCCCTTGGGCCTTCGGTGGGCGAAAATGGCGCCCTTTTTTTCACTCCTGGTCTTCCGACCAGCAACCCCCGTAGGAGAATTGCGATGCCCAGCCGTCGTGAGCGAGCCAATGCCATCCGTGCACTGAGCATGGATGCCGTGCAGAAAGCCAACAGCGGCCACCCGGGCGCCCCGATGGGCATGGCCGATATCGCCGAGGTCCTCTGGCGCGACTACATGCAGCACAACCCGAGCAACCCGCAGTGGGCCAACCGCGACCGCTTCGTGCTGTCCAACGGCCACGGCTCGATGCTGATCTACTCCCTGCTGCACCTCACCGGGTACGACCTCGGCATCGAGGACCTGAAGAACTTCCGCCAGCTCAACTCGCGCACCCCGGGCCACCCGGAGTACGGCTACACCGCCGGCGTCGAGACCACCACCGGTCCGCTCGGCCAGGGCATCGCCAATGCGGTGGGCATGGCGCTGGCGGAGAAGGTCCTGGCCGCCCAGTTCAACCGCGACGGCCACGCGGTGGTCGACCACTACACCTACGCCTTCCTCGGCGACGGCTGCATGATGGAAGGCATTTCCCATGAGGTCGCCTCGCTGGCCGGCACCCTGCGCCTGAACAAGCTGATCGCCTTCTACGACGACAACGGCATTTCCATCGACGGCGAGGTCCACGGCTGGTTCACCGACGACACCCCGAAGCGCTTCGAGGCCTATGGCTGGCAAGTGATCCGCAACGTCGACGGGCATGACGCCGACGAGATCAAGACCGCCATCGATACCGCGCGCAAGAGCGACCAGCCGACCCTGATCTGCTGCAAGACCGTGATCGGTTTCGGCTCGCCGAACAAGCAGGGCAAGGAAGAGTGCCACGGCGCGCCGCTGGGCGCCGACGAGATCGCCGCGACCCGCGCCGCGCTGGGCTGGGAGCACGCTCCGTTCGAGATCCCGGCGCAGATCTACGCCGAGTGGGACGCCAAGGAATCCGGCGCCGCCCAGGAAGCCGAGTGGAACAAGCGTTTCGCCGCCTACCAGGCTGCCCATCCGGAACTGGCCGCCGAATTGCTGCGCCGCCTGAAGGGCGAGCTGCCGGCCGACTTCGCCGAGAAGGCCGCGGCCTACGTCGCCGATGTTGCCAACAAGGGTGAGACCATCGCCAGCCGCAAGGCCAGCCAGAACGCGCTGAACGCCTTCGGCCCGTTGCTGCCGGAGCTGCTCGGCGGTTCCGCCGACCTGGCCGGCTCCAACCTGACCCTGTGGAAGGGCTGCAAGGGCGTCAGCGCCGACGACGCCGCCGGCAACTACGTGTTCTACGGCGTGCGCGAATTCGGCATGAGCGCGATCATGAATGGCGTCGCCCTGCACGGCGGTTTCATTCCCTACGGTGCGACCTTCCTGATCTTCATGGAATACGCGCGCAACGCCGTGCGCATGTCCGCATTGATGAAGCAGCGCGTGCTCTACGTGTTCACCCACGACTCCATCGGCCTCGGCGAGGACGGCCCGACCCACCAGCCGATCGAACAACTGGCCAGCCTGCGCCTGACCCCGAACCTGGACACCTGGCGCCCGGCCGACGCGGTCGAGTCGGCGGTGGCCTGGAAGCATGCCATCGAGCGCGCCGACGGTCCGTCCGCGCTGATCTTCTCCCGCCAGAACCTGCCGCACCAGGCGCGCGACGTCGCCCAGGTGGCCGACATCGCCCGCGGCGGCTACGTGCTGAAGGACTGCGAAGGCGAGCCGGAACTGATCCTGATCGCCACCGGTTCGGAAGTCGGCCTGGCCGTGCAGGCCTACGACAAGCTCAGCGAGCAGGGCCGCAAGGTCCGCGTGGTATCGATGCCATGCACCAGCGTCTACGAGCAGCAGGACGAGTCCTACAAGCAGTCCGTGCTGCCGGTGGAAGTCGGCGCGCGCATCGCCATCGAGGCCGCCCATGCCGACTACTGGTACAAGTACGTCGGTCTCGACGGGCGCATCATCGGCATGACCAGCTTCGGCGAGTCGGCGCCGGCCCCGGCGCTGTTCGAGCACTTCGGCTTCACCCTGGACAACGTCCTGGCGGTGGCCGAGGAGCTGCTGGAAGACTGATGCACACGCTCTACTGGCGGGACCTCGAAAGCCCCGCCAATGGCGAATGGCTGGGCCTCGCGGTCCAGGTGGAGGGCGCCCATCGGGCGCCCTCTTTCCTTCATCTGCAATCCGGCGGCCAGGCCCGCATTCGCCTGATGCGTGGCGATCAGCCGCTGCTCTGGGCCACCCAGTTGCCGTACCACGATGGCATCTGGCTGGTGAAGAGCCTGGTCGCGGCGAGCCCGGCGCAGGCCAGCGTGCCGCCCATCGACTCGCCGACCCTGGAAGCGTTGCGCGGCCTGCGCGGCGAGGCCCGCTACAAGGCCTGGAGCCGCTATTTCGTCGAGACCCTGCGTACCAGCCCGGGCAGTTGCCTGGAGGCCGGGCGCTGGTTGCTGCGCCTGTCGCTCGCCGAGCAGGTGCCCGCCTGGCAGCCACCGCAGAGCCACGATCCGCGCGAACGGGTGCTGGAACGCTGGCGCTACCGCAGCGTCGGGCGCGACGCACTGTTGCCGGACTGGCGCTTCTACAGCCTGGAGAAGGTCCTCGACGACGACTGGGTGCAGTGGCTCGACTGGTGGGGGCGCGACAACGACGCCCTGATCGCCCTGCGCCGGGTCGAGGATGACGAGGGGCGGGTCAAGTGGTGGCGCAAGAAGGCCCGCGAAGGCGAGCTGCCGCCGGTGCTGGCGCTGCGCCTGAACTGCCTGGATGCCTGCGTGATCCTCGATGGCCACTGCCGGCTGCGCGCCGGCCTGCTGGAGAACGTCGCGCCGGAGATCCTGGTGCTCTGTGCCTACGACGAGCAGCCGATGCCGGTGGATACGGCGCAGCGCGAACGGGTGCTGCAATCGCTGGCGCAGCGGGTCGACGCGCCGGTGCGCCGTGGACGCCGGCCGCTGGATAGCGAACAGCTCAACCAGGTGCTGCTGCGCCTGTTCGACGACCGTCCCTGGCCGCGAGTGCTGACC
This sequence comes from Pseudomonas sp. 22490, assembly GCF_052044465.1. Taxonomy (NCBI): domain Bacteria; kingdom Pseudomonadati; phylum Pseudomonadota; class Gammaproteobacteria; order Pseudomonadales; family Pseudomonadaceae; genus Pseudomonas; species Pseudomonas sp. 22490. Next base: position 137,421 of record NZ_JBQENS010000002.1, on the reverse strand, counting down.
CGTGCCCGCGCGGTGCTGAAGGAAGAACAGTGGTGCGCGGAAGTGCGCGACTGGCTGGCCGCCCGCGAGCGTCTGGACGCGCTGGAGCCGATCATCCGTCGCGTCGAGTAGCGCGCCAGCGCCGCAGCCATTCCAGGCCTGCCGAGGTGTCGCCGCGCGGACGGTACTCGCAGCCGATCCAGCCCTGGTAGCCGAGCCGGTCGAGTAGCTCGAACAGGTAGGGGTAGTTCACTTCGTTGTCGTCATCCGGCTCGTGGCGGTCGGGTACCCCGGCGATCTGGACGTGGCCGATATTGCCGATGTCGCGACGCAGGGTGGTGGCCAGGTCGCCCTCGACGATCTGGCAGTGGTAGCAGTCGAACTGTACCTGCAGGTTGTCCGCGCCGACCTCGCGGCAGATGGCCTGGGCGTCGTCCTGGCGGGTGAGGAAGAAGCCCGGCATGTCGCGGTTGTTGATCGGCTCTATGAGCACCGTCAGCCCGGCACCGGCGGCCTCGCGGGCGGCATGGGCGAGGTTGTCGAGGTAGGTCTCGCGGTGGCGGATGCGGTCGGCGCCGGCCGGCAGCAGTCCGGCCATGACATGGATGTGGCGGTTGCCGAGGACCTGGGCATAGTCGATGGCCTGGGCGATGGCGCGGCGGAATTCGGCCTCGCGCCCCGGCAGGCTGGCCAGGCCGCGCTCGCCCTTGTCCCAGTCGCCGGGTGCGGCATTGAACAGCACCTGGCGCAGGCCGTGGTCGTCCAGCCGGGCCTTCAGTTCGGCCGCAGGGTAGGCATAGGGGAACAGGTACTCCACGCCCTCGAAGCCGTCCGCCGCGGCGGCGGCGAAGCGTTCGAGGAAGTCGTGGCGGGGGTAGAGCATGCTGAGGTTGGCGGCGAAGCGGGGCATCTGGCGCTCCTGGCGGTCGGTAGATGCGGGCGAGCCTTGCACAACGGAACGCGGTCGCGCCAGCCAGGTGTCGCATGAATCGTTTCAGCGCCTGCACGCGAGCCGTCGCCGCGGCGTACGCCGCGCCGCGCGGGTCGCGGACGGTTCCCAGGCGGGCCCATCCCCCGCATAATTGGCGCCTTTCACTGGCCCCTTGCCGGAGCTATCCCTGCCGATGTCCACCCCGCCTTTTCGCGTCGCGCTCAATGGCTATGGCCGTATCGGCCGCTGCGTCCTGCGCGCGCTGCACGAGCGCCCGGAGCAACTGGGCTTCGAGATCGTCGCGCTGAACGACCTGGCCGACCAGGCCAGCGTCGAGTACCTGACCCGCTTCGACTCCACCCATGGCCGCTTTCCCGGCGAAGTGAAGGTCGACGGCGACTGCCTGCACATCAACGGCGATTGCGTGAAGGTGCTGCGCAGCCCGACTCCGGAGGCCATCGACTGGCAGGCGCTGCGGGTCGACCTGGTGCTGGAGTGCTCCGGCCAGTACACCAACCGCGCCCAGGCCGAGCGTTTCCTCCGCGCCGGCGCGCCGCGGGTGCTGTTCTCGCAGCCGATGGCGAGCGAGGCGGACATCGACGCCACCATCGTCTATGGGGTCAACCAGCAGGACCTCAGCGGCCGCGAAACGCTGGTCTCCAACGCCTCCTGCACGACCAATTGCGGGGTGCCGCTGCTCAAGCTGCTGAACGAGGCGATCGGCCTGGAATACGTGTCGATCACCACCATCCACTCGGCGATGAACGACCAGCCGGTGATCGACGCCTACCACCATGAGGACCTGCGCCGTACCCGTTCGGCGTTCCAGTCGGTGATCCCGGTGTCCACCGGTCTGGCGCGCGGCATCGAACGCCTGTTGCCGGAACTTGCCGGGCGCATCCAGGCCAAAGCCATACGCGTGCCCACGGTGAACGTCTCGGCGCTGGACATCACCCTGCAGACTTCCCGCGACACCTCCGCCGCCGAGATCAACCGGGTGCTTCGCGAGGCTGCCGAAAGCGGCCCGCTGCGCGGACTGCTGGCTTATACCGAGCTGCCGCACGCCAGTTGCGATTTCAACCACGACCCCCATTCGGCCATCGTCGATGGCAGCCAGACCCGCGTTTCCGGGCCTCGCCTGGTCAACTTGCTGGCCTGGTTCGACAACGAATGGGGATTCGCCAACCGTATGCTCGACGTCGCCGGACACTACCTGCGCGCCGCCGTGCCTGATCAACAAGTACCCAAGGACTGATTGTCATGACCGTGTTGAAGATGACTGACCTCGACCTCAAAGGTAAGCGCGTGCTGATCCGCGAGGACCTCAACGTGCCCGTGAAGGACGGCCAGGTGCAGAGCGATGCACGGATCAAGGCCGCCCTGCCGACCCTCAAGCTGGCCCTGGAGAAGGGCGCGGCGGTGATGGTCTGCTCGCACCTGGGCCGACCGACCGAGGGCGAGTTCTCCGCCGAGAACAGCCTGAAGCCGGTGGCCGAGTACCTGTCCAAGGCCCTGGGCCGCGAAGTGCCGCTGCTGGCCGACTACCTCGACGGCGTCGAGGTCAAGGCGGGCGACCTGGTGCTGTTCGAGAACGTGCGCTTCAACAAGGGCGAGAAGAAGAACGCCGACGAGCTGGCGCAGAAGTACGCCGCGCTGTGCGACGTGTTCGTGATGGATGCCTTCGGTACCGCCCACCGCGCCGAGGGGTCGACCCACGGCGTGGCCAGGTTCGCCAAGGTCGCCGCCGCCGGCCCGCTGCTGGCCGCCGAACTGGACGCGCTGGGCAAGGCGCTGGACAACCCGGCGCGGCCGATGGCGGCGATCGTCGCCGGCTCCAAGGTTTCCACCAAGCTCGACGTGCTGAACAGCCTGGCCGGCATCTGCGACCAGCTGATCGTCGGCGGCGGCATCGCCAACACCTTCCTCGCCGCGGCCGGACACAAGGTCGGCAAGTCGCTGTACGAGGCCGACCTGGTCGAGACCGCCAAGGCCATCGCCGCCAAGGTCAAGGTGCCGCTGCCGGTGGACGTGGTGGTGGCCAAGGAATTCGCCGAGAGCGCCGTGGCGACCGTCAAGGCCATCGCCGAGGTCGCCGACGACGACATGATCCTCGACATCGGCCCGCAGACCGCCGCGCAGTTCGCCGAGCTGCTGAAGACCTCGAAGACCATCCTGTGGAACGGTCCGGTCGGGGTGTTCGAGTTCGACCAGTTCGGCGAGGGCACCCGTACCCTGGCCAATGCCATCGCCGATAGCGCGGCGTTCTCCATCGCCGGCGGCGGCGATACCCTGGCGGCGATCGACAAGTACGGCATCGCCGAGCGGATCTCCTATATTTCCACCGGTGGCGGCGCGTTCCTCGAGTTCGTCGAGGGCAAGGTCCTGCCGGCCGTGGAAATCCTGGAGCAGCGCGCCAAGGGCTGACGCAGACGGGGCAAACCATTCGCCGTCCTCGGGGGTCACACCTTTGAGGACGACGAAAAAAGGAGGTGCCCCATGCGTTCCGTAACCTTGCCACTCCTGATGTTCTGCCTGGGCCTGGCCGCCTGTAGCGGCGATGGCGGTCGACGCCCGAGCACCTGCGAGGTGATCAGTCCGCCGGACGTGATGGTGCCGACCGAGCAGAACCGCCAGCGGGTCGAGCAGCAGAGCAGCGGCGATCCGACCGCCGGACAAAAGCCGGTGGAATGCCCGTAGTGCTTTTCTGCCAGTTTCTACGGAAAGGGCTGGGGATTCGCCAGCGTACGCAGTAGCATTGCGCCTTTCCTGTGACAGGCAAGGCCAGCCGGCCGCCGCGCGGGCCGCTTGCGGCCCGGCGAGGTGCGGCGGAGCGTTCCGCACGGATGGAGGATGGACATGAACTACTCGCGTATCGCCCTGTTCGGCGGCTTCGCCGCCGCGGCGCTGCTGGCCGGCTGCTCCGCTTCCTCCGGCAAGCCGGGCGGCAAGGACTGGACCCGCTGGACCTGCGACAGCAAGGCGGTGATCGAATGGCGCTATATCGACGGCAGCAAGAACATCGTCGACCTGCGCCTGAAGGACGAGGACGACGTGGTCCACCACCTGGAGCAGGAACCTGCGGCCGTCGGCGCTTTCTATAGCGACGGACGCCTGGGCTTCCACCTGGAGAACGACGAAGGCCTGGTGTACTGGGTCGAAACCGACGACCTCATCGGTCGCGGTTGCAAGGCGCGCTGAGTCGCGCCGGCAGGGGCGCGGCGCCGCGACCGCTCCTCGCAAGGAACTTGAACCGGGCCTGCCCCTGCGGCAGGCTTCTGAATCACTGAACGACCCCGCGATTGGGAGATACGAGAACCATGGCACTCATCAGCATGCGCCAGATGCTGGATCACGCCGCCGAATTCGGCTACGGCGTGCCGGCCTTCAACGTCAACAACCTCGAGCAGATGCGCGCCATCATGGAAGCGGCCGACAAGACCGATTCGCCCGTGATCGTCCAGGCTTCCGCCGGTGCTCGCAAATACGCCGGCGCGCCCTTCCTGCGCCACCTGATCCTCGCCGCGATCGAAGAATTCCCGCACATCCCGGTGGTCATGCACCAGGATCACGGCACCAGTCCCGACGTCTGCCAGCGTTCCATCCAGCTGGGCTTCAGCTCGGTGATGATGGACGGCTCCCTGCGTGAAGACGGCAAGACCCCTGCCGACTACGACTACAACGTCCGCGTGACCCAGCAGACCGTGGCGTTCGCCCATGCCTGCGGCGTGTCCGTGGAAGGCGAGCTGGGCTGCCTGGGTTCCCTGGAAACCGGCATGGCCGGCGAGGAAGACGGCGTCGGCGCGGAAGGCGTGCTGGACCACAGCCAGTTGCTGACCGATCCGGAAGAAGCCGCCGACTTCGTGAAGAAGACCAAGGTCGACGCCCTGGCCATCGCCATCGGCACCAGCCACGGCGCCTACAAGTTCACCAAGCCGCCGACCGGGGACACCCTGTCGATCCAGCGCATCAAGGAAATCCACGCGCGCATCCCGGACACCCACCTGGTGATGCACGGCTCTTCCTCGGTACCGCAGGACTGGCTGGCGATCATCAACGAGTACGGCGGCGAGATCAAAGAGACCTACGGCGTGCCGGTCGAGGAAATCGTCGAGGGCATCAAGTACGGCGTGCGCAAGGTGAACATCGACACCGACCTGCGCCTGGCCTCCACCGGTGCCATCCGCCGCTTCCTGGCGCAGAACCCGAGCGAGTTCGACCCGCGCAAGTACTTCTCCAAGACCGTCGAGGCCATGCGCGACATCTGCATCGCTCGCTACGAAGCCTTCGGCACCGCCGGCAACGCTTCCAAGATCAAGCCGATCTCCCTGGAAGGCATGTTCCAGCGCTACGCTCGCGGCGAGCTGGATCCGAAGGTCAACTAAGCGCCTTCGTTCGAACGGGAGCCCCGCTGGTCGGGGCTCTTGCACATCCGCCCCGGGGAAATCCGATGCGCCGCTGGTTCCTGACCCTGCCGTTCCTGCTGCTGGCCGGTTGCGCTGGCCTGCACGCGCCGTCCCGCGACGTCGAGGAGGCCGCGTCGCCGAGCGTAGCGCGCGATCCCGCCGACCCGCAGGATTGCCTGGCGCGCAGCGACTGCACGACCAAGACTTCGGGCACCCTGCTGTTCGTCTTCGACTATGCAGAGGCCGGCGGCGAACTGGTGGTGCGCGACGGGCGCCAACTGGAAACCCCGCCGGCGCCGCAACGCTCCACCTGGCCGGCGTTGCGCATCCAGCTGGCCGAGCCGGTCAACGGTCGCTTCGAGTTCGAGAGCCCCTGCCTGCGCAAGAGCGGCAAGGGCTGCCGCTACAGCCAGGCTACGCTGCTGAAGGTCTACCGCAGCTACCTGGTCGGCAAGCCCTGTTCGCTGCTCAGCCCTCGCGCAGTGAAACGCTGCGTCGACCCGGCGGCGACCGCCGCGCGGCGCTGAGTCAGGGCTGCAGGTCGAACAGCGCCTTGCCGTCCATGTCGAACGGCGCCGAGAAATGCTCGTGGATCACCTTCCAGCCGTCGCCGTGCTTGCGGTAGCCGGCGCTGACCCGCATCCACGAGGAGTGCGGCTGGCCGTCCGGGCCGGTGCCGCCGCAGTGGCAGAGGTAGTGGGCGAAGGCGACCTGCGGGTCGGCATGGATCTGCAGTTCGGCGATATTGAAGGTCATCGGTCCTTTGCACATCTCGGTGCAGGCCTGCCAGTGCTTCTGGTAGGCGTCGCGCCCCTTGAATTGCAATTGCAGGATGGCGTCGAAGGCGACGATGTCCTCCGCGTAGTACGAGACGATGCGCGGAACATCGCTGGCGCGGACGGCGGCTCGCCAGTCTTCGATCAATTGGCGGATGGCGCTGACTTCGCTGCTCATGGCTGACTCCTGGTTGTGGCGGGGGACGCCGGCGTGTGCCGGGATGCTTTTACCCTGGTCGTCGGGTGGGCCTTCGGATCGACAATAGCCTCTTCCCCGAGAGGTCCACGAAGCCCCTGACCAATGGCTGCGAGCCACGCTGCGCAAGGCTTTGAACCGTTCGTCTGGAATTCGGAGGAAAACCGCTGTGCTATACCTCGGGCTTTCCCTGCCGCCCAGGAGGTCCCTCATGTCGTCCGTACACAGCGCCGCCCAGCAAGGTTTCAGCGCCGAGGCCCAGCGTTACGCCCAGGGCCGGCCCGAGTACCCGGAAGCGCTCTCCGACTGGCTGCGCGATGCCCTTGGCCTGCGTCCGCAGACCGTCGCGGTGGACCTCGGCGCCGGCACCGGCAAGTTCACCCGCCTGCTGGCCCGTACCGGCGCGCGGGTGGTCGCGGTGGAACCGGTGGATGCGATGCGCGCCCAGCTCGCCGAAGCCTTGCCGCAGGTCCAGGCGCTGGCCGGTAGCGCCCAGTCGATTCCGCTGGCCAACGGCTTCGCCGACGCCCTGGTGTGCGCACAGGCCTTCCATTGGTTCGCCACCGTGGAGGCGCTGGAGGAAATGCGCCGCGTGCTGACGGCGGAAGGCAGGCTGGGGCTGGTGTGGAACGTGCGTGACGAGTCGCTGGATTGGGTCGCCGAGATCACCCGCATCATCACCCCCTACGAAGGCGACGCGCCGCGCTTCTACAAGGGCGACTGGCGTCGGCCGTTCGAGCGCGCGCCCTTCGGACCGCTGCGCTTGTCCACCTTCGCCTACGAGCATGTCGGCCCGCCGGAGCAGGTGATCGTCTCGCGCTTCCTTTCGGTGAGCTTCATCGCCGCCTTGCCGGAGACGGAAAAGAACGCCGTGGCGGCGCAATTGCGCGAGCTGGTCGCCAGCCATCCGGCGCTCAAGGGGAGGGAGCAGGTAGCGCTGCCCTATCGCACCGAGGCCTATCTGGCCGAGGCGCGCTAGGCGTACTGCCCCGCCGCATAACCCGAGGCCCAGGCCCACTGGAAGTTGAAGCCGCCGAGGTGGCCGCTGACGTCCAGTACTTCGCCGACGAAATACAGCCCCGGCGAGCGCTGCGACTCCATGGTCTTCGACGACACTTCGTCGGTGCTCACCCCGCCCAGGGTCACTTCCGCGGTGCGGTAGCCCTCGGTGCCCGAGGGCGTGACCCGCCAGGCCGAAAGCTGCCCGGCGATACCCGCCAGTTCGGTCGGGGTGTACTGCTTCATCGGCTTGGAGACGAACCAGCGGTCGGCCAGCAGTCCGGCGAGCTTCTTGGTGAGCAGCTCGGCGAGCAGGGTCTTCAGCTCGCTGTTGGGACGCTCGCGCTGTTGCTGCGCCAGCCATTCGCTGGCGTCGTGGTCCGGCAGCAGGTCGATTTCCAGGGTATCGCCCGGTTGCCAGTAGGAGGAAATCTGCAACATCGCCGGGCCGCTGAGGCCGCGATGGGTGAACAGCAGGTTCTCGCGGAACACTTGGCCGTTGCAGCTCACCCGGCAATCCACGGAGGTGCCGGAAAGCTCGGCACACAGCTCCTTCAACTGGTCGGTGATGGTGAACGGCACCAGCCCGGCGCGGGTCGGCAGCACCTCGTGGCCGAACTGGCGCGCCACCTGGTAGCCGAAACCGCTGGCGCCGAGGGTCGGGATCGACAGGCCGCCGCTGGCGATCACCAGCGACTCGCAGCGCATCTCGCCGGCGCTGGTACGCAGGTGGTAGCCGGCGTCGTCGCGGGCGATCTCTTCGATCGAGGTGTCCAGCAGGATTTCCGCTCCGGCCTCGGCGCATTCGCGCAGCAGCATCTCGAGGATGTCGCTGGACTTGTTGTCGCAGAACAGCTGGCCGAGTTTCTTCTCGTGGTACGGCACCTGGTGCTTGGCCACCAGGCCGATGAAGTCCCACTGGGTGTAGCGGGCCAGCGCCGACTTGCAGAAGTGCGGATTGCGCGAAAGGAAGTTGGCCGGCTCGGTGTACAGGTTGGTGAAATTGCAGCGCCCGCCGCCGGACATGAGGATCTTCTTGCCGGCCTTGTTGGCGTGGTCGAGCACCCGCACGCGGCGCCCGCGTCCGGCCGCCGTCATCGCACACATCAGCCCGGCCGCCCCGGCGCCAACGATCAGCACATCTGTACTTGCCACTGTCCCACTCCGCTCATCGGAAACGGCGCGCATCTTACCCGAAGCGGCGGTCGGCCGCCGGAGCTCCCGACGCGGTACACTGGGCGTTTTCCGCGAACCGCCGGACCCGTGCATGATCCCCCTCAAGTACCTCCAGGCCTATCCCGCATCGCTGCAGGACCAGGTCCGCCAGCTGATCGCCGAGAACCGCCTGGGCGAGTACCTCGAGCGCCGCTACCCGGGGCGTCACGATGTGCAGAGCGACAAGGCGCTGTACGCCTACACCATGAACCTCAAGCAGGAACACCTGCGCAACGCGCCGGGCCTGGACAAGGTGCTCTACGACAACAAGCTCGACGTGGTCCAGCGTGCCCTCGGCCTGCACACCGCGATCTCGCGGGTGCAGGGCGGCAAGCTCAAGGCGAAGAAGGAAATCCGCGTGGCTTCCCTGTTCAAGGACGCCGCCCCGGAGTTCCTGCGGATGATCGTCGTCCACGAACTCGCCCACCTGAAGGAAAGCGAGCACAACAAGGCGTTCTACCAGCTCTGCCAGTACATGCTGCCGGACTATCACCAACTGGAGTTCGACCTGCGGGTGTACCTGACCTGGAAGAGTCTCTGACGCCCGGTTACGGCGTTCCCAGCGTCACTCGGCTCTCGCGGCGCAGGCGCGCCACGGTCTCCGGCAGTTCGCGCATGTGCTCGACGATGGCGATGGCGCCCAGCTCGCGCAGTACCTGGGCGTGCCCGGCGGGAATGTGCCCGGCGCCGACGAAGCCGATCACCCGCATCCCCGCGGCGAGGGCCGCGCGGGTGCCGGTGCTGCTGTCTTCCACCACCAGGCAACGCTCGGGGGCGACGCCGAGCAGGCTGGCGGCGTGCAGGTAGACGTCGGGTGCGGGCTTGGGCAGGGCGACCATATCGGCGCTGGCCAGGCGTTCGCCGATCAGTTCGCTGAGCCCGGCGCGCGCCAGCGAGCGCTCCAGGCTGTGGCGGCGGCTGTTGGAGGCCACCGCGACGGGCAGGTCCAGGGCCAGCAGCGCCTCGCGTGCGCCGGGAATGGGTTGGACCTGGGCGACCATCTCCTCGCTGCGCTGGCGCACCTCGCGGTTGAAGCTGTCGGGGATGCGCAGGCCGAAGTGCTTCTCGACGCGATCGAGGATGTCGCGGCTGGTCAGGCCGAAGGTGCCTTCCAGCAGGCGCTGCAGCTCCTCCAGCGGCGCGTAGGCGCTGAGCGCCTCGTACATCACGCGCTCGGCGATGACCTCGCTGTCGACCAGGACGCCGTCGCAGTCGGAAATCAGTGCGTCGATGGGATGGGGCATGGGCTACCTCGCTGCGGGCGTTGGCGCAGGGCGCCGGAGTGGGAGCGAGGCATTCTAACCCCGGTCAGGGGCGGGAAGGGAAACAGGGAGAGGGAGAACGCCGGGCCGTGCGGCCCGGCGGGAAGGAATCAGGCGATGCCTTTCGGGTTCTGGCCGTACTGGTTCTGGCCGGCGTCGCTGTCCTTGGCCAGCAGGTAGATCAGGTACAGGCCGACGATCGGGATCAGCGCGATCAGCATCCACCAGCCGCTCTTGTTGATGTCGTGCAGACGCCGGGCGGTGACGCCCAGGGCCGGCAGCAGCACGGCGAGCGAGTAGAGATTGGCGATCGGCAGGAGCTTTTCACTGATCAGGCCGAGCACGACGCTCAGCGCGACGGAGATGATGATGTTCACCAGGGTGAACATCCAGTATTCCTTGCGACGGGCACGCCCGTTGAAGTCGAAGTAGTGTTCCTTCACGCATTTCAGAAACCATTCCATGTTTGCCTCCTGGGCGTACTGGTAAAGCGGGAGAGTGGGTGCCGCGACAAGTACCCCCGCGCCTCCTTGCCGGGAAAGCACAGTGTAGCCGTACTGTCAGTGAATTCGTACAGGATGTTGCGAAAATCATTCACATTGCATAGCAGCGGATCGCCGAAATGTGCGCCGGTAGCGCTTTCAGCGAGCGGGGTCGGCCTGGCGGCGGAAACGGCCGGGCGATTCGCCGAAGGCCTGGCGGAAATTGCGGGAAAACGCTGCCTCCGACTGGTAGCCGGTCTCGGCGGCGATATCCAGCAGGCTCTTCTGCGTTTGCCGCAGCAGGCCGCGAGCCTTCTCCATGCGGATGCGGGTCAGCAGGTTCCACGGCGAGGTCCCGCCGAGGGCGGAGAAGGCGCGGACGAAACTGGCCCGCGACATCGCCGCCTGCTGGGCAAGCTGTTCCAGGGTCCAGGCATGCTCCGGGCGTTCCAGCATGGCCCGCAGGGCTCGTCCCAGGCGGGCGTCGCCCAGCAGGCCGAACAGGCCGTCGCCCAGCGGTTGGCGGTCCAGGTAGGCGCGCAGGGCCAGGGCGAACAGCGCGGTGGCCAGCGCGTCGATGATCGAGCGGGCGCCGCTGCGGGTGCTCTCGGCTTCCTCGCGCATCAACCCGATCAGCGCGCGCAGGGGCTGCTGGGTCGACTCGTCCATATGCACCAGCAGGCGCTCGGGGAGCGCGCCGAACAGGCTGGCGCCGGCGTGATAGCGGTAGCTGCCGCAAAGCATGTCGAGGGCCTCGCCGGGGCCGTTCAACTGGTACAGCGGGATGCTGCCGCGGTGCTCTACGGTGGGTTCGCAGGGTTGCGCCGGGCTGTCGCTGCGCAGGAGGTGCGGGGTGCCGCGTGGCAACAGGATCAGGTCGCCGGGATGCAGGTCGAGGCGACCGCCATCGAGGAATTCGCAATAGCAGGTGCCGGCCATGACGATATGGAAGGTCGCCTCGCCGGGCACCGCTTGCGGGTGCTCCAGCGCCCAGCTGCCCTGTAGCTGGCAGCGCTGGTCGAGGCGGCCCTGCAGGTTGGCGAGCTGGATGAGCCGGTCGAGTGGGTCCATGGGATGAGCCGATCAGGTCGAAAGTAGAGACGCATGGGCAGGCGGCGCGGTCCAGACTGGTCGAGACTGGTAACCCGACGCGCCACTCCCGGCGCGAAAGCAACGGAGAATATCACCATGCTGAACAACTGGACCGAGTTCGTCCCCGCCGTGAAAAAAGCCTTCGGTGCCCTGGGCAAGCAACACCCGAAGATGCTCGCCGCCTATGGCGCGCTGGAGGAAGCCAGCGCCGAGGGCGCCCTGGATGCCAAGACCCGCGAACTGATCTCCATCGCCGTGGCCATTACCACCCGTTGCGACGGTTGCATCGGCGTGCACACCGAGGCCGCGCTGAAGGCCGGCGCCAGCGAGGCGGAAATCGCCCAGACCCTGGCTACCGCCATCTCCCTGAATGCCGGCGCCGCCTATGTCTATTCGCTGCGCGCGCTGGAAGCCTACGACCAGTTCAAAAAGTGAGGCCGTACAGGCGCTGCAGGTAGAACAGCAACCCCAGCCAGGCCACCAGGGCCAGCCAGCCCAGCCCCAGCAGGCCCTTGCGCAGCAGCGTCGAGGGCCTGCCGTGGAGCAGGTCGACCAGGCTCAGCACGCCGCCGAGCAGCAGCAGGCCGAGCAGCGCCTGGGTGTACTGGGCGAAACTCGGCGACAACGCCTCGTCGCCGTGGGCGGCATAGTTGTACAGGTTCCAGGCGCAGATCAGCGCCGCCGGCAGCAGCGCCAGGAGCGCGCCGAGCCAGCGCCCGCGGACATGCAGGAGGAAGGCCGCGAGCAGGCCGACCAGCCCGGTACCCAGCGGTAGCAGCGCCAGGCCCTGGCTGAGGTAGACCAGGTCGACGCCGTCGGCGAGCGCCATCGGGGTGACGAAACGGTAGCTGCCGCTGGCGCAGAGCAGCACCGAAAGCAGCAACAGGGCGTAGCCCGGCAGGTACGGCCAGAAGGCGGGACGCGGGGGCAGGTCGGACATGGATGTTCCTTGCGGGTTGTCCGCTCGCATGAGCGTAGGCTCAAGCGTACCGCTGCGCGTGACAGGCGGCGAGTACCGTTGCGGTTGAACCCTCCGCGAATGGCGGGAGTCAGTCATAGGGTGACGCGAAAAAACGCCGGCTCACGCGCCGGACACCGTATCGACCCTGGACCAAGGAGTTCCGTTCATGGACCTGATCCGCATCCTCATCGCCATCCTCCTGCCGCCGCTGGGCGTGTTCCTGCAAGTCGGCTTCGGCGGCGCCTTCTGGCTGAACATCCTGCTCACCCTGCTCGGCTACATCCCGGGCATCGTCCACGCGGTGTACATCATCGCCAAGCGTTGAGGCCCCTGCTCAGGCGTAGTTCCATGGTTCCTTCACGGTGAAGTCCCGCCACGGGTCTTCGCCGTGGAAGGGGCCGACATAGAGCACCTCGCCGCCCCGGACGATCCATTCCATACCGTGTTCGCGGTCCCATTCGCAGTTCAGCGACAGGTGGATCACCGCTTCGTCGCCCTGTTCCGGGTCGGGCACGATCAGCTCGCCCGGTTCGATCCGTTCCAGCACCCCGCGCGCCGGCGCGACTTCCTCCGCAGACTCGCCCAGCCGCTCCAGGCGCGCGGCGCGGTAGCGCAGGCTGGCGGCACAAAGCCGCTCGACCACGGCGTCATCCAGTTCGTCGAGGGCTCGGGCGCAGCGCCAGGCGTAGGCGTCGTCGGCCTCGTTCTCGATGAACAGGCTGATGTAGCGCCGGTACAGGCGCCAATACACTTCGCCCATGTTCGCATCGTCCAGGTTGCGGATCAGTTCCATGCGTGGTCTCCCTGTTCAGCAGCGTTCGGTGAGGGCGATGCCACGGCCGTCGCCGAAGCCATCGTGTACGTGCAGCCATAGCGGGATCGGCCAGGCCCAGCCGCCGGCCTTCCACCAGCACTCGGCGAACCAGGCTTGCAGCGTATCGGCGAGCAGATCGACGCCGCCGAAGCCGTCGGCGAAATAGGCTTCGTCGAAATCCGGGGCATGTCCCAGGCCGAGCGCCAGGTCCAGCGCCTTGCCGGGAAACAGGCGCGGGTCGCTGGCGTCCACCCGGTTGCTGGCGCCATTCAGGTACAACCACGCTTCCGCTGCGTCGCGTCCGTCCTCGCCGAGGAACAGTTGGATCTCGCCGTCGCGCAGTCCTTCCTCCAAGGGTTGCCGGAGCAGCTCGCGCAGGTGCTGGATCACGCCCGGCGCGGCGCGTTGCAGGTCGCGGCGGTAGCGCTCGCGGAATTGTTCGGGGCTGAGGCCGAAAGGAATCATGGGCGTTTCTCCGTCATTCGGGCAGGCAGGGCCCGGCTTCCAGCCAGGCCTCCAGGCTGGGTGTCAGGGGTTCGAAGCAGTCCGGCGTCATCGCGCCATGGTCGACCAGGAACAGCGCCTGCCAGTGGTCGTCCAGGGCCATCACCACGGCGCGGCCGCCGCTGTCGTCGCCTATGGCCAGGTAACCGGGGCAGTAGAGAGAGGTTTCGAAGGCCCGGTTGCGTTCCAGCAACTCGTCGGCGGCGTAGAGCAGCAGGTCCGGCTCGACGAGGCGGCCGCCGTGCTGCTCCAGAGCGGCGACGAAGGCAGCCGGCAGCGGTTGTCCGAGCCAGGCCTCTAGGGCATCCAATTCAGGCTTCATCGGGCTCGTCCAGGGCGAACAATGCATGGTGGCGGGCATGGGCCAGCAGGCGTTCGCCCAGCGCGTCGGCCAGGGCGTAGAAGCGCGTGTCCAGCGCATCCAGGGCCGCTTCGCAGTCGCGGTCGGGTTCATCGGCCCAGGTCGGCATGCGCAACTGGCGTTCGGCCTGGGAGACTGGCACCGGACCGTCGCCGAACAGCAGGGCGGCGGCTCGCTCCAGCAGGGCCAGGGCGTCCTCCGCCTCCAACTCGCGAAGACCCGCGCGCGCCGCCTGGTACTGGTCGCCGGAGGAGTTGCCGAAGTACTGGTCGAAGCCGCCGTTGTGCACTTCGCCGCTGAGCACGCTCACTGCGTAGTAGCTCCGTTCGGCCGGCGACAGCCCGGCGAATCCCTCGCGGCCATCGTAGACGCGATTCACCAGCGCGCTCCAGTACAGCGCCTGCGGACTCGCCAGGTAGCGCCGTCGCTCCGTGTGGAAACGCTTGCCATCCTCGATGTTCTGCCGGTAGCCGCCCTTGCAGGGCATGCACAGTCCGTCGTTCCTCGCCGCCGTGGTCGCGAGGATGAGATGGCCGCAGGCGCGGCAGGGAAGGCGGTCGGTCATGAGCGGTCCTTGCTGGTGGAAGGGGCTCATTATTGCGCAGGATCGTTCAGCTTGAACGACAGTTTGGCTTGCCAGCCTGGCACGGCATTGCCCGCTGGCATGGCCGACCCTCTCTCCCGTCGGGGAGAGGGGCATGAGGACCGGCGCGGAGCGAGAAGCATCACCCCGCGCCAGCCCCCTCAGCTACGACTCACGGAAACGGCCACGCCGGCGACCCCTGGCTCATGTCCAGAAGCTTCACCGTGCTGTATTCGTTGGTCCGGTTGTTGGCATAGAAGAACGCCGGCTGCTCGGCGAAACCGTAGGCCGCCACCTGCGCCTGGGCCGCTGCCGAGGTACGGATGCCCCATAGCGCGAAGGTTGGCCGCTGGTCGCGCTGGGTCAGCCAGGACAGGCCGAGCAACAGGTTGTCGTTGCCGTCCGTGCTGCTGGCATCGCCGCTGTTTCCCGGGCGCTGGGCGTAGGTGCCGTAGCCGAGAGCGGCCTTGTTGGCGTCCCAGTCGGACTTGTCCACCTGGCGCTGGTGCAGGTAGAGCAGGGTCCAGATATCCCAACCCTGCAGCGGATCGTTCTTCAGGTCGGCCCAGTAGTGCACCCACTGGGTATAGAAGGCCATTCGCTCGCCGTTCAGCGCGTAGGTGCCCGGGTCTTCCCACAGGCGCTTGTATACGCCTGCCAGCGGATCGGCCTCGGCGCGTCCGGCGACGATCAGGTTGTAGGCGTTGCGGTAGTTGACCCGCGTATCGTCGAGGTTCTGCCCGAACTCGCGGAGCACGCGCCAGTCCTTGTGCAACGGGAATATCTGGTTGGAGATTTCGCCCGAGCGCCCGCCGTAGACCTTCAGTCGATTCACTTGCAGGTTGTGGCCCAGCTCATGGCTTTCGCCCCAGCCACGCGGGTTCAGGCCCCAGGTCTGGTCGTAGGGGTTGCCGCTGCAACCGCCGCCGCACTGGGCGTACTGGTCGACGTTGATGTGCTGGGTGCCGGGCAGCTTGTGCAGGGTCTCGCTGTCGCAGTCCCAGCCGCGCACCGCGCATTCCTGCTGGATTGCCGGAGTCTTCGCCTGGTTGGGAATGGCGAAGCCGGCCAGGGTGTAGGCGTCGTCGATGAACACCTCGTTCAACTCACGGATGAAGCGCTGGACGTCGCCGCCATAGTCCTTGTCGATCGAGCCACGGACCTTCTCCACCTTGGCGTGGACCTCCACCGAGCCGCTGCGCATCTCCAGCCAGTCGGCCTTGTCGGCGTCCAGCGCCTGGATGAAGTCGGCAATCGCCTGGCTGCTGTCCTCGCCCGGCTGGATGTCGAGGAACGGCTGGCTGGCCGCGCCGGTTACCTTGACGGTTACCGTCTGTCCCGGCGTGGCGCCGCTGTAGACCAGTTGCAACAGGCCGCCGTAGGGCGATACCAGCGCCACCGACTGGTTTGCCTGGAGCTTGATGTCCGGGCTCTTGAGGAAGCGCGGGCGGTCATACTGGCGGGTATTCCACAGCCGCGTCGAGCCGATGCGCTGGGTGTTCAGGCCGACCGCCAGGCTGGCCTGGCCAGCGTCTTCGATGCGAATGCTCAGGCGCTTGCCCGGCGCCGCCATGCGGCCGATGGCGGTGAAGCCCTGGGCCGACGGCAAGGTGAGGGTCAGGGTTTCCTCCGAGCCCGATACCGGCATCGACTGTTGGCGCTGGCCGGCGTAGCTGCCCAGTTCCTTCTGCGCCGCGCCGGCCTCGCGCACGTAGCCGACGATGGCGTCGGCGACGAAGGTTTCCTGGAAGCGCGCCGTGTCGGCGGCCTTGTCCATCGGGTAGCGGATGTTCTGCCGCACCGCGTCGGCCCACAGCAGCCAGAGCCGCAGCGAGGTGGTGCCGGGCAGGGCGAAGAGGTTCTGCGCCTTCTGGTTGTAGGCGTCGAGGGCGCCTTTCAATACATCGACGCGCTTGCTGAAGTCGCTCAGTCCCGGCACGTCGTCGCAGGTGGTGCGACCGACGTAGGAGGTGCATTTCGACCAGTCGTAGTCCGTGCGCCAGCTACCGTCGACGATCTGCTGCACCAGCGCCGGGTCCTGGCCATAGGCGCCGCCCAACTCGACCGAACGCGTCCGGGTGCGGCTGGATGGCACCGTGTCCTTGTCCCAGTAGTTGCCGCCGTAGGGGCCTTCCTGCAGGCCCAGGCCGGCGAGGATCTGCTGGCCGGTGCTGCTCTGGTTCCAGCCATTGGTGTGCACGAAGAGGATCGGCAGCCCGGCCTGTAGCCGTGCGCGCACCGTGGCGCTCAGGCTAGCGGCGCTGGCGCCGTTGCCCAGTACCAGCAATTTGCTGGTGCTGGCGCAACTGGCGTCGGTCAGCGCGTTGCAGGCGGCGTCCGCCGGTTGCAGGCCGGCGCTCTTCAGGCCGTTGAGGGTGGCGGTCTTGTCCACCCCGACCACGCTGACCTTGAAGTCCTTCGCAGTGGCCGCGCCCGGGTCGCCGTTCACCAGCCACTGCACCGCCCGCTTCAGCAGCGGCGCGTGGGCGGCATTGGCCCCGCTCAGTTGGGTGAGCACGTTGGTGCCATAGGCCAGCCCGCGGCCGCCGGCCTCCAGGCTCAGGCTGGCGAGCACGCGCCCCTTGTCGCCGATGAGGAAGGGCAGGGTATTGTCCGGGTTGGCCGGCAGGACCCACATGCTGGCGGCGCCAGGATCATAGGCTTGGCTGAGGTTCTGGTAGAGACCGTCGAGCAACTGCGTGCGGGTCTGGCGGATGCGCTCGACCTGCTGCTGCAGGCGCAGGGCGACCAGGTGGCTGTCGGTCAGTTGCGAGGAATCCCCGCTGACCAGTGCCGCATCGAGGATTTCTTCCTGGGTGGCCGCCTGGGCGGACAGCGCGCCAGCCAGGCAGAAACCGGCCAGCAACGCTCGGTGGCGAGGGATGGGTGAGCGACTCATGTTCTCTCCTTGCAGTGAGGGAAATGCAGTGGTGGACAAGCTCACAACTGGCGCTATCGGCCCGTGGAGGGCGGCATATTGTTATGGGTACGCCGGGTATCGCGTCGAACAGGGAATGGGCCTCGGACAATGCCGGAAATACGCATGGGCGATCCGCTGCATCGAACGAGTCAAGGCGAGAGGAGCATGTTGGGAAAGGCGGAAAAACTATCTGTTCTGGTTGTTTTTGAACTGCGTCTGATTATTTGGATTTTATTTTTACCGATTGTTCGAAGCGCTCTGGAATAGGCGCTCCAGCGTTTCCTGTGACGAAACGATCCAGACTTTGGTTAGGGTCTTGGAAAATACCGAGGATGTATTTCCAGAGCTGTCGATCGAGTTGGAAGTTACAGTTTCATGAAGGTTTAAGTGCTTCGAAGTTACCGCGTTGGCGATGGAATCGATATCGTCCGGTAGTGCCTTCGGAAGTGCCTGATAAGTGCCTTCCCACGCTCAGGCGGCGAGCAGAGCGCCACGTCCATCGGATTCCGCTCCGCCAGCGCCAGTTCGCCTTCGCCGAAACTTGCGCTGCTGCCGCCGACACCCTGCAATTGATCGCGCAGTGGGGGGCGATTCACACCAAAGCCTGTGACCTGCAGCACGGCTCGCCGGTGCAACGGTAGAGACCTATCGGCAGGTGCTGGAAACCTGCCGTTTCCAGCACGAAGATGCCGTATGGTGAGAAAAATACGTGGTCGATCTGTGTCGTGCCGTCCGGCGTGTTCAGGGTGACGTTGTGCAGGCGGCGGTAGGTGTGCCTGTCCAGCTGCCAATGGGCGAACAGGCGCACCAGCAGTTCACCGATCTGCCCCTTGGCCCAAGGCGATTTGAGCAGGCCGATCAGCAGGGCTGCCGGGATAAACCAGGTCAGCATGCCCCAGACCTGGGCGACTATCGGGCTGTAATCCACTTTCTTCCTTGAGCCGAGCTGCTTAATGGAGAGGCGACCATTGTCCTATGGCGCGATGACGCATCAAGGGCTGATGAGCCAGGTGCAGGCGCTCAGCGTGCTATCTGGTAACGGGTGCTACGCCCTCCGCCGGGCAGTCGCTCGATGCAGCCCTTTTCCAGCAGGTCGCTCAGGTGGCGGGTCGCGGTGGCTTTGGAAACCTTGGCCACAGCTTGGTATTGCGCCGCACTGATGCCCTCCTCGAACCCCCTTTCGCCGCCATCGAGCAGGCGGTTAAGCACTTTGATCTGCTCCGCCGATAGCGTTTGGCTGCGATGTGCCTGCCAGAAGCGCGCCTTGACCAGCACGCGGTCTATACGGGCAAGGGCTTGCTCCAGGCTCTTGAGCAAGGTTTCGAGAAACCACTGCAGCCACTTGGTGATATCCAGCCCGCCTTTCTGACTGGCTTCTAGGATGCGGTAATAGCCGGCGCGGTCGTCGAGGATGCTCGCAGACATGGCGTAGAAGCGAATGGCTTGCTGCTCGCCCTGAGCCAATGCCAGATCGGTGATAGCGCGGGTGAGGCGACCGTTGCCGTCGTCGAAGGGATGCAGGGTCACGAACCAGAAATGGGCGATGCCGGCGCGCAGAAAGGGATCGAGGCTGGCATCGCGGCGGCTGCTCTCGAACCAGGCGAGAAAGTCCGCCAGTTGCGCTTCCAGCCCCGCGCGGGGAGGGGCTTCGAAATGGACTGTCGGGCGGTCGATGCGACCGGAAACCACCTGCATGGGCTCTTCGCCACGCAGTGCACCGATGTGTAGCGGTCGAGTCAGCAGTTGCTCATCGGTGGGGAATAACCAACGATGCCAGGTGAACAGTCGCTGTTCGTCTAGCGGCTCTTGATGTGCGTGGGTGGCATCGAGCAGCAGTTCCGCCAGGCCTTCGGAGCGAGAGGTGGTTCGACCTTCTTCGTGCAATCCCAGTCGCCGTGCCAGTGATGAGCGCACCGAACCGACATTCAGTTGCTCTCCCTCAATGGCTGAAGAGGTGACGATGTTCTGCAGCATGGCATCCAGGCTGCTCTGCACTTCGGTGTCACTCCCCACAGCACCGAGCATTCCTAACAAACGACCCTGAGCCTGGCTACAGGAGCGCAGCAGTGGTGCAAGCGCTTCGGCTTGCCAGTTGAACTGCGGCCAGTCGGGCTGCTGCCAGATCCAGAGTGGGTCGTTCATAAGGGATATTCATGAGCCGATTAGAGAGCCTATTCGGCTCATTTTGTGAGCCGATAATGGCAACTATTCGGCTCACTGTCTAATTCTCAAGCTGGGTTGATAGCTTGATGAGCATGCCTGTTCAGGGTGACTGAGTCAGCTAAAGCGCCTGTTTCAGCACGTCAAAAACCTTGTGGACAGAGGTCGGCCGTACCCCTTGGGCATCGATAAAATTTGATGCAGGGACATGTAGCTCTCGGGCTACAAAATGGGGGCAGGTCACATGCGCTCGGAGCCGCAGTGCTGGATGTACACGCCGCGTACCATCTCGTCTTCGGTGCGGCGTGCCCAGTCTTCGGCGTCGCGCTTGGTGCGGAAGGTTTTTTCGTTGGTCGGCCAATCCGTTTTGCGGCCCACGGGAAGGGGGGACGACTGTTGCCATCAGATAAGGACTCCAAAGGCAAACTGGCTAACCAGTACTGTACCGACTTTGTACCTTTTGGCCATGGAGTCGTTTATGAGGCCACTACCCTAGAAAGCGCAAAGCCGCGCAGTGCGCGGCTTTGAAGGTGGTGGGCCCACACGGACTCGAACCGTGGACCAAAGGATTATGAGCCCCAATTAAATGCGCATGCCGCCTGGAGAAAACCAGCAATATCAATACTTTATGGGATATATGCGGCGTCATGCTGCTGATATTCCCGGAGGGTGTGGACGCAATGTGGACACTCTCGACTGTACTGTTTTGCACGGCCTTGCAAAGCCTTTCACAGCGTGAAAACACCCATCACCCGCCAAGGCCCGCACCACTGCTGGCCCGGCATCCCTCTTTCACCACCACCCAGGTTTGCACAAAAAATTCACGCAAGGCCCGTCGGCGGGAGGGGGAAAAGTGCGTTCCTTTCCTCGGTTTCTTGGCGGCATTGGATTTTCCCGGGTGTCGGCATGGGTGTGTATTGTGTGTATAAAATTCTTGATCTAAGTACTACAGGTGTGTACAGTACACACCATCGACAGGCAGAAAGGAGGGCCGGATGCGAAGTAGAGAGGTGATTGATCTGATTGAGGCGGATGGGTGGTACTGGGTAGAAACGAAAGGCAGCCACAACCAGTACAAGCATCCAACTAAACCAGGCAGGGTGACAGTTCCACACCCGAAGTCAGAAATACCAAAGGGAACGCTGCACAACATACTGAAACAAGCCGGCCTCAAGTGAGGCCGGCAACACCTCTCAAGTGTTCGACCCGTTGTGTGACCGGGACTGCATAAGCAGCCCCTTAGCTAAATCGTTAGAGGTTGAAGAAATGAAATTTCCAGTCGTACTGCATAAAGACGCTGATTCGGACTATGGGGTGACTGTGCCCGATGTACCGGGCTGTTTCTCGGCAGGCGCCACTGTCTCGGAGGCTCTGGAAAACGCACAGGAAGCCCTGGCCCTTCACTTTGAAGGCTTGGTGGCTGATGGTGATCCACTCCCACGTGCGCAGGAAGTAGACGCGCATATGGGGAATCCCGACTATGCCGGCGGTGTGTGGGCTGTAGTTGATTTCGATGTGACCCCGTACCTGGGGAAAGCTGTTCGCTTCAATGCCACCCTGCCGGAAAATCTGCTGCAGCGGATTGATGACTTGGTGAAGAAAGATCACCGCTATGCCTCCCGCTCTGGCTTTCTGGCCACTGCGGCACTGCGGGAATTGTCGGTGGCATAAGCCGATAGCAGGAATGACAAGGGCGCTGATTAGCGCCCTTTTTCTTTATGCGGTGATGGGTTTCAGCTGTCCCGCCAGCAGCAGGGCCTGGGCGGCCTTGGCGTTGAACTGCCCCGCGTCGGTGGGGCTTGGGGTTGGCCCTGGCACGTGGGTGTGGGCTGCCAGCTGGGTGTTCATGGCCTGCACTAGATCGATCAGATCGCACAGCACCTGCAGCACATTCACCCCTTCGGATCCAAGCCAGGTCTGTGGGGCAATGCTGCGGCGGATGCCCTCGATCCGTTCCTGCATATCGCCGCCCACCGTGGCGTTGTGCTTCTGGCCCACCACTAGGTTCAGGTCGCGGCCAGTGGCCTGGTGCAGATCGTCCACAGCGGCCAGGCTGGTGGATCCGCCCGACAGCAGCTTGAGCGCGCCCATGGCTTCCACTTTCTTGATGCCGCCCACCGTTTCGGTGCTGTGGTCGTCCACCTCCACGGTGCTGCTCTGGTAGCGCTCGGCGTTGTCCATGGCCTCCACCTCGCGCTCCACGGCCTGATCGCGGATCCGCCCGTCTGTCTGCCGCAGCCAGTTGCCGTCGGCGTCCACGCGCTGCTGGCAGGCCTCGCTGTGCTGCCACACCAGATCCCCTTTCGGTACGCGCGGTAGGCTCAGGCCGTGCGGCAGGATCTGCGCGATGTAAGGCTTGTGGGGTAGGCCGTAGGCGAAGCACACCACCACCGTGGTGCCTTCCTCGGGGAAGCCGAACATGCCGGCTTCCTGCCCGCCCATGGGCACCGGCAGCGCTAGGCTGGTGAGTAGCGGCAGATCCGGATCAGGCTCGCCGTCTGGCAGAAGTACTTCCACGTCCACGCCGAAGCGCGGGCGGAAATCATCGCACAAGGCATGCGAGGCCGGGGCGTCAGGTACGGCTACCACTCGCCCGAAGCGGGGCAGGTGATAGCCGCCGGTCAGTTCGGGAAAGCGGCGTTCTACGGTGCGTTGGATTGCGTCTTCCATCGGATGGCCATCTGCGTGCTGGCGAGAGTTACGGACGTGATCCGCTCGCCCTGGTTGATCGTCGCGCCGGGGCGCAGGCCCGGGAGGGCCGCCACCGTTGCGCTCTGGTTGCCCTGGTAGCTGTCGAACAGCTCCACCGGCAGCAGCAGCGGGGCGCGGGCGCCCCAGAAGCTGTCGGCCCAGCTGCCCACGAACACTTCCCCGTCGCCCTGCTGCTGCCAGATGAAGTCGGGGATGTTGAATACCCGGGCGAGGCTGTCCATGGCCTGGTAACCGTTGGCCAGGCTGTAGAAGTAGGGCGCCCGCACCTTGGCGTAGGGCTTGTCGGGCACGCGGAAGCGCAGGCCGGTGCGGGTGCTGATCTCGGCCAGCACTTCGCACAGATCCACATGGCGCAGGTTCATCGGCAGCGGCAGGGCCAGCACGCTGGTCAGCTCGCGGCAGAACAGCACCTGCTGCTGGGTATTGGCGGCGGTGCTGCGCTCCACGTGCCCGATGAAGTGCCGCTGCAGGGCGCTTTCGTTGTAGCCCATGTCGAGCATCACCACGCCGCGCACCTGGGCGTCGGCCTTGATGGTGAAGCTGGCCCGGCCGGGGCTGCGCAGATCCAGGCGCACCTCGTCGCGCACCAGTGGGTAGGGCTTGCCGCCGATGGTCAGCACCTTGTGCAGTTTCATGCCAGCGACTCGTCCAGGCGTTTCAGCACGGCCTCGAAGCCGGTCAGTTCAGCCGGCTGTGCCGCAGCCGCGGTGCCCTCGGTGGCCGCCGTGCCGGTGGTGCCCGGCGCGGTTACTGGCTGGCCTGGTGCCGACTGCTGCTTGACCGGGTTCCCCGGCCGGCGTTTTTCCACGCGCTCGGCGGTCGATAGCTTCTCGGTCAGGCTGAATTGCACCCGCCAGGCAAACAGGCTGTCATCCTCGCGGGCGCTCAGGTTGTCGCTGAACTCCACCTGCCGCACGCCGAAGGCCTCGGCGGTGTCGTTCACGATGCGGTAGACGCGGCGCTGGCCGCCGGCGGCGGTGGCCTCGGCCCAGCTCATCAGCTGCGCCAGGTCGGTGCGGTTCACGTAGGGGATCATCAGCGACACAGTGAGCGACTTGGGCTTGAAGCCCTTGTGCGCCGCATCGGTGTTGCTGGTCTGCCCGGACATATCGTCGGACTCAATGCGCAGGTTCGCCGTGACTTTCAGGCCCTTGCCGCGCACCTTCTGCCCATCCAGAAGCAACGTCATAGGCCCACCAGTTCACGGACAAAGCTCAGGCCGTCGAGCGAACCCACCAGCACCACGCCAGCGCTCAGCACCCACTCATGACCCGGGGCGGCGCCCTCCAGCAGGGCTGTGCGCAGTTGGAAGGGTTCCCCCGGCCCGATCAGGCGGGCGCGCATGCTGGTGTCCTCGCTGCCGCCGGCCAGCAGCTCCTGCAGATTCGTCAGTTGCTGGTCGCGGGCCTGCTGTTGGGCGACCTTGCGGGACGCCAGGGCGGCCAGATCACCCAAGGGCGAGCTGTCGGCCGCGTAACCTTCGAGCACAGCCAACTGGCCCGCCATGGACTGCCGGGCGGCCTTGGTCACGGTGCAGCGCTCCAGGGGCAGGGCCTGCCAGCGGGGCAGTGCGCCTGCGCTGGGGATCTCCCACTTTTCCGTTTCCAGGCGCGACAGATGCCGCGCGCGGCGCTCGGCTCGCACCAGATCCGGCACGGGCAACAAGGCGTTGAAGCGCTCCAGGGTGGCGGCCAGTTCGTCAAATCGTGTGGCCAGGAACATCAGCGAAAGGGCGTACTGCGGCCCGCTCGGACGCCCGCTGTCGGTGTCGTCCACCAGCTTGCCGGCCAGGTGCTGAAGCATGGTCGGCGCGGACAAATAGCGCTGCTGCCCGGAGCCCTTACCGACTCCACTTTGGAACGGGGTCACCACTAGGCAGGCAGGTGCCTGGCCGAGTTGCCCGGCCAGGGCTGCACGCCCGGTGGCGATGGCACCCTGCGCAGCAGCGCCGACCGGCCCGGGGTTAGTTGTGGCCAGCCCGTCGAGGCCGGTCAGGCGCAGCGCTGTGCTGGTCAGCTCGCCGCCGGCCAGATCCTTGGCGGCCGTCAGCTCGCCTAGCCACTGGGTGGCCTGGCTTGGCCAGCGCATGGTCACCGGGGCCCAGACGTCAGCCATGCTGCAGATCCAGTTCAGGGAGTTCAGCCACCAACTGATCCACGCCCGGGAGTTCGCGCTGTCCGACTTTAACCTCAGCCAGCAGGGTGTAGCAGTAGTCCCAGCACGCCGAGCGCCAGGCGCGGAACGCCTGCCCTTCGGCCTGGAAACGGGGCACGCTGGGTTCTTCGGCGTAGGTGACGGCGGTCTTGATATCGTCGTAGCCGAACAGCTGCGCGCGGCTGTCCATGTGCGCCTGGATGGCCTGGGTGTACTGCCCGATCAGTTGCGCCTCTGTAGGCGCTTCGCGCGGCACGATCACCGGCAAGCCTTCGGCGTCAAAGTCGACCTTGAAGCCAGGTGCGAGGGCCGCGAAAAACGGGTGATCGTTGGGCAGTTCGACAACTGATGGGGAGTCAACCGGATGCACGCCCGGAAGCGCTTCGGTACGGGTCGAACGGTCGAAGTAGCGCATTACATATCCCCCGTGATTGCAATCATCACGTTGCAGTTTTGCGAGCAATGGATCCTGATCTGCGACGTGCTCAGGAACTCTACGGAAAGGGTGCTGGTGAAGCCGCTCGGGCCCAGAATTGTGGCGCGGGCGTTGGCAGCGATCAGCGAGCTAAGGGCGATGGGCAGGTTCCGGGTCAGGCTGGGCGCCGTCAAAGCGAAGGCCCCCAGGAACATTTCTTTAAGTCCGGAGGCCCAGACGCGGTAGTAGCCGTTCGCGTTGTTACCGGCGGAAATCACACGATCGGCAAAGTCCGTTTTCACATAGGCATCGCTGATGCCGTAGCCGCCGATGGTGGTCGGTTTGCCGCTGGTGATCTTCGACCAGGCCAGGCCAGGGATCCGCGCGTCTGGGATGGTTCCGCTGGCTAAGTTGCTGGCGTTGAGTGAAGTCAGCCCCGAACCGTTGCCGTAGAAGATCCCAGGCGTATAGATGCCCGCCGAACCAATCCCGCCTTTGAGTACACCAGCCTGGAAGACATAGAGTCCTTCGCCAATGCTGGCGTGGGCGTCGCCATGCGAGGCACGCAGCCAGGACGCACCGTAGTGTCCGGTCACGTCATAGGTATTGTTGGCGCCGGTACCGTCATAAGCCGGCCCCATACCCCAAATGCAGGCACCCCAGCCCACGCCACTGCTGTTGCTCGTGCCATAGCCACCATCCACACCTGTATGCACCGTCAGGTTGCCCGAAACCGTTCCGCCGGCAGTGGCCAGCTTTGCATCCAGGGCCGCCTGCAGGCCGTCCACGTTGCCGATGATGTGGTTGTGGCTGTCGTCGGCGACGGCGGTCGCCATGCTGACGTTGCCGGAGCCGTCGAACGCGACACTGCCGGTCACGTCCCCGGTAAGGGATATGGTACGGGCGGTCGCCAGTTTGGCGGCGCTGACCGCGTTGGCCGTTGCGTCCAGCTTCTGGTTGACCTGGGCCTGTAGCTTGCCGAAGGCGGCCAACACCGAGTCGGTGGCCACGATGGCGGTGCTGGTCGCCGTGCTAAGCCCGGTGAGCACCGCCGCGCGAATATCGGTCGCCAAGTCGGCCCATGCTTTGGTGCCCCGCCAGTACTGTGCGGCGGTGCCGGCGGCAATGGCGGGTTCCTTGGTGCCGTCGGCAATGGTGATGTTCGCCGACCCGTCGAACGCCACGCCGTTGATGGTGCGGGCGGTGGCCAGTTTGGCGGCCTTGCCGACGACGGTGGCACCACTGATGATCGCGTCGATGGCGGCCTGCAGCGCTGCCCTGGCGGTAAACACCAGCTTGGTGGTGGCCAGCACCTCGCTGTCGTTGCTTGCGGTGTCGTCGCTCTTGGCGTTCGGCAGGTTGCCCAGGCCCACGTCGCCCTTGGTGGTCGCTCGGGCACGCAGCTGGGCGTAGTCGCCAATCCTGGCCGCGAAGTGCTCCACCAGGGATCCGTTGATGGGTTCGACGGGCCGGCGGTCGGTGATCTGGACTGTGCTGGGGATATCTGCCAGGGGCACGCAATAGTGCTGCGCGCCGGCACTGTCGACGTAATCCACTTTGTTGGCGCCGAACACCACCGACCAGCTGGCCACCACATCGTTCAGCTCGCGCTGCAGGGCAACGTCCAGCCAGGCTGTGGTGGGCAGGGCCGGCGGCGCGATAGGCAGCACCGCCGAGCGCTCCACGCGGATGCCCTCCACGAAGGCTGTGCCCGTCTTGAGTTGGTACACGCTGCCCACTTTTTCCAACTGCAGCGAACTGCCGAAGAAACAGGCCCGGCCGTAGGTGTTGCGGTTGCTCTGGCGCTGGCGTTCGTCGATGCCGGCCAGGCGCACGGTGAAGTCGTGCTGCCAGGTGCTGGCGTCAATGGTGAGGCCGGTCAGCGCCTGGGCGCCGTCGAACACCACCAGAAAGTTGCGGGTCAGGTTGTTGCCGATCTGCAGCGGCGGGATGTTCTTGCGCTTCTGCTGGATGGGCACGTAGGACACGGCAAACAGCACGTTCTCTGCGGTTTCCAGGCCGATCCAGTTAAAGTCCCAGTCGCCCACGTCGGAGCCAGCTTGCACGCTGTAGACCACCTGATTGGGATTCACGTAGCCGGCGCCATTCTCGGGGATGGTCGCGGTGTAGACGATCTGATTGGCCGGGGGTTTGCCGGCCGCACGATCCACCGGGCCGCTGTGATCGAGGCCGGGGACGTTGGCGAAAATGAAGCGCACAACGTCCAGCCCTTCCTGGGCGACGTGTTTCTGGGCAATCAGGCTTTCGCCTGCCAGGGTAATGCTTGCACCCATGGGGCTCTCCTACAGGCTGGCGACCAGCGTCTGCTGGTCGTCGTTGAAGTCGACCACAGCCACACGGGTGAGCAGTGGTGTGATGGTCACGAAGTCATAGCGGCGGCAGGTGCGGCCGTACTGCTGAATCAGCACGCGCAGCAAATCGGGGTTTTGCGACAGCTGGGAGTCGGATAAGCGCAGCATCACCACGTCCCAGTCGCGGTCGGGCAGGCGTTCCTCGATCTCGATGTAGCCCACACCGAGGCGCTGCATGATCCGCTTGAAGCCAGCGACGGATCCGGCGTCCACCGCGTTGATGAAGGCGTACTTCACGCGCAGGCGGTACAGGCTTTCGGGTTCACTGCGGAAGCGGGTTATATCGCGCTGCCAGGCCAGCAGATCGAGCACAGTCAGGTGGCAGGTGGCGGCATCCATCTGCATCAGTGGCCAGCGCAGCCAGCCCTCCACCCTTTCCCACCAGGCCTGCGAGGCGGCCTTGAGCTTTGCCAGTTCTTTGCCGTCCAGCCAGAAGGGCAGTTCGAGCTTAATCATGCAGCACCACCTCCAGGCTCTGGATCCGGGGAATGTTCAGCTCGGCCAGAATGTCGGCGTTGGTGAAGTCCAGCGACTCGATCCCGGGGAACTGCTGGTGCAGTTCCTCGCCCAGGCGGCTGAATGAAAACCGCGACTGCGGATAGGTCAGGGTCGGCTGAAAGTCGCGCAGGGTGCTCTCGCGGAAGGCGGCGCGAATGAACTGCGCGACCTCATCCTGCAGCTTGGCGCGCTGCGCGTCGGTCAGGGTTGAGCGCGGCCAGATCCCCACCTGAATGGCGTGCTGGGTCTCCGGCATCACCATCACCTGCAGGTCGTCGCCGTGGCCGTGGTTGCCTTGGTCGCGGATGTGCGCGTTGATCTGTTCCAGATAGGTGGCGGCGGGCACGTCGGCCTCGAACAGCACAAAGGCGTTCGCGCTACCTGGCCCGCGTGGGGCGCCATGTTCGAAATACACACCATCGGGGCGCACCCCGGGGAAGGCGGTGATCAGTGCGCGGTAAACCGCGTCGGTGTGCCACTGGTTGACCGCTGAAAACTGGTTGCGCACACGCAAGCGCAGTTGCTCGTCTGGCTCAATATCCGAGCCCGGAAGAGTCAGCCAGCCGTCGCTGTTCACCACGTAGGTGATGCCCTGCACCGGCTCGGGCAGGATTGCGTAGTACCCCGGCGCAAGGTTGTAGCCGCTGCCGGTTTCCATTGCCTCCACGGGGATATCCAGCTGCAGAAGGCCGTCAGCGAAAACGCCGGGCTCGGTGGTCACCAGGCGGTAGATGTGGCCGTTGATCGCGGCAGACTGCACCACGGTGCCGGCGGGTACCACCAGGGCTTCGCCAGCCGTCAGGCGGGTGAATTGCAGCAGGCCCCGGGCTTTGGTCGCGCCCTTGCGCTCGACGTTCACCGCCCAGGCCAGCATGTCCAGCCAGGTGCCGGTGGCTGTCTTCACGAAGAAGTTCGGCAGCACTGTGCCGCTGACGAACTCCAGCAGCCACAGCACGGGCTTGGTCACCAGCGCGGTGATGATGCGCCAGAACGGCGAATAGGCGCTGGTGTTGCTCAGCGCACTGCCCTGGGCGGCCACCTCACTTTCCCAGGCTGCGCGCAGCCCCGCTTCGGTGGTTGGAATGCCGGCGTCGCTCAGCGCCTGCTTGAAATCTACGGTCACAGGGTCACCTCAATGGCTCCGAATTCAACAGTGTGCGCGGTCACTAGATACAGCCCCGGCTCTTGCTCGATGATCTTGGCGGTGCCTGGCACCAGGCGTTCGTCGGCCTCCACCAGCAGTTCCAGCTGTTGGATGCAGTCGCGCTGACGGAAGCGGTCACGCTCGGCGACCAGGGTCACCAGCAGGCCGCTTTCGCGGATCATGTGGGCGATGTCCTGGGCGATGCTCGCGCGGTCGTCCACCAGCCGCGGCTGGCGGGACGGATCCAGCGCCAGGTCGTTGCCGCTGATCAGCAGATCGATGTAGAGGGTCATCCGGCGCTCATCTCCAGCATGCTTTCCAGCTCCAGCGGCGACATAGGCTTGCTGGTGTGGATCTCGACTTTCTCCACGTGGGTGCCCTTGTTCAGGCTGTTGGTGTTCTGGATGCTGGTCAGCAGGCCGCCTGGCGGCACCGCAGAAGGCCGAGAAGGCGCAAGGCTGGGGATCGCGTCATTGATCAACTGGCGAGCATGCTGACCGCGCTCAGCCTGCTGTGGCATGGCTGCTGCCCGCTCTACCACCACAGGAACGGGTGCCAGCATCGCCGGCATCGGGGCGACTGGTGCCGGTGGCTGTGGTGGTAGTGCCGCCGTTACCTCCACCGCTTGGACAGGGGCCAGCGTCGCCGGCATCGGCGCGGCGGCAGGTGGCTGTGGCGGTGCTACTGCTGTTACCTCGACCGTTTGGACAGGCGCCAACATGGCCGGCATTGGTGGAGCCGGAACCGGCTCGCGCGGGATCGTTGCCGCTGGCACTTCGACTGCCGGGGCAGGCGCCAACATGGCGGGCATGGGGGCTTCCGGAATCTGTGCGCGTGGGATCGCTGCCGCCGGCACTTCGACTGCCGGGGCCGGCGCCAACATCAGCGGCATGGGCGCTTTCGGCATGGCTTGTGCCAGCGCGTTGTCCACGGCCGGCGTGCTTGGGGTGGGTAGGCTCGCCCCTTGTGGCTGTGGCACCTTTGGAGCGTCGGGGAGATCCGCAAAGCTGGTGTCGATCTCCACGCCGGGGATCTTGTTCAGCATGCCGATCAACTGACCGAGCGCATTGCGTAGGAAGGTGAACGGCCCGTAGTTGCTCAGAACGCCCAGGAAGCCGTTCCAGACTGCAGTCACCGTCGAAATCACCCCCTCGAACGAGGCGAACCACTCGAACAGCTGCACACCCATGTGCCAGATCTGCTGCAACGCCACCCAAACGAGCTTCAGCACCGCCCCCAGCACGCTGAACAGAGCCGCCCCGATGCTGACGACAGCCATCAGAGCTTGGAACCACCCCGTGTCGCCATAGGCGGCTTTTAGCTCGTCCCACCAGATAATCGCAGCGGCGACGGCGGCCACCAAGGCCACTACGCCGACCACGATCAGCGCGATAGGGCTAGCCAGCACCGACAGTACGGTGATAAGCCCCCCGAGGATGGTCAGGCCTGCTGCAGCTGCCACCAGGCCCAGCACGCCGAGGGTGATGTAACCGAGCCAGCGGGCGATATTGGGGAACATCACCACCCAGCGCTGCAGCGTGGCGGCACCGCCTGCCAGACGTTCCATCAGCGGGTTCAGTACGGGCAGCAAGGTCTGGCCGAACGCGATGCGCACGGACTCCACCGCACTGCCGAAGCGTTCCCACGGGTCGACCATGGCTTGGGCCATTTTCTCGGCTTGCTCCATGCCCTTGACCTTGCCCAGCTGCTCCATGTTGCCGGCCAGGCCTGCGGTGTCGGCCATCAGCAGCTTGATCAGGCCCACCGCCTCGTCGGATCCGAAAGCCTTTTTCAGCTCGTCGGATTCGGCCACGGTCAAGGTGTCGCCGAACTTCCCTTTCAGCTTGTCGAGAATGTCCAGCATGGGCAGCATGCGCCCCTGGCTATCGGTGAACGACAGCCCCAGCTTGTCCTGGGCCGCCCCCACACCCGACAGGAACGCCTTGTACTTGGTGCCGGCTTCGGCACCACCCATGGTGGCCTGCAGGGTGCCGAGGATTGCCACCTGTTCACTCAAACCAATGCCTGCGGCTGTCGCGTTTGCACCCACGGCGGTGAATGCGTCGCTCATCTGCTGGCCGGTGGTCTTGAACATCTGCACCGCCAGCGCCGTCTGGCCTGCCAGGTTCTCCACCCACTCCGCTTTGCCCATGGCGTCGGCTTGGTTCTTGAAGATCCCGTACATGGTGCCCACGTAGCTGGTCACGGTGGCTGCATCGGCCTTAGTGGCCTTGGCCAGCACGTTGGAAGCGTTGGTGAATGCCGACAGCTGGCTGCCGGTGAGGCCCGCGATGGCGCTCTGAATGTCGTAGGCGGAACGGACGAACGCCTGGGCGTTCTCGCCGTAGGCCACCGAGAATTCCAGCGACTTGCGGTTGAGCTCGTCCAGCGCTTCCTGGGCCACGCCCAGTGACTTCACTTCGCCCAGCGCCCGCTGCTGATCCAGTGCCGGGGCCATGGCTTCCTGCAGGGCATAGGCGGTACCGACCACCCCGGCCACCCCCGCGCCCATCTGCATGAACCCGTTTTTGCCGACCTCGGCCACGTCCATCAGCTGCTTGCTGACCTTTGCGGCAGGCGCAGTCACCTGATCGACAAGGCGCAGGATAAAGTCGAGTTGGCTTGTGGCGGCTGCGGTCATAGTGGGTCGTCAGTGGTTAGCCGTTCAGGGCCTTGGCGATGCCGTTTGCTACGGCAATCTCCATGCGGCGCCAGTGTTCGTCCTCCAGCCACTTGGCGGTGCCCAGGTTGTCCGCCGTGGGCTCCGCGCCAGGTAGCCAGCGCTCGACCAGGGCCATAAGCTGGCCCAGGCCGTCCTCGGTCAGTCGTTCAGCGCGGGCGAGGGCTTTTTTACGGTCACTTCAACGTCGGGGGCGTATTCCTCCAGCAGCGCGCCGGCCACCTTCATGGTCAGCATCGGATTGGCCAGCAGCGGGCGCAGAGTGGCGAGCTGATCCTGCTGCACGGTGGTGGTCAGCAGGTTGTTCGACGGCGCCACCTTGTTGTTCTGGGTCACGGCGTTGAAGTACTTGGTCACGTCCTGCGGGGTCAGGTTGAAGGTGAATTCCTTCCCGGCCAGATCCAGGGTGATTTCGCGGCGTTCGGTCATGTTCTTTTCCTTTGCGGGGGTTGGTTGAAAAGGTGTTCCAGGCGCTGTTCCAGCCGGTCTTCCAGCTTCTCCATGGCCTTGTCGATGTACTCCGCACGCACGTAGCGTTCAGCCACTTCAATGCGGAATTCAAGGTGTTCGCGGCGCGCTGCGCTGACTTGCTTGAACAGGTAAACCTGAAAGCCCACCACGCCAGTCAGCACCGCGTTGATCAGCATCAGCAGCACGCTGACGGCTGTGGCGGATAGCTCCATTACTTGCTCCATTTCCCGCGGCCGCCGATGCGAACAGCGCACCACATGAGCCAAGCCAGGGGCTTGTGCATGCCTTCCTCCAGCAGGGCTTCATAGAAAATCCGGTCAGCCTCTGCTTTGGTGTAAAGGTGCGTCAGGTCGGTGTAGATGTAGTCATGCACCACGGCTGGGCGGCGCGCGTCTTCGTGATCGCGCGGCACGATGCGCCAGGCGAAGCGCGGCACGCTGGCCAGGTCGGTGCGGTAGCCAACCGGGACAATTACCCGGCGGCGGGCCTTGGTGACGTAGAACAGCGGGCGGATCACCTCCCACTGTTGCTGCCCAACGTGGTGCCGCAGTTCCAGATCGCTCTCAAAGGGCATCAGTCAGTAGCTCCAGAGCGCAGGGGATGGAAAGCGGCCATCGGCAGACGTGCCCAGGTGTAGGAAGCGCGCCGCACCTTTCTGGCTCACGCCGATGCGGGTAAACCCCAGCTCCAGGGCCAACTGCAGCAGGCGCAGGGCCTCAGGGCCACGAATGGCCACGTCCACCGCCTTGCCTGTGCAGTGCTCGCCCGGGGCGGCTTTATTCGCCTCCACGGGATGGCGGGGGCAGCGGTACGCGCTGGATAGCTGCATGGGCTTGCCGTAGGTACTGCGCAGGCGTTGCAGTCGCTCCATAAATTCGCTGTCCATCTCGCGGCCAGTGCTGCTACAGCGGCCGCACTTGCAGCGCAGCTCGGCCAGGCTGAAATTCGGCCAGGGGCTGGTGGTCATCGGCGGGTTCCTTTCTCGAAAGTGGTCTGGCATGGCACGCAACGGGTCACCCCACCCAGCGCCTGGCGCTTGGCGGGGATCTCGTCGCCGCATTCGGCGCATTCGGGCAGGCTCGGGCCGGCAGGCTTGGCGCTGGCAAGCTGGGCGGCTAGGGCGCGCTCCAGCTCCAGTTCCTCGCGTTCCAGCGCGCGGTCTACCCAGTCAGCCATTAGCGCAGGCCCTCGATCTCGCTGGCGTCGAGGTACGGCACGCCGTTGATGCGGATGAAGTCCGGGCTGGTAACGTCGAACGGCACTTTGTGCTTGGTTTTCTCGCCGCCCTTGGGGTCGATATCCAGCAGGCTGGACACTTTCAGCTTGCAGCCGAAGGCCTCCACCCGCAGTTCGTCGTCGCCGGCCCTCGCGAAAAACACCGTGTCGAACGGCTCCAGCTTGCGGAAGCTGCCGGCGCGGCGCGCGGCTTCGATCAGTAGCGAAAAATTCACGCTGTCCAGCTCGAATTCACCGCTGGCACCCACGTCGCCATCCACGTGGCCATCGGGTACGCCGCCGGTCTGCGCCACTGCGGTGTTGTCGGTGATATCCAAGGTTGCTTTCTCGATATGCACCTGGATATCGCCCAGGTTCACGTCGAAGTTCATGCCGCCAATTCGGGCCATGTGGGTTTACTCCTCGTCGTCCTGGGAAAGATCCAGGGCAATGTTTGCGGTCAGGTCTTTGGGGCAGTTGAACGGGCGCAGCTTGATGTAGGCGTCGACCTTGGTTTTGCTCAGCCACACCAGGGTGATGGCGTCGTCTGCCGGTGGCTCGATATCGCCGGGGAACTGCTGGCCGGCGAACAGCACCGAGCGCGACATTTCACGCAATGGGCGCATCAGTGCCGATTTGTTCGCGGCCATGCTGTTGGGGGTGTTGTTCAGCTTGCGGTCGCCCACGCGCTGGATCAGCAGGATCCGCACGCGGCGGGCAGCCTTGTCGGTGATGCGCAGGTACTCCACCACCTGAAAGTCGGAGCCAGCGGCGTCCAGCATGTTGCCGTCACCCCAGAACACGCCCGGATAATCCGGGTAGGTCTGCGGCACCGAGAAACGCGCTTTGTCGAGTTCCGACAGGATGGCCGACGGCAGGGGGATATCTGCCGAGTCTTTCGGAGTGGCACCCAGGCCTAGCACCGGGCCAGAGGCCACACGCATGGGGCTGTCGGCGATGCTCACGGCCGCATTGGCGAGGCGGCCAGCGAGCACGCCCAGGTCGTTGCCATGCAGCTGCGGCACTACCAGCACGCGCGGGGCGGCGAGCCCGTCCACAAGGGCGCGCTGCTCGGTCAGGTAGGCGGCCCAGTCCTGGGCCGCGGCAATGCCAACACTCGCGGCGATGAAGAACACGCGGCGGCCGTACTGGTTGTTCACCTCCACCGCCTTGTCGTGCATGGCGGTGAGTTCGGCAGCCGTGGCCACCGGCTTGGTGATCACCACAGCCTCCACCGACACGCCTTCGCGCTGGGCTTTGTCCAGGGCGTCCGCCCAGTTGCCGTCGGCGGCAATCGGCGCCGCCATGCAGGCCCAGCGATCACCACCGTTCAAGCGGGCGGCGGTGATCTGGGTTTTCAGGTCGCTGGCAGGAATGCCCAGCTCGCTGTCCAGATCGCTCTGGGTGTTCAAAGGGATCAGCTTGCCGACGTTTTTAGACGCCGGGCCGATGATGAGGAAAAAGCGCTCGATCTCCGTCACCGGGCCTTGACCCAGGTTCAGGTTATTGACGCTGACTTTGCCTTGAGCCATGCGAGGCCTCGCTATCGGGGTGCGTTGAGGGTTTGTTGCAGAACGGTTTTTGTAATCTCGCGCACGTCCTGGGTGTCTGCGCCCAGGACGGAGCGGGCCGGCAGTTCGATCTGCCAGCGCGGTTTCTTCGTTTCGCCGGCCAGCTTGGCGAGGATCAAACCGGCCCGGCCGCTGGTGAGGTTTGCCTGAATCCAGCCCTGGGAAGGGCGCTTCCAGCGCTTGCCGTTGCGGATCCGGTAACCCTCTTTCAGCAGGGCGCGGGCCTGCTGTTTGCTGGCCGGTGCGTTGTAGTCGGGGGTCTTACCCAGGCGGCGCATGCGCGCGGCGCTCATGGTTTCCGGGCGGCCGTGCTGGTGGTCGCCGGCAATGCGGGCCACCAGGCGGTTTCCCCAGCCCAGCACTGCTTCGTCGGCCGACAGGCTGACCACCTGCAAGGTCTTGCCCAGACCGCGCAGCATCTTGCGTTTGCCGCCTGCCTTGCGGGCCTCGAACGCCGAGCCGTCGACGTTGCGCTGCTCGCTGATGCGCTTGCGGTTGCGGGTGCGCACGCGCTTGGCCACGTTGTTCAGTAGCCGGCGCCGCTTGGCGGGCGACAGCTTCAGCAGATCCAGGGTCTGCTGCGCGTCCAGCAGGCCGCGCACGTCGAGGTCAACGGTCGGTGTGGCCATCGGTCACCCTCCCGTCGTCGGCTATCCACAGGTCGAACGGCACGAACGCCCAGCGCTTGCCGAAGGCTTCAATCTCGCCGTCCGGATCTTCGGCCAGGTGCTGGGGTTCCAGGAATTCCAGCTGCAGCTCCACGTCGGCGGTATCGGGGTCGAGCTGGTCAATCTCGAAAGTGGGGGGCGGCAGCGCGTCGTCCTCGCGCCCGGTGTCGTTCACTTCCAGCCAGGAACCCACCAGGGCCATCAGGCGCCCGGGATGTTCGGTGAAGCGTTCCAGCACGACCACCGCGCGGTAGCGCATGTCACCCATGTGCAGGCCTTGGGTGGTGTGCTTCCAGTACAGGGGCAGGGTTACCTGCTCGGCCCAGCTGTCCAGCTGTTCCGGCAGCACTAGCCGGCGCTCGATCAGGTAACTAGTGAGGGCGCGCAGCTTGTTCACAGCAGCACCGCCGTGATCCGGCCACGGCCTTGAATCAGGCGCACGGCTTGCTGGCTGAAAGCCAGGAACCCTTCATGGGTGTCGGGTGCTTCCTTGGCCAGGTTCTCGGCTTCGGCGCGGCGGTTCACCGTGGCGAACTGCTGCAGCAGGTAGGCCTTGGCGCGGCAGTACACCGCGCGCTTGTAGGTGGCCACGTAGAAGGCGCGTTCCTGCAGCAGCAGCGGATCCGCGGTGGCCACGGTGTCGATGCCTGCGGCCTGCCAGGCGGCTTTGCGCTTGGCCAGATCGCGGTTCACCTCGCCCATGGCGTTGGTGATCCCGTCGGCCAGCAGATCCACCACGTACTCTGCCGGCAGGCGGTAGCCGGTCTGGAACTCGCTCACACCAAGGTCGGGCCAGAACCCGTCGTTGGGAATTGCGCGTTCCACCAGGGTGGTGGGTTTGCCGGAAAAGCTCATTGCTGGCCGTCCATCGAATAGGGGCGGGGGTGGCTGCTTTCAGGCATTGGCACAGGGCCATGGCTTCGGCAGGCCCCCGCTGGGGGGGGTAGTCGGTTAGGTGGTCGGGTTTTCGTCGGCCTTGGCCTGCTCGGCTTGCTGCTTGCGCAGGGCCTTGGCGGCATCGTCCGAACGGGTTTTCACGCCGATTTCCGGATAAAGCGCGGTCGCTCGCTCGAAGTGGTCGATGGCGTCCGCCCACTGCTCGGTTTCCATGGCGAGGATCCCCAGCAGCTTGTGGAAGCGCGCCGGGATGCGCTCGAACAGCTTCCAGGGCGTCGGCAGCTGGGTGCCTTCTTCGGCGGTGATCTCGGCCCAGTAGCCGTCCACGTACGGCATCAGCTGCGACAGGTACGGCTCGGGGCTGCGCTTGGCCTTGTGCTCGGCTTCGGCCCAGTCGATCAGCGCGTCAGCCACAAAGGTGGGCACGTCGCGCTTGAAGCGGGCGGGCATTTCCTGGCCTTGCTCGATGGCGAACAGCGCCAGATCCAGGCCTGCCTCGAACTGCTCGGTGTCGAACAGCCAGACCAGCACCTGCATCAGCACCTGATTCGGGTGGTTCAGGCCTGACTCGCGGTAGCGCTGCACATAGTCCAGGTACTTGGGCAGCAGCTCGTCCCGCTTGAGGGTCTGGCGGTCGCCCATCGAATTCATATCGGAAAGCCGCGCCAGATCCTCGGCCAGGGCCGAAGTCATCAGCGCCAGGTGTTTCTGCGCGTTGGCCGGGCCTGCCAGGGCCGCTGCGGGGCTGTACGCCACCGCGCGGTTGGCAGACCGGCCTTGCTCAAGCATGCGCTGCTTGTGGGCAAGTGCCGGGCTGATCATGGTTATACGAACTCCACGGCGGCGGCTTCGATAGCCGCGAACTTGCCCAGCTGCTCGATCACGTAGCCTTCGTTACGGGCGTTGAAGTCCTCGGTCTGCGAGCGGTTCGGGTTTTCCTTGATGTGGCGACGCCAGCTGCTGTCCTGAAAGTAGATCGACAGGTTGTCGAAGCTGGTAACCACCACGCCCTTGGCCGGGAAGAACGGGCAGGTGTACGCCGGCAGGCCGCCGTAGGTGGCAACCACCTGGGCCATTTCCACGCGCTCTTTTTCGGTCGGGGTGTCGCCCTGCTTGGCGTACAGCTTGGCCTTGTCATGGGCCAGCAGATCGCGGCCGATGATGGCAATCAGGTCGCCACCGTCGCGGTGTTCTTCCTCGATCATCAGCGACACGTCATGCACCAGGGCGTCGAGGTTGGCGTAGTCGCCAGTCGCGCCGATCTGGATCTTGCCGGCGACCTT
Organism: Pseudomonas sp. 22490; assembly: GCF_052044465.1. Taxonomy (NCBI): domain Bacteria; kingdom Pseudomonadati; phylum Pseudomonadota; class Gammaproteobacteria; order Pseudomonadales; family Pseudomonadaceae; genus Pseudomonas; species Pseudomonas sp. 22490. The sequence continues at coordinate 99,703 of NZ_JBQENS010000002.1, read as the reverse complement.
GGTGCCCTCAGCCAGAACCTGTTCCGGGGCCTGTTCGCGGGCAATCTGCAGCCAGCCCTTGTTCACGTCCTGCAGCAGCGGGTTGGCTACCGGGTCGCTGGTGGCGGCCACACTGGTGCCGTTCCAGCCGATCATGATGCGGTCGAGGCCGATCTGTTTCTGAACAGCGGCGGCATAACGCTGCGGAAAGTTCGGGAACTTGGCCCAGGCGTCGATGGTGGCGAATTTCAGCGCAACGTCGCTGTGCGTCTCGAACAGCTCATAGCCCTGGCCGTCCAGGCTGGCCGCATTGCGCGGCACGCGGTCGTTGGTGTTGGTGTTGGTGCGGCCAGTGACGGGCCCAGTCAGGCCCAGCATGACCTTCTGGCCCTTGATCTCGCTGACCGGGATCACGTTGATCCGCTGCAGGAAAGACGAGCTGTGGGTGATTTTTTCGTTCAGGGTCTGCGCCAGGGACGGCGTGACGTTGAATTCCTCGCGGGCCGATTGCACGCCATAGGTGGCGGCGATGGCGACGGCCAGGGCGCTGAATTTCAAGCGGGCTGCATTGCTCAGGCTCATATCAGTACACGGCCTCGGTTTGGTTGTCGTGAGCGCCAGTGGTGGCCGGCACGTCTTTGCCCTGGCCTTGGTTCAGCGCGGTGTTGAACATCTTGGTGAGGCCTTCCAGGCCTTCCTGCAGCTTGGCGAACTGCTCAGCGCTGACGGCCGGGGCTTGCTCGCCTTCGCCCTTGGCGGGCTCAGCAGCGGGCGCAGCGGCTGCCGTGGTGGCCGGGGCGGCCGGCTGGGCTGCAAAGGTGGTGGCGCTCTTTTCCAGGCTGGAAGCCACGGTGCCGAGCTTGTCCACCGCAGCCGTGAAGGCCTCTACGGTTTTCGGATCCATTGGGGTGCTCTCGTCTTTGGGGGTTGCGGGGGATTTGTTGAAGCCCGGCAGCAAGCGCCCCAGGCTGGCGAAGAAGGCACGCCCGGCGCTTTCGGCGTCGTCTTCGGCCAGGCTCTCGTCCAGATCCGGAAGGCGCACAGGGGCTGCAAAGAAGTTGTCGGGGTTGGACTTGCGGCGGGAGAAGTGCAGGCGCTCAGTGCCGAGGCTGGCGGGTTCGTCGGTCACGGCCAGGGCGTTCATGTACGCCTTGCCGCTGCCGTCATAGTTCGGGGTGATTTCCACGCTGGTGAACAGCGCCTGGCCTTCCTTGTTCAGCTCCAGCAGCCGGGCGTTGGGGCGCAGCTGGGCAAACAGCCCCACTTTGCCGTTGTCCAGATCCTCGGCCTTGAGCGCTTCCACAGTGCCGAAGTTGCCGAAATAACGGATGTGCTCGAAACGGATCACGGCGGTATAGGTCGCCGTGGAATAGGTTTCTGCCATATCGCGCAAGTCCTGCGCTTCGATGGTGCGGCCGTCGATGGTTGCACCGCTGGTAGCGACTTGAATCCATCCGGTGGTCAGGGGCTGGGACATTGTTCTGGCTGCTCGGCTGATGGTGGCGACAGGTCGGGGGTGACTCAGTAGCCCCCACCATAGGCACCGCCCGGCACCTAAACAAACGCTTTAACTTTGATCTATAACTAACTGATAAAAATAGGAATGGTCAGGAATAACAGGCCGCGTTCATGGCCTTTTTGCCGCATAGACTGCGGCCCATGCCCTATTCAGTCGAAGTCAAAGAAACCGCTAAGCGCCTGTACCTGCGCCGCTGCAAGCCGCGCGAAATTCAGGCCCAGCTCAAGCTGCCCAACGTCCGGATCGTCTACTACTGGATCGCCCGTGGCGGTTGGGACGAGATGCTGACGGACGAAGAACCGGTGACCGCCGTCAGCCGGCGCATCACCCTGCTGCTGGAAAAGCAGGGCACCCTGGCCAAAGGCGAGCTGGACGAACTCGACCGCCTGACCACCATCCGCGAGCGTCTGCTGAAACAGAGCGCCAAGCCTGCCCACCCGGCCGTCAGCGAGGCGCAGCCAGAGCGTGGCGAGGGTGGCGAAGGGCAGCGCGGTGGACGCCGTAACAAGGGCGAGCGGGGCGAACAGCGCCGGGAGAAGAAACCGAAGAACGACGTCACCGGCCTGGGCGAAGTGGACTTTCTGGAGAAGTTCACCAGCAAGATGTTCGGCTATCAGCTGGAGCTGTTCGAGGCGAAGAAAAACCCGCTTACCGCGCGGATCCGCAACATCCTGAAAAGCCGGCAGGTGGGCCTGACCTACTACTTCGCCGCCGAAGCATTCATGGACGCGGTGCTGACCGGTGACAACCAGATGTTCCTGTCTGCCAGCCGCGCCCAGTCCGAGATTTTCCGCAGCTACATCATCGCCTTTGCCGCTGAATGGTTCGGCCTGCAGCTGACCGGCAATCCCATCGTGCTCAGCAAAGACGGCAAGCCATGGGCCGAGCTGCGTTTTCTCTCCACCAACAGCAGCACCGCCCAGGGCCACCATGGCCACGTCTACATTGACGAATATTTCTGGATCCGCGACTTCGAGAAGCTGAACAACCTGGCCGGGGCCATGGCCTCGCACAAGAAGTGGCGCAAAACCTACTTTTCCACCCCCAGCGCCGTCACCCACCAGGCGTACCCGTTCTGGACGGGCGAGGAATTCCGCAACAGCAAGCGCGGCAAAAAGTTGGGGGAGGACTGGCCGAGCGAGGCCGCCATTCACAAGGGCGCGCTGTGTCCGGATGGCCAGTGGCGCAAGAAAATCACCATCGAAGACGCGGCAGCCGGCGGCTGTGATCTGTTCGATATCGACCGCCTGCGCCTCGAAAACGACGAAGACCGCTTCGACCAGCTGTACATGTGCAAATTCATCGACAGCACGCAAAGCGTCTTCACCCTGGCCGACCTCGAACGCTGCTACTCAGACCAGAGCCTGTGGGCTGACTACGATCCGGATCCGAAGGCAGAGCGGCCTTTCGGCAACAGCCCGGTGTGGCTTGGTTACGATCCCAGCCGCACCCGCGACGATGCCACCTGCGTGGTGGTGGCCCCGCCACTGGAGCCTGGGGCGCGGTTCAGGATTCTGGAGAAGCACAGCTGGCGGGGGCATTCGTTCACCTACCAGGCCGCCCAGGTCAAAAAGCTGTGCGAGCGCTTCAACGTGCAGCACATCGGGATCGACATCACCGGGGTGGGCTATGGGGTGTTCGATCTGGTGCGCGACTTCTTCCCGCGCGCCACGCCGATCCACTACAGCCTCGAAACCAAAAACACGCTGGTACTGAAAGCACAGGACACGATCCAGGGCAGCCGCATCGAATGGGACGCCGGCTGGAACGATATTGCGGCCGCCTTCCTCACGATCAAGCGCGGGGCCACGGCCAGCGGCCAGATCACCTACAGCGCGTCACGCACCGATGCCACCGGCCACGCCGACGTGGCCTGGGCCGTGATGCACGCGCTGGCACACGAACCCCTAAACACCAACAAGCGGCGTCGCAGCCGCTACTCGACACTCGAACAGGGCAGCCATGGCAGAGCAAACGCAGCAACATCAGGCGCAACCATCCAAGCACGTGCGGGCCTTCACGTTCGGGGCTCCGGAATCGGTACTGGCCAGCAACATGGGCGAGTACCTGGGCGTGTTCGCCAGCGACGACGGGCGCATTTACACGCCCCCGGTGTCGCGCACCGGGCTGGCCAGGCTACTGCGCGCCAACGCACACCACGGCACCATTCCGCGCTTCAAGCGCAACTTGCTGCTGCGTGACTTCATCCCCTCGGCCGGCTGCAGCGCGCAGACCATGGGCCGTGCAGCGCTCGACTTTATGGTGTTCGGTGAGGCGTACTTTCAGCGCCTGCGCAACATCATCGGCCAGGTGCTTGAGCTGCGGCACCTGCCGGCAATCAACATGCGGCGCAAAGTGGGTGGCGGCTTCGTGATGCTGCTGCCCAACGGGCAGGAACTGCACTTTGCCGAAGACGAGGTGGAACACGTCATGGACTACGACGTGGAACAGGACGTGTACGGCGTGCCCGACTACCTGGGCGGCCTGCATTCGCTGCTGCTGAATGAGTCCGCCACCCTGTTCCGCCGTCGCTACTACAACAACGGCGCGCACGCTGGGTTCATCTTCTACACCAACGATCCCGATCTATCCGAAGACGACGAGGAAGACCTGAAAGCGCAGATCAGCGCGAGCAAAGGGGTGGGCAATTTCCGCTCGATGTTCGTCAACATCCCCAACGGCGGCGAGAAAGCCATTCAGATCATCCCCGTGGGCGACGTGGCCACCAAAGACGAATTCGAGCGGGTGAAGAACATCACCCGGGCGGACGTGATCGCGGCCTGGCGCATGAATCCCGCCCTGGCCGGGATCATGCCGGAGAATGCCGGGGGCTTTGGCGATATCGAAAAGATCGACAGGGTGTACACCAACAACGAGATTCGGCCGATCTGCCAGCTGTTCCTACAGGTCAATGCCGTGCTGCGCCAAGATCGACGAGTTGGGTTCGCTGATGCAGTTAGCCACTAGATGTTGTGGCAGAATAGTGTCCGAACGAACACCTTCGGGGGAGGGAGAAACGTTGCGGATCTACTGCAAGGAATGTCAGGGGAAAGCCAGGATCGGGTCACGCGACGAACTGTCGGTGGAATTTGCTCGGCTGTACTGCCAGTGCCTTGACCCCAAGTGTGGGCACACCTTCGTGATGAATCTGACCTACTCGCATGCCCTTCGGCCTGCTGCGGGGGCCATCGACCAGTTGCTGTTCGACCGCCTCCGCCAACTCCCGCCGGCACAACAGCGCCAGCTGTTCGATCAACTGGGCGCGCTGCCCGCCTGACTCATCGCTGCGGAGCAATTCCGCAGCCGCTCGGCCGACCACTCGGCCACCACCTGCGCCCCCACCCGCTCATAATCATCCAGTGCAACAGCGCCGATCACGCGCCCAAGAAAACTTATAACTTGGGCCACTTCCTCGACTTCATCACGTGGGTTTATAACGCTGTTTTTTTGTTCGTCCATTGCCGCTTACTCCATGCTGGGCAGATTTGACCGGGGCGAACTGTACTTATTAAAAATTTGTGTGGTCAAGCACTTTTTTAATCTTTCGCGTTTCGTTCCAGATGTGAGGGAATAAAAGGTTTTCATTTCCTGACTTAGGGTTTCAGCCCTTGCTTGGTGGGGCTTCTAGGGTTTTCCTGAATTCCTAAGTTGGGTTGTCAATTTATCTGAATCGCTAATTAACGAAATAGCGAAATGACGAACGGTAAAATACCTAAGTACGTAGTTATTCTATTAAGTACATAAGTACAAAGGAACAAAAGGACAATTCAAGGTTTGCAAGGGTTGTAGGGACGTGAAGCCTGATTAAGTGATCAGGAATATATTCGATATAGTGTTTTAATATCGTGTCAATTAAACCCTAATGTTGGGTTTAGTATCTGAATTGCGGCAATAAAAAAGGGGCGCATTTGCGCCCCGAAATTTAGCCGCTAAACCTAGTCGACGTGCCAGCCTTCGTCGTCTGGAATCCCCTCGAAACGCACCACCCCAAAGCGGCGCACCCCGGCTGGATCCTCCATCCCCACGATGAACTCCCCGGCAGGCAGCGGCACCTGCACCACCCCGAAGCTGGTGTACAGCTCCACCACCTGGGTGGCCTCCACCATGTCGAAGGTCGACGGCACCGCCAGTTGGGCACGTACCTGGCGCAGCCGCGCCTCGCACACCCTCACGTCGTGGCCGTTCAGCATCAGCACACTGCACCCCCTGCCAGCTTGTCGGCCTGGCTCAGCTGCGACTTGGCGTTGAGCCAGGCGCGGCGGTCGCTGGGTGTGCCACTGGTGAATACCGGCTGGCGGCCTGGCTTGGTGAATTTCAGGTGCAATTTTCGGGTCTGCTGCACGGCCCAGCCAGCCGACTGGGCGAAGCTGACTAGGCGTTTCAGATCCTCGCCGCAGCCACGGAGAAAGCGGTTAGCCATGGGAAACCTCATTGACGGGGGTGGATTGGTCGCGGCAAGGCTTTGCCAGCTGCTCGGCTATCACTGCTGCGTCGCCGTCGCTCAACTGGCCCAGGTGGCGTGCCAGGTCGGCGGCAGTCTCCAGGCGGATCCGCGCAGCGGGGCTGCGCTGCAGCTGGTAGCCAATCAGGGCACGGCCGATAAAGGCGGTTGTGGTAGCCTTCACCGCGCTGCTGCTAAGGGTTTGTGCTTGCATTCACGTATCTCCTAAGTGGTGGTTGGCGTCGGGGAATTGCCGTTCCTCGACGCCGTTCCTTCACGCCGCCGGCAGTGCCGTGGCGGTGAATATCGGGCGCATATCGCGCCGAACCTCGAAAATCCCCAGGTCTTTGCCGTCCACGTCCTGCAGGTGGATCAGCGTCACCAGCGACGGGGCTTCGCCCTGGCGCTCTCGCCAGAACATGCCGGCGGCCAGCTCGGCCAGATCCTCGGCCCTGGCGTTCTCCAGATAGATAGACGGCAGCCCCATCTCGGAGCTGATGCCGTTCGCGCAGAAGTAGACGATCACGCCCGCGCCCCCTTCGGTGCCCACATGGCCACCAGCTCGGCCCAGATGGCGAAGCCGTTCGGCACCCGTTCGTGAATCTCCACCTCTGGGCTGTAATCCATCATCAGCACCCGCAGGCAGTCCTCGAACTTGGCCAGGTCAAGGCCGCGCAGCTCGGTCAGGTCAAAGGGGTATTCCGGCCCGTTGTACAGGCCCAGCAGGAAGCGGCCGATCACACGGCCCTGGCCGGTGGGGCGCACCGCCACGGTGATCAGGCGATTCAGCGCCTGCAGGCCGGTGGTGATCAGGGCCTGGCGTTGCTGCTGGTAGGCCTTGGCCTCGCGGATCTGTTCACTGATGCTCTTGTTCATGGCTCATTCGCTCTTGATGGTGGGGAAGGTGGCCAGCAGGCCGACCAGCACTTGGAACACCTCGTCGTCGAGCTGGCCGGCGGCCAGCTGTCCGAAGTGAAAGCCCGTTTCGCGGCAAAGCCAGGCGGCGCTGTCCGGATTGACCAGGCAGGCCATGGTCACCAGCAGGGCGCGGCGCGACAGATCGTCAAGGCTGAACAGCCGTTTCAGCAGCAGCGGCAGGCCCGCGCCAACCACGCTCACGGACTCCAGGCCGGCGGAGGCCGGCAGGCCGACCAGTACGGCAGCACGCTGCCACCAGTGCGGAAAGTCGATGGCGGGGCGCAGGTTGCTGGCGTCGAGCGGGCAGCACTGCGGTGCGGTGCGGGGTTTCTCGATTTCCATCAGGTTGCTCAGTTCGTGGTTCATCGCTTGCGGTTCTCCTGTTTCAGTCGGTTCAGCCTGGCCCGCATGTCTTCGCGGTAGGCCTCGGTTCTCTTGGGCTTTTTCAGCCAGTCGCGGATCTCGTCGAACGTCCAGTTGCGGAGCATGTGGCGCGCCAGACACTCGCGGCGGTGCTCGTCGTCGGGGTTCAGTTCGGCCATGGCCACCCCCGAAAAAAGGAATGCGGCGGGAAGTCCCCCTGCATGTCTGGAATAAGTGGAAGGTCGGTAGTCGTGATGTGCTGGAGCCCGCGCGGTTGCTGGCTCAGGTTTTTTTCACGGCCTTCCACCTGGGGTGGAAGGTGGTGGAAGGTCGGCACCGCGCGGAAGCTCTGGACGCCTAGTGCTGCGCGGCTTTCAGCGGATTCAGCCGAAAAAGCAAAAAGTGGAAGGTCGGTGGAAGGTGGTGGAAGGAAAAACCTTCCAACGCCTTCCAGTGGCATAAGAGTTGCTGAGCAGCTGTAAGTGCTTGTATTCATTGGGTTACCTATAAACCTTCCAGATATTCCAGACAGATGAAGGGATTACACAGAAACAGAGCCTTACCGCTTGAAACCCACACAGGCCCCGGTGAACCCCCACGAATTCCACTGCTCAGGCTTTCCTCTTAAACAGCCAGCAGTTGATGCTCCGGCGCTCAATCTTCGAGTGGGCCTTCCTACTTTCGATAAAGGGGTGGGTGCGGCTCTGGCGCAGGGCGCGCTGCAGCAGCACGTTGGGGATCACTTCCTGCCCTGCCTGTTTGCACACCTGCTGGAAGTGGTTGAGGTTGATGGCAATCACGTCTCGATCCGTGCTGTGGTTCAGCGTTTCGCGGATCTCTTCGCGGGTGCCGTCGGCGTCGGTGATCGTCACCACCTGTTCGTTCAGGTAGTGGTAGATCTGCCAGAACTGGGCGGCGGTCGGATGCTCGGCGCTGCAGCGCTGCTGACGCTCCAGGGCGCGGCTTTCCATGTGCCTGGCCAGTTCTTCCAGCTTGCGGTCAGTCCAACCAGGGAACAGCGCCTGGGTAGCCTTGGCGGCGGCCATCACCTGGGCGTGGCACAGCACGATGCGGCTGTGGGTGACGCCACCCAGGGCCTGAAAGCGTTGCTCATACGTCCGGAAGGCCTCGAAGTAGTGCTGCAGCCACTCCTTTTCACGGTTCAGCACCGCGCGCAGGTAGCCGGCCAGGTCTTCCACCTCCATGGCTTTCAGGCGGTCGGCCAGGGGTTTCAGATCCGCGCTGTGGTGTTCCAGGGTCATGTGCAGGTAGGTGATGCGGGTCAGGATGGCCTCAGAACCGTCCACGCTGGTGTTCTGCGAAATGCACACCGCACCCCGGAAAATCAGCGATTCGGTGTCGCTGTTGGCGCTCTTGACGCCCATCACCCGCAGCTTGGCCTTGTAGTCGAACAAGGGTTTGATTTCGTCCCAGTTGTACTGCACGGTCAGGATCCGCCCGTGGGCGTCGATGGTTTCCTTGTCGGACTCCAGCAGCACCACCGGAAGGTTGCTGACGCCGGCCAGGGCACGCAGCAGGCCGATGGCGCTCGCACCGCTGCCGCTGGGCTTAATGCCTTCCTCGTCCTTGCGGCCGACCAAGCGCCACAGGAAACGCAGCAGGGTGGACTTGCCGGATCCGGCCACGCCGGTCAGTTCCATAAAGGGCCAGCTGGCATGCTTGGCGCGGATCTGTTCGGCAAACAGGGTGCCCGTCCACCAGGCCAGCATGGCCAGGCCGTTCAACGAGAACACCGCCAGGAAGTCGGCAAACCAGCTGGGGTCGAAGTCCTTGCCGCGCACCACGGGGTAGCTGCGGGTTGAGGTCTTCAAGCCGTCGGCCCCCACGTCAAGAAAGCCGTGGTCGTTCACCAGCACTTCGTTGCCCTTGTGGAAGCCGAACCCGGGGTAGCAGTAGGCCCCGCTCACATCGTCATAGCCGACAAAGGGCAGCGTGCGAACGGTGCGCACGTCCTTGAACCATTCACTTTTCAGCATGGTCAGCACGCGCTCGCCGCCTTCAAACATGCCGCCGGGGGTGCGCTCGAACATCGCCTTGGCGAAGCCGCGGGGGTCGGTGATGGCGCTTGGTGTCAGGGGTTCCTTGCAGGTTTGCCGGACGTTGGGGAAGTTGAACTGGAAGAAGTAGCGCTGCTCGCTGGTGGTTGCGTCCTTCTCGATGTACTCAAACTTCGGCACACAGTTGGCCACCTGGGTGATGGTGGTGTGCTTGGCAAACTCGGGCTGGTGGCCTTCCACGTCGTCACCGTCCAGATCCTTCTGCAGCTCGGTCAGGTTGACGCGGGCGGAGAACAAGCGGCTGCCGAACTCCACCAGAAAGAAGCCACGGGGCTTTTTGGTGTACAGCAGGTAAGCCTTTTTCATCGCGCTGGTGGCGCTGAACAGGCGGCCCTGATAGCAGGCTTCTTCCATGAATTCGTCGTTCAGCTGGCCGTCGCGGTACACGTCGTCCCAGTCGCGTTCACCGGCCAGTGCCACCCAGCCGATTTCCTTCATGCTGCGGATCATGGTCAGGTATTTCGGGATCACCGACCGCCCGGCCTTGTCGTCGTCCAGGGCAATCACCCAGGTGACCAGCTTGCCCTTGTTGGCCTCGATCAGAGCCCACGGGAAGTTGTTGCAGCTGATGCTGGCAATCACCTTGTAGCCGGCCAGGTGCAGGGCAATGGCGTGGAAGATGCCTTCCACGATGTACACCCGGTCGTTCTTTTCGATGGTCTGGCCCGGCGGCGTCCAGCCGTTGCCCTTGTAGCTCATGCCGAACTTGATGCCGGCTTTGTCGCCGCTATTATCGGCCACGGCCTTGGCGTCAATGATGCGTTCCCAGTACCCGTCGCACAGCGGAAAGCGCACGGTGTCGGCCATGTAGTCGCCGGGCTTTACCCTGCGCTTGGCCTGCTCATACCAGCCCGCCAGCTTGCTGATATCAAAGCCACGGTTGCGCTGCAGGTAGGCGTCGGCGGTGGCGTTGGGGTTCAGCTCGGTGCGCGGGAAACGCTCGCTCAGGTTCTCGAACAGGTAGCTGTAGCGCTCGCGGGTTTTTTCCTCGAACTGGCATTCGTTCAGCCGGTTGCACTTGAGCTGGTAGGGCTGCTTGCGGGCGATGTACAGCGTGCGTTCACCACAGCCAGGGCAAACCCCTTTCTGCAGGTACTTGTCGCCAATGTCCTTGAAGTCCAGCTGGTGGTCGTGCTCAAGGGCCGCGACCACTTCCAGACGATAGATATCCTCGAATTGCATGTGCCGGCCCCCTTAGCGCGTGCCGGACTTGCGGCTGCCCTGCTCGGCGCGGACGCGCTCGGCCTGCTCTGCTGCCTCAATCGCCAGGTGAATCATGTTCACCAGCACGGCTTCCTTGCTGCCTTCGGTCTTTTCACGAATCAGGATCCGGCCTTTCTCGATCTCGTTCCGGATGGTGCGTTCTGACTGCCCGGAGCGGCGGGAAAGCTCGCGCACTGTGGTGTAGGGCGTGTCTATCGTGATCTGCATTTGCTAAGCTCCGTGTGTATATATGCCGTTAATGTGTATCGACATACACAGGCTATGTATGAACATACACAAAGTCAAGGGGGCAAGATGGAACTCGGACAAAAGCTCAAGGAAGTGCGCCTGACAGAGCGCCTGACGCAGGCAGAAATTTGCGAAATCACCGGCGTAAAAATGGAAACGTGGAAGGCCTACGAATACGCGCGCAGCAAGTCGGTCAGCTCCATTGAACTGCTGAAAGTCACCATGCACCCGCGCTTCAAGAAGTACGCGCTGTGGCTGGTCACCGATGAAGTGGCCCCGGAGTGCGGCCAGATCAGTCCGGTGATCGGCCAATGAAACTGGGCGAAAAGCTGCGCCTGATGCGCAATCGGGAAAAGCTGACTCAGCCGCAGATGGCCGAGCTGGTGGGGCTCAGCCTCGACACGCTGAAAAACTACGAGCTGGCCCGCCGGGTTGATATCAGTGGCCTGGCTCTGGCCAAGGTCGCCAGTCACCCGACTTTCACCAAGTACACCCTGTGGCTGATGGCCGACCAGACCGCCCCGGAGGCCGGGCAGATCAGCCCGGTGTAATCCCGTGTCGATTGAAAAGCAGCCAGACGGAAAATGGCTGGTCGACTGCAGGCCAGAAGGTCGAAGCGGGCCACGGATCCGCCGAAAGTTCCGCACCAAAAACGAAGCCCAGGTGTTCCTCAACCGCACCATGGGTGATGGTGCAAAAGGTGAGTTCGAGAAGAAACCCAAGCTGGACGAGCGCCGGCTGTCTGAGCTAATCGAGCGCTGGTACACCCTGCACGGGCAAAACCTCAAAACGGGCGAGCAACGTCTGGCGCTGCTGCTGGCCATGGCCAAGCGCATGGGCGACCCGAAGGTGTTCAAGTTCACCGCAAACCACTTTGCCACCTACCGCGCAGAGCGGGCCGAGGGGAAGCACACCAGGGCGAAGCCCGGGCGCGGGCTCAGCAAAGCGGACGATAAGCCGAAGCCGATCAGCGCCAACATGCTGAACCACGAACTGGCCTACCTGCGTGCGGTGTTCAATGAGCTAGAGCGCTTGGGCGAATGGTCGGGGGAAAACCCGCTGGAGAAGGTGCGGGCGTTGAAGTTCGACGAAGCCGAAATGGCTTACCTGTCGGGCGACCAGATAGACACGCTGCTGACGGCCCTGGCGGCCACTGAATCCGATGCTGGGCTGATTGCCCAGGTGTGCCTGGCCACTGGTGCCCGCTGGGGCGAAGCGGAAGCACTGCAGCCGCGCCAGGTGCGCAGTGGGTTGATCCACTACAGCAAGACGAAAAGCAGCAAAAACAGATCCGTGCCGATCACCAAGGATCTGCAGGAAGCGCTGCAGGCCGCCCTGCCGTTTCGGCCTGGCTACAATTTTTTCCGCAAAGTGGTGGAACAGATCGGGCTGGATCTTCCGGATGGCCAGCTAACCCACGTTCTACGCCACACCTTCGCTAGCCACTACATGATGAACGGCGGCGACATCCTGACCCTGCAGCGCGTACTGGGGCACACCACCCTGGCGATGACGCAGAAGTACGCCCATTTCAGCCCGGGGCACCTGGCTGATGTGGTTAATCTAAATCCGCTGGCAAAACTTAGGCATCAGTAGGCACACACAGGGGGTGGTTGTGGATGACATAGGTGGCTTGGAAAAATGGAGCGCAGAGAGCCGAGCGATATTTGATCTAGCAATGGCTCGCTGGCCAGCGTTCGACATGCAGAAAACCCTGAAATACTACATAACCAAGTCCACAAAGCTCCGATGGGAGGACTTCCTAGAGGCGATCAAGGAAAGGGAAACAGCCAGGGGCATCGACATTGATGCGACTGATTCCCTTGTGGCACAGGCCCGTAGGATGCTTCATGAAGCTGAAAGTGATGGGCTTTCATCTTTGCTCGGCGGCAGCACGCGCTCTATTGCTCTGGAGTATTTGGATGGCACGCGTGCTTTTCAGGATATTCCACGCTCTACACCCGAAATGCCCGGCGGTGTCATTGGTTCGATCCTGACTGAACTGCAAGGACGAGGTGTCGATATCGGGTTACCCCAAGAGCCACCCGAGGTGCAAAGCGGGTGGGCATCGGGGGCACTTCCCGCTCTGGTAGGTGAGGCGCGTGGTGGCCAGGTACAGCGCCCTTCTCCTTGGTCTGCTCTACCCACAAACCTCATTCTTTGGGTGTTGATCTTGATGATCAATGCGCTGATCCAGGGGGGGATTCATTGGAATGATCTTCGGGAAGGGATATGCGATATCAACAGTCGTCTTTCACCCAGCGACACACTTGCCGATACTCGAAAATTCGTCAGAACGAGGCTCTGTGGAGCGCCTGCGTCGCACGTTCGTATCGTGAGTCGAGAAAATGTGAATCTTCGGTCAGCGCCAGGTATGAGGTCAGAAATCATCACTCAGTTACCCAAAGGGCTGGTTGTTGCCGTTGTGAGTCGTGATGATCGTGACTGGCTGGAAGTATCGTTCGAGCGTGACGGGTATGTGATTGAGGGCTGGGTCACAAGGAAATACCTTACCCGAGTTCGCTGATGTGGACGATTCGCGGTCTGCATATATCGCCGGCGCTCGAAACCCAGTAGCAGCTGTGCCACTGGGTTTGCAGTCATTAGCTGGACAGCGAGCCTAGTGCAAATCCTGAAATAGAGGCGATGGTACCTCTCCAGAGAAATCCTGGGTCGGATGGGATTTGCCCGCCTGGAGTACACAGTTTGGCACCCTTTAGGTGCAGGAACTGTGGCGAAGGCTCTATCTCATTCTCGTTTTGAGTTGGGGGGGTATTGCCTCTGGCTTCAATCCCTGCCCGGATGTTTTCGCGCACTTCTTCTGTGAAGGCCGATGAGAACGATTCGGCGTACAACCTGAAATATTCCTCAGCACCGATCAGATACCCGGTGATCATCCCTCCTGCGGTGAACAGCGTAATGCTGATAGATAAGTTGAGGGAGTTGGCCAGCTTAACTTGGTCTTGGAGAAACCAATCGGTGGTGCGACCGTTCCACTCCATGCGGTGAAAAACTGGATCCGCTAGGCTTTCGACCATCCCGGGGTGCCAGCTTGGTTTCTGATTTTCCTCAGTCATGATTGCTCCATATCGTTTTCGCCGGTATTGGCAGCCTTGGTTTTACCGCATGGGCATCGTGGGCGCGAGGCGAATTAGAGTGAGGCTGTGGACGATTTGTGGACGTTGGTATTCTGTGAAATACCAAATGCAGATATCCGGAAAGAGAAAAGCCGCGCAGTGCGCGGCTTTGAAGGTGGTGGGCCCACACGGACTCGAACCGTGGACCAAAGGATTATGAGTCCTCTGCTCTAACCGACTGAGCTATAGGCCCCCAGAAGGTCGGCGGATTATACCGGCGCTTCTCGGGGAGCGCCAATCGGCTGGCGCGGTTTGAGGAATTTGCTGGCGAACAGCTCGGCGGGCAGCGGCGGACTGAGGACGAAGCCCTGGATCTGCTCGCAGCCTTCGTGGGTGAGGAAGCTCTGCTGACCTTCGGTTTCCACGCCTTCGGCGATCACCGTGAGCTGCATGCTGCGGCCGAGGGCGATGATGGCGCGGGTGATGGCGGCATCGTGGGGATCGTCGGGAAGGCCGCGGATGAACGACTTGTCGATCTTCAGGATGTCCAGCGGCAGGCGCTTGAGGTAGCTGAGCGAGGAGTAGCCGGTGCCGAAGTCGTCGATCGCCAGCTGTACGCCGAGACGCTTGAGCCCGTGGAGGACGGCGAGGGCCTCCTCGGTCTGGTTCATGATGAAGCTCTCGGTGATTTCCAGTTGCAGCCGCGACGGTTCCAGGCCGGACTGCTCCAGCAATTGCTCGAGGCGTTCGATCAGTTGCGGCTGGCCGAGCTGGGCGCCGGCGAGGTTGACCGACAGCGGGCCGAACGGCGCGTGCAGCTTTTGCCATTCGCCCATCTGCTGGCAGGCGTGTTCCAGCACCCAGTCGCCGAGGGGCAGGATCAGGCCGCAATCCTCGGCGAGGGGGATGAAGCGCTCCGGGGAAATCTCCCCGAACAGCGGATGGTACCAGCGCACCAGCGCCTCGGCGCCGACCAGCAAGCCGCTCTCCAGGCTCAGCTTGGGTTGGTAGTAGAGCTGCAACTCGTCGCGCTCGAGGGCGCGGCGCAGTTCGGTTTCCAGCGCCATGCGCTCGGTGGCCAGGTAGGTCAGTTCGCGGGTGTAGTACTCGATGCGGCTGCGGCCCCGCGACTTGGCGCGGTACATGGCGGCGTCGGCGTTCTTCACCAGGGTCGGGGCGTCGTCGCCGTCCTTGGGGAACAGGGCGATGCCGACGCTGGCGCTGACGAAGAATTCATGACCGTCGGCCTGGAACGGCGCGGTGAAGGCATTCAGCAGCTTGCGCGCGACGTGCTCGGCGTCGCTTTCCTGGTGCAGGCCGGGGAGCAGGATGATGAATTCGTCGCCCCCCAGGCGGGCCACGGTATCGACGTCGCGCAACTGGTCGCGCAGGCGTTCGGCGATGGCCTTGAGCAGCAGGTCGCCGATGGGATGGCCGAGGCTGTCGTTGATGTGCTTGAAGCGGTCCAGGTCGATGAACAGCACGGCGCCGGGACGACTCTCTTCGCGGGCCTCGTCGAGGGCGTGATTGAGCCGGCTCTCGAACAGCAGGCGATTGGGCAGGCCAGTG
This sequence comes from Pseudomonas sp. 22490, assembly GCF_052044465.1. Taxonomy (NCBI): domain Bacteria; kingdom Pseudomonadati; phylum Pseudomonadota; class Gammaproteobacteria; order Pseudomonadales; family Pseudomonadaceae; genus Pseudomonas; species Pseudomonas sp. 22490. The sequence goes on along the minus strand of NZ_JBQENS010000002.1, from coordinate 84,307 downwards.
AGCGGATCGTGGTGGGCCTGGTAGTCGAGCCGGGCCTGGGCGTACTTGAGGGTGGAGATATCGGCGAAGACGCCGACGAAGTGGGTGATCTCGCCCTGCGGATTGTGTACCGCGCTGATGGTCAGCCATTCGGGGTACAGCTCGCCGGTCTTGCGTCGGTTCCAGATCTCGCCCTGCCAGTGCCCGTCGCGCTCCAGCTGGTTCCACATGGCGAGGTAGAAGCTGGAGTCGTGTTGTCCGGAGGAGAGCAGGCTGGGCGAGCGTCCCAGCGCCTCCTGCTCGCTGTAGCCGGTGATCTCGCTGAAGGCGCGGTTGACCGCGGTGATGCGTTGGCGGGTATCGGTGATCATCACGCCTTCGGCGGTGCTTTCGAAGACGGTGGCGGCCTGCTGCAGCTTCTCCTGCATGAGCTGGCGCTCGGTGATATCGCGGGCGATGGTCAGCACGCAGTCCTCGCCATCGATGCTGATCCGGTGGGCGGACATCTCGCACTGGCGGATGCCACCGTTGCGGTCCCGTACAGGGGCGGTGAAGCCCTGGGTCAGGGTGTGGTGGCGTACCAGCGAGATCAGGCGCTTGCGGTCCTCGGTGTCGACCCACAGGCCGAGTTCGAGCGTGGAGCGGGAGATGACCTCGTCGCGGCGGTAGCCGGTGAGACGGGTGAAGCCTTCGTTCACGTCGATCAGCGTGCCGTCTTCGAGGCGGCTGATCAGCAGACCGTCGGGGTAGGCATGGAAGGCGTTGGCGAACTTCTCCTCGGAGATCCGCAGCAGTTCCTGGGTCTCCACCAGGTGGGTGATGTCGCGGATCACCACCACCAGCGCCGGGGTCTGGTCGAGGGCCACGTGCTGGGCGCTGAGCAGCGCGCTGAAGGTACTGCCATTGCGGCGCCGCAGGGGCACCTCGAGGTTGGTCAGGTTGCCGTGGCCGAGCTTTTCCAGGACCTGCGGGCCCAGGCCGGGGAGTGCCCAGATGCCCAGCTTGGTGGCGGTCTTGCCGATGGCGTCGTCGGCGGCGATGCCGATCTGCTGCTCGAAGGTGCTGTTCACCGCGAGGAAGCGGCCGTCGGCGCCGTTGGCCAGTACCACCATGTCCGGGCAGTGGTGGAACACCGAAGCGAACTTCTGTTCGGACAGGCGCATGGCCTGCTCGGTGAGCTTGGCCTCGGTGATGTCGATCATCAGACCGCGCAGGAGCAGGTCCCGGCCTTGCGTGATCGGGGTGACCAGATCGCGAATCCAGACTACCCGGCCGTCGGCGGCGAGCATCCGGTAGTCGAAGCTGTGGTCGCGTCCGGCCTGGCTTTCGCTCATGCAGTAGTGGATGGCGTACTCGGCGTCCATGGGGTGCAGGGTCCGCTGCCAGAAGCCCGGCTGCAGCCATTCGCCGAGGGGATAGCCGAGCAGGCGTTCGGCGTGGGGCGAGACGTAGGTGAAGCGGTTCTCCTCGAGGCGCATTTCCCAGGCGATGGCATTCAGGCTTTCCACCAGTCCCCGGTAGTGCTGTTCGCTGTCGCGCAGTTCGCGCTCCAATTGCCGCCGGCGACTCACCTCGCGGCGCAGGCGGCGGTTCATGGCCAGCAGTATGGCGACCGAGACCAGGATCAGCAGGACGATGGGAAGACCGTAGGTCGCCATCTCGCGCCAGGCCGGACGTCGGTCGAGCAGGCCGCCGACCCAGGGGGCCTGGAGTCGCTCGATCTCCTCGGCGCTGAGGTCGGCGAGGACCTTGTCGACGATCCCGGCGAGGATCTGTTGTCCGCGCGGCACGGCCATCGCCAGTTGGTAGCGGTATGGCGTCTCGCCGCTGATCTCCAGGCCGTTGAGCTTGAGCTGGCGGAGGTTCCATACGCTGGAGGCGAAGTCGCCGACGAAGGCGTCGGCCTGGCCGGTGGCCAGCGCCTGCAGGGCTGCCGCTACCGAAGGCAGCGGCAGCAGGGTGAGGTCGGGATGCTGGGCGATCAGCAGTTCGTGAGGAGCATAGTGGTCGACCACCGCGACCTTGAGCCCGTAGAGCTCGTCGATGCGCTTCGGCATCGGGCCGTTCTTGCGTGCCAGGATGATGATCGGGAAATCCAGGTAGGGCCGGGTGAAGCTCAGGTACTCCTGGCGCTCCGGGGTAGCCATGATGCCGGGCAGCAGGTCCAGCCGACCGTCCTTGGCCTGCTCCAGGACCTGCGTCCAGGTCTTCGGTTCGACAGGCGTCAGGCTGACGCTTAGGCGTTCCTGTAGCAGGCCGATGTAGCCGGCGGCGAGTCCCTGGTAGCGGCCCTGTTCGTCGCGGTATTCGAATGGCGGCCAGGAGGTGTCCATGCCCAGGCGGATGCTCGGGTGCTCGGCCAGCCAGGCCCGTTCCTCGGGCGTGAGCGTGAGGGCGCCGGCCAGCCCCGGCCAGCAGCAGGCCAGACACAGGAGAAGCACGGCCTGCAGACGCTGCATGAGGCGGTCTCGCGGTGGACGGGAATATAAGCGGAAGTGTAGACGCCGGGCGGCGGGGCAAGCGGCAAAGAAAAACCCCCGGTTTTTCAGGCCGGGGGTTCGTTCGTCACTCGTCGAGGAAGGAGCGCAGGTGCTCGCTTCGCGACGGATGGCGCAGCTTGCGCAGCGCCTTGGCTTCGATCTGGCGGATCCGCTCGCGGGTCACATCGAACTGCTTGCCGACTTCCTCGAGGGTGTGGTCGGTGTTCATGTCGATGCCGAAGCGCATGCGCAGCACCTTGGCTTCCCGGGCAGTGAGGCCGGCGAGGACTTCGCGGGTGGATTCCTTGAGGCTCTCGCTGGTCGCCATCTCGATCGGCGACTGCATGGTGGAGTCCTCGATGAAATCGCCCAGGTGCGAATCTTCGTCGTCACCGATCGGGGTTTCCATGGAGATCGGCTCTTTGGCGATCTTCAGTACCTTGCGGATCTTGTCCTCAGGCATGTCCATGCGCTCGCCAAGCTCTTCCGGGGTGGGCTCGCGACCCATTTCCTGGAGCATCTGGCGGGAGATGCGGTTGAGCTTGTTGATCGTCTCGATCATGTGCACCGGGATGCGGATGGTGCGTGCCTGGTCGGCGATCGAACGGGTGATCGCCTGGCGAATCCACCAGGTGGCGTAGGTGGAGAACTTGTAGCCGCGACGGTATTCGAACTTGTCCACCGCCTTCATCAGGCCGATGTTGCCTTCCTGGATCAGGTCGAGGAATTGCAGGCCGCGGTTGGTGTACTTCTTGGCGATGGAAATCACCAGGCGCAGGTTGGCCTCGACCATTTCCTTCTTCGCCCGGCGAGCCTTGGCTTCGCCGATCGACATCGCGCGGTTGATTTCCTTGATCTCGGCGACGGTCAGCTCGACCTCGCTTTCCAGGGCCGCCAGCTTCTGCTGGTTGCGCAGGATGTCGTCGCGCAGGCGCTCGATGGCCTCGGCGTACTTCGGCTTGCTCTTCAGGACGCTGTCGACCCACTTCTCGTCGGTCTCGTGGTTCGGGAACAGGCGCAGGAAGTCGGCACGCGGCATGCGCGCGTCACGCACGCAGAGCTGCATGATGGCGCGTTCCTGGGCGCGCACGCCTTCCAGGGCGGAGCGCACGCGGGCGACCAGGGCGTCGAACTGCTTGGGCACCAGCTTGATCGGCATGAACAGCTCGGCCAGGCCGGTGAGTTCGGCGGTGGCCTGCTTGCTGCCGCGACCGTGCTTCTTCAGGGCCTTCTTGGCCTTGTCGAGCTGCTCGGAGACCGCGGTGAAACGCAGGCGGGCTTCTTCCGGATCCGGACCGCCGTCGCCTTCGTCGTCGCTGTCGCTGCTGTCGTCGCTTTCTTCTTCCTCGTCGTCCTTCTCTTTCGAGTCGGCGGAATCGTCCTTCAGGTTGACCGGCTCCACCTCTTCGGCGGGCAGGCTGCCGTCATCGGGATCGATATAGCCGCTGAGGACGTCGGAGAGGCGACCGCCTTCGGCGACGATGCGATTGTAGTCGGCCAGGATGCTGTCCACCGTGCCCGGGAACTGGGCGATGGCGCTCATCACTTCGCGGATGCCTTCCTCGATGCGCTTGGCGATTTCGATCTCGCCTTCGCGGGTCAGCAGTTCCACGGTACCCATTTCACGCATGTACATGCGCACCGGGTCGGTGGTGCGACCGATGTCGCTTTCCACCGCGGCCAGGGCCGCTGCGGCTTCTTCCGCTGCGGCTTCGTCGGTATCCGCCTCGGCCAGCAACAGGGCATCCGCATCCGGGGCTGTCTCGAATACGTTGATCCCCATGTCGTTGATCATGCGGATGATGTCTTCCACCTGTTCCGGATCGGAAATATCCTCCGGCAGGTGGTCGTTGACCTCCGCGTAAGTCAGGTATCCCTGCTCACGGCCTCGGGCGATCAACTCTTTCAGACGAGATTGCTGTTGCGCTTTTCCGGACATAACACCCTATCCACTGAAGGTCTTGGCGGGCAAAAAATAAGCAGAGGATTATACCTGATGCCTGGGCTGAGGCGCCAGTTCAGCTCTGGGAAGGCGATGAAGCGGCAACACTGTAGTGCTCTCTGAGCAAGGCTTTCTCTTCATCGGTCAGTTCACTGTAGCTCTTCTGCATGACGCTGCGTAAACGCTCCTCCCGCTCGCCGAAACGCTGGCTCTCGGAGAGTTTAGTAATGGTGTCGAAGAACTGCTTTTCAAGGTTCTCCTGGACGATCAGCCACTCCTTCTCGCCCAGGGCCTGCAGCAGGCGGCCCTGGGGTGTGCCGTGCCAGCGCGCGATGAGTTGCATCGAGCTCTGCCGCGGGTTCTTCTGCAGGGCTTCCAGCAGGGACACCAGCAACTGGGCGTAGGTATCCTGCTCCCTGGCGAGGGTGCCCGCATCGTCGACCTTCAAGGCCAACTGCGGATGATGCAGCAAGGTGCGCAGGGCGTTGAGGGTGGTGGACTCCACGCTGACCGGCGTTCGTTGCGGCGTCTTGAAGTCGCCGCGGCCGCCTTTGTCCCACTTCTTCTTGCCATCCCACTTCTTGCCGTCCCAGGGCTTCTTGTCCTTGTTCCAGCTCTTGCGCGGTTGCGCCTCGCCATAGCCTGGCGCAGCGTCGAACGGCGCATGGGAGGGCTCGTTCTCGTAGTAGGCGCTGGCGGCGAAATAGTCGTCGCCGTCCAAGGCGCCGCTCGCTCCGTGGTCCATGGACGACGGCGGCGGGCTGTGGTGCGCCAGTTGTCCGATGTTTTCGCCGGACAGGCCGGTGATTTCCGACAGACGTTGTCGCATCAGCAGGCGCAGGTTGTTCCCGGGAATCTTCTCCAGCAGCGGCGCGGCGAGGGTCGCCAGGTGGGCCTTGCCTTCCAGGGTGGCGGGGTCGGCCTCCAGCATCAGTTGCTGGAAGAAGTACTCCGCCAGCGGCTGGGCCTGCTGGGTGATGCGTGCGCGGAAGGCATCCTCGCCCTCGGCGCGTACCAGGCTGTCCGGGTCCTCGCCCTCGGGGAGGAACAGGAAGCGCACGCGCTTGCCGTCCTGCAGGTTCGGCAGCACCGACTCCAGGGCGCGCCAGGCCGCCTTGCGCCCGGCCTGGTCGCCGTCGAAACAGAACAGGATGCTCGGTACCAGGCGGAACAGGCGCTTGATGTGTTCCTCGCTGGTCGCCGTGCCGAGGGTCGCCACCGCGTTGCGGATGCCTTGCTGGGCCAGGGCGATGACATCCATGTAGCCCTCGACCACCATGATCTCGTCGAGGTCGCGATTCTTCTGCCGGGCCTCGTAGAGTCCGTAGAGTTCCTGGCCCTTGTGGAAGACCGGAGTCTCCGGGGAGTTCAGGTACTTCGGCTTGTCGTCGCCGAGCACCCGGCCGCCGAAGGCGATGATCCGCCCGCGGCTGTCGCGGATCGGGAACATCACGCGATCGCGGAAGCGGTCGTAGCGCTTGCCGGTGTCGCTGTTCTCCACCAGCAGGCCGGCGTCGAGCATGGCCTTGAGTTGCAGGTTGTCGCCACCCAGGTGCTTGAGCAGGTTGTCCCAGCCGGGCGGGGCGAAGCCGAGGCCGAAGTCGCGGGCGATCTCGCCGGTCAGGCCGCGGCCCTTCAGGTAGTTCACCGCGGCCTTGCGCGCCGGGTGGCTTTTCAGCGCCTGCTTGTAGAACTCGGCGGCGGCGCTGAGTAGCGGGTAGAGCGGCGAGTCGGTCGGCTGGCGCGGCGTGTGCCCGCGTCCGCCGCGTTCCTCGCGCGGCACGTCCATGCCAGCACGCTTGGCCAGTTCCTCGACCGCCTGGGGGAACTCCAGCTGGTCGTGGTCCATGACGAAGCCGAGCGCGTTGCCGCCGGCGCCGCAGCCGAAGCAGTAGTAGAACTGCTTGTCCGGGCTGACGGTGAACGAGGGAGTCTTTTCCTTGTGGAACGGGCAGCAGGCGCTGTAGTTCTTGCCGGTTTTCTTCAGCTGGATGCGTGAACTCACCACCTCGACGATGTCGGTGCGGTTCAGCAGGTCATCGATGAAGCTTTGCGGTATCAGGCCGGCCATGGTGTTCTCGAAAACGACGGCGCGTGGGCGCAGAGCGGCAGCATAGCAATTATCGCCGGGCCGATCAGGCCGGCGCGGTGTTTCAGGAGGAGAGGCGCGCCTTCAGGCGCTGGCTGACCTGTGCCATGTCGACGCGACCCTGGACCTGCGGTCGCAGCAGGTTCATCGCCTTGCCCATGTCCTGCGGACCCTGGGCGCCGCTGTCGACGATGCTGCGCTCGATCAGGGCGTCGATATCATGGTCGTCCAGGGGCTTGGGCATGAAGTCCTGGAGCACGAGGATCTCGGCAGCCTCGACCTCGGCGAGGTCCTGGCGGCCGGCGTCGCTGAACTGGCGCTGGGCGTCGCGGCGCTGCTTGATCATCCGGTCGAGGATCAGCAGGGCTCGGGCGTCATCCACCTCGATGCGTTCGTCGACTTCGACGCGCTTGATGTCCGCGAGGGCCAGGCGCAACGTGGTCAGCCGCGGCTTGTCCTGGGCGCGCATGGCGACCTTGACGGCGTCGAGGAGGCGGGATTTGATTTCGCTCATGGCGGAAAGCCGAAAGCCCGGCCGGGGCCGGGCTGAGGCACGATCACTGACGCGTGGGCGTCGAGTGGATCAGTACAGGCGCTCGCGACGGCGCTGTTCGCGCTGTACTTTCTTCGCGTGGCGCTTCACTGCGGCAGCGGCCTTGCGCTTGCGCTCGGCAGTGGGCTTCTCGTAGAACTCGCGGCTGCGAACTTCAGCCAGTACACCTGCTTTTTCGCAGGAGCGCTTGAAACGACGCAGGGCTACGTCGAAGGGTTCGTTCTCTTTTACTTTGACGGCTGGCATCCAGGTCGTACCTTCACTGATTACCGGGGGTTGAACGTACTCCGGCAAGGTGGCGCGGATACGTCGGTTTTCAAGGGTTGCGGATATTAACGGTTCGGCCGGAGGAATGCAAAGCCTCCGATCGAAAAACACTGGTCTGGCGCAAAGCCGCCGATTATCATGCGCGGCTTCGTATTTGCCAAGCTCTAAGGCTCAAGCCCATGCGCGTGCTGGGACTAGAAACGTCCTGCGACGAAACCGGCGTCGCCCTTTACGACAGCGAACGCGGCCTGCTGGCCGACGCGCTGTTCAGTCAGATCGACCTCCATCGCGTCTACGGCGGCGTCGTGCCCGAGCTGGCCTCGCGCGACCACGTCAAGCGCATGCTGCCGCTGATCCGCCAGGTGCTCGACGAGTCCGGCTGCACGCCGGCGGATATCGACGCGATCGCCTATACCGCCGGCCCCGGCCTGGTCGGCGCCCTGCTGGTGGGGGCTTCCTGTGCCCAGGCGATGGCCTTCGCCTGGGGCGTGCCGGCGGTCGGCGTGCACCACATGGAAGGGCACCTGCTGGCGCCGATGCTGGAAGAGCAGCCACCGCAGTTCCCGTTCGTCGCCTTGCTGGTTTCCGGCGGTCACACCCAGTTGGTGCGGGTGGACGGCATCGGTCGCTACCAGTTGCTTGGCGAATCGGTGGACGATGCCGCCGGCGAAGCCTTCGACAAGACCGCCAAGCTGATCGGCCTGGGCTATCCCGGCGGTCCGGAAATCGCCCGCCTGGCGGAGCTCGGCACTCCTGGCCGCTTCGTGTTCCCGCGGCCGATGACCGATCGCCCCGGCCTGGACTTCAGCTTCAGCGGGCTCAAGACCTTTACCCTGAACACCTGGCAGCGTTGCGTCGAGGCCGGCGACGACAGCGAGCAGACCCGCTGCGACATCGCCCTGGCGTTCCAGACCGCGGTGGTCGAGACCCTGCTGATCAAGTGCCGTCGCGCCTTGAAGCAGACCGGCCTGAAGAACCTGGTGATCGCCGGCGGCGTCAGCGCCAACCAGGCGCTGCGCAGCGGCCTGGAAAAGATGCTCGGCGAAATGAAGGGGCAGGTGTTCTACGCCCGCCCGCGCTTCTGCACCGACAATGGCGCGATGATCGCCTACGCCGGCTGCCAGCGCCTGCTCGCCGGCCAGCATGACGGCCCGGCGATCAGCGTCCAGCCGCGCTGGCCGATGGAGTCGCTGCCGGCGGTCTGAGTGGCCGCCAGGTCGCAGTCAGGCAGGTGTCGATGACGCAGCTGGGCCAGACTGCATGAAGTTTTTTCCTTTTATGGATTAGAAATGCCGTTCGCGGCCGGCGAACAGATCGCGTAAGTTGGCGCGGTGCCGCCAGACGATCAGGCCGGTCAGCACGGTCATCGGCAGCAGCGCTCCGGGCTGCTGCCAGGCCAGCAACGGCAGGGTCAGCGGGGTGGCCACCAGCGAGGCGAGCGAGCTGGTGCGCGACAGCTTGAAGGTCAGCAGCCAGGCCGTCGCGGCCAGCAGTACGGCCGGCGGATAGAGGCCGAGGAGCATGCCCGCGGCGGTGGCGACACCCTTGCCGCCGCGGAAGTTGAAGTACAGCGGGTACAGGTGGCCGATCACGGCGGCGATGCCGACCCAGGCCTCCTCCATCACGCCGAGCCCCAGCCAGCGGGCGACCAGCACCGGCAGCAGGCCTTTGCCGACGTCGCCGAGCAGGGTCAGGATGGCGAGTTTCTTCCCGGCGACGCGCAGCATGTTGGTCGCGCCGGGGTTGCCGGAACCGCTGGCGCGCGGGTCCTGGGTGCCGAACCAGCGGCTGAGCAGGACGGCGAAGGAGAGGGAACCGAGCAGGTAGGCGAGGATCGCCAGTAGCCAGACCATGGATTCCACCGAGGACGAGGATGTCCTCGATTCTAACGGGGCGGCGCACGCTTGTCGTGGCATCCCTTGGAGCGGGTAGCGAAGTGGACAGAGTTTTTATCGAAGGCTTGGAGGTCGATACCGTCATCGGCGTGTACGACTGGGAGCGCGGCATCCGTCAGTGCCTGCGCCTGGACCTGACCCTGGGCTGGGACAACCGTCCGGCCGCCGCGGGCGACGATCTCGCCCTGGCGCTGGACTATGCCGCGTTGTCCGAGCGGGTGCAGGAGTTCGCCCGGGAATCGCATTTCCAGTTGGTGGAAACCTTCGCCGAGCGCCTCGCCGAGGTACTGATGGGCGAGCGCGGCATTCCCTGGCTGCGCATCCGCGTGACCAAGCCCGGCGCGGTGCCGGCGGCCCGTGGCGTTGGCGTGGAGATCGAACGCGGATGTCGCTGATCCCGGTCTACCTCGGCCTCGGCAGCAATGTCGAGCGTGAGCGCCATCTGCATGCCGGCCTCGATGCGCTGGCCGCTTTCCTTCATGACCTGCGTTGTTCGCCGGTATTCGAGAGCGAGCCGGTGGGTATCAAGAGCGGGCCGTTCTTCAACCTGGTGGTGTCTGCCCGCACCGATCTGCCGCTGGCCGAACTGAGCCTGCGACTCAAGCACATCGAGGCCGACAATGGCCGCTATGCGCCAGAGCGCAAGGGGCTGCCGCTGGATATCGACGTGCTGTTCTACGGCGACCTGGTGGGCGATTTCGATGGCCTGGTGCTGCCGCGCGCCGAAGTGCTGAAGAACGCTTTCGTGCTCTGGCCCTTGTCCGAGCTGGCGCCGAACCTGGAGCATCCGGTCGCCCGCCAGCCGCTGGGCGATCTCTGGCGCGAGACGAGGATCCAGCAGAAGCTCTGGCCGGCGCCATTCGAATGGCGTGGCCAGGCGTTGACTCCCGAAGCGCTGCTTCAGGCCTTTCCGCGTTCTTCCTTGTAGGCCTTGAGTGCGGCGAGGCGCGCACGCTTCAGCGCCTCGCCCAGTTCCGCGCCCTTCAAGCCCTTTTCCACCAGCGGCTTCACGCTGACTGCCCGCGCTGCCTGCGCCGCGCCGAGCAGGTAGGCGGCCTGCGGATAGTCCCGCTGTTCCAGGCCGAGGCGGCCGCGCGCGTCCATCTCGCTGGCGGCGACGAACTCCTCGAAACGCTGCGGGCGGCGATACACGTCGAAGCTCTGCAACAGCTCCAGCAGTGTATTCGGGCGCAGCTCCAGCGCCCGATGGGCGTGGGTGTGGTACTCGCCCACCAGGCGCGCCAGTTCCTGGCAGTCGCGCGGCACCCTGAAGCGCTGGTTCACCGCATCGATCAACGGCACGCCGCGGGCCTCGTGGGCGATATGGCGGGGCCAGTCCGCTTCGCTGGTGAGTCCCTTGCCCAGGTCGTGCAGCAGGCAGGCCCAGCGTACGCTGAGCGGCTGCCGGTGGCGGGCGCATTGCTGCAATACCGACAGGACATGGACGCCGGTATCGATTTCCGGATGGTGGGCCGCCGGCTGCGGTACGCCGAATAGCGCCTCGACTTCCGGGATCAGTTCGGCCAGGGCGCCGCAGTCGTGCAGGACCTGGATGAAGACCTCGGGGTTGGGTTCCATCAGGGCTCGGGAAATTTCCTTCCAACTGCGCTCCGGGGTCAGCGCCTGCAACTCGCCGGATTCCGCCAGTTGGCGCATCAGGGCGAGGGTTTCGGCGGCGACCCGGAAGCCCAGGCCGGCGTAGCGGGCGGCGAAGCGCGCTACGCGCAGGACCCGCAGGGGATCCTCGGCGAACGCCGGGGAAACGTGACGCAGCAGGCGCGCCTCGAGGTCGGCCTGGCCGCCGTAGGGGTCTATTACCCGGCCCTGTTCGTCCTCGGCCATGGCGTTGATGGTCAGGTCACGGCGAGTCAGGTCTTCCTCCAGGGTCACCTCGGGGCTGGCATGGAAGGTGAAGCCGCCGTAGCCGCGCCCGCTCTTTCGCTCGGTGCGCGCCAGGGCGTATTCCTCGCCGCTCTGCGGATGAAGGAAGACCGGGAAGTCGGCGCCCACCGGGCGGTAGCCGCGGGCGAGCATCTCGTCGCTGCTGGCACCGACCACCACCCAGTCGATATCGGTGACCGGACGGCCGAGAAGGCGATCGCGCACGGCGCCGCCGACCTTGTAAATCTGCATGGGAATCCTCCGCGTGATAGGCGGAAGTCTACCCCAGGGTGTCCTAGCGGGCGCGTGGAAGCAGCCGGAGCAGGGCGCCGACCGCCAGTTCGAGCTGTTCCGGATTGGCCCTGGCGGGGCTGAGGCCGGTGCTTACCATACCTTCCCAGAGAACGCGCTCCTCCAGGTCGACCAGGCGCACGCGCAATGTCCCGGTTTCGTCGCGCAGGCTGTGGATCGCCAGATAAGGCCCCATGCCGGAGGTGGGCGGAAGGTCGGGGCGGAATTCCAGCGGTGCGTCGCGTAGCGCCAGCCAGTAGTAGACGCGGAATTGCGGGGTAGCGCTCTCGTGGTAGCCGTGGGTCGCCAGTCCCTGGCGCAGCTCTGCGTTTATCAGCGGATAGCGGTTGCGGTAGGGCAGGGCGTCGACCGCCTGTTCCGGCGGCATCAACTGGAAACCTTGCAGGCCGGGCAGTCCGGCGCTGGCCGGATGGGTCACCCGGGCGCTGGGGATGTGGCTGGCGCAGGTGGCCAGGACGAGGCAGAGCAGGACGATGGCGAACAGGCGCATGGCGGCTCCCGTGGACGGCCGGCTTCTTGTTCTGCTGTGGGCGGCCCGACCGTGCCGGCATGCTGGCCGGCGGTCGGGGCGGACGTCAACCGATCAAATGGGCGGGATGATCAGGTCCAAACGCGGGTAGCCTTCCTCGCCCTCGCTGGCGCCCTTGGGCGGCATGTGGTGGGTCTGCACGAGCTGGTCGCCCTGTAGGGTCTCCAGGTGGATATCGAAGCCCCACAAGCGATGCAGGTGCTTGAGCACGTCGGCGGTGGAATCGCTCAGCGGCTGGCGGTCGAACTGCTGGTGGCGCAGGGTCAGCGAGCGGTCGCCGCGACGGTCGACGTTCCAGATCTGGATGTTCGGCTCGCGGTTGCCGAGGTTGTACTGCGCCGCCAGGGTCTCGCGGATGGTGCGGTAGCCGGCTTCGTCGTGGATCGCCGCGACCAGCAGGTCGTCCTTCTGGTCGTCGTCGAGAATGCTGAACAGCTTCAGGTCGCGAATCACCTTGGGCGAGAGGAACTGCAGGATGAAGCTTTCGTCCTTGAAGCTCTTCATGGCGAACTTCAGCGTGGCCAGCCAGTCGCTGCCGGCGATATCCGGGAACCAGCGGCGGTCCTCGTCGGTAGGTTCCTCGCAGATGCGGCGGATGTCGCGGTACATGGCGAAGCCCAGGGCGTAGGGGTTGATGCCGCTGTAGTAGGGGCTGTCGAAGGACGGCTGGTAGACCACGCTGGTGTGGTATTGCAGGAACTCCATCATGAAGCCGTCGTTGACCAGGCCTTCGTCGTAGAGGTCGTTGAGCAGCGTGTAGTGCCAGAAGGTCGCCCAGCCTTCGTTCATCACCTGGGTCTGGCGTTGCGGGTAGAAATACTGGGCGATCTTGCGCACGATGCGGATCACCTCGCGCTGCCAGGGCTCCAGCAGCGGCGCGTTCTTCTCGATGAAGTAGAGGATGTTCTCCTGCGGCTCGCTCGGATAGCGCGCCATGGATTGTTCCTTGTCCTTGCCGCCGACGCGCGGGATGGTCCGCCAGAGGTCGTTGACCTGGCGCTGGATCAGTTCCTCGCGCTCCTTCTGCCGCTGCCGCTCCTCTTCCGCGGAAATCGGGTAGGGCCGCTTGTAGCGGTCGACACCGTAGTTCATCAGGGCGTGGCAGGAGTCGAGCAGGTCTTCCACCGCGTCGATCCCGTAGCGCTCCTCGCACTGCATGATGTACTGCTTGGCGAACACCAGGTAATCGATGATCGAACTGGCATCGGTCCAGGTGCGGAACAGGTAGTTGCCCTTGAAGAAACTGTTGTGCCCGTAGCAGGCGTGGGCGATCACCAGCGCCTGCATGCACTGGGTGTTTTCCTCCATCAGGTAGGCGATGCAGGGGTCGGAGTTGATCACGATCTCGTAGGCCAGGCCCATCTGGCCACGCTTGTAGTTCTTTTCCGTACTGAGGAAGTGCTTGCCGTAGGACCAGTGGTTATAGCCGATCGGCATGCCCACCGAGGCGTAGGCGTCCATCATCTGCTCGGCGGTGATCACCTCGATCTGGTTCGGATAGGTATCCAGGGCATAGCGTTCGGCGATCCTGCTGATTTCCCGGTCGTACTGCTGGATCAGCTCGAAGGTCCATTCCGAGCCGGTGGCGATGGGCTGGCGCTTGCTCATGCGACGAGCCTCCTCTGGAATAGCTCGCGGAACACCGGGTAGATGTCCGATGCCGAGACGATCTGCTGCTGGGCGAAGCTGTCTTCGAAGGCTTCGCGCACGCGCTCGTACTCGAACCACAGGGCCTGGTGTTCGCGCGGGGTGATCTCGACGTAGGTGTAGTACTGGACGAACGGCATGATCTGCTTGAGGAGGATGTCCCGGCACACTGGCGAGTCGTCGTTCCAGTTGTCGCCGTCCGAGGCCTGGGCGGCGTAGATGTTCCACTCATGGGTCGGATAACGCTCGGCCATGATCTCCTGCATCATCTTCAGCGCGCTGGAGACGATGGTGCCGCCGGTCTCGCGGGAGTAGAAGAACTCCTCCTCGTCGACCTCGCGGGCGCTGGTGTGGTGGCGGATGAACACCACTTCGATCTTCTCGTAGTTCCGCTTGAGGAACAGGTAGAGCAGGATGAAGAAGCGCTTGGCGATGTCCTTGGTCGCCTGGGTCATCGAGCCGGAGACGTCCATCAGGCAGAACATCACCGCCTTGGAGGTGGGGTTGGGCTGCTTGACCAGCAGGTTGTACTTGAGATCGAAGGTATCGAGGAACGGCACCCGGTCGATGCGCGCGCGGAGCTTGGCGATTTCCAGCTCGAGTTCCTGGATATCGCCGAGGTTGTCCGGCTCTTCGCGCTTGATCCGCTCCAGTTCCTTCAGCGCCGCGCGCAGCTTGGCCCGGCTGCCGCCGGACAGCGCGATGCGCCGCGCATGGGCCGAGCGCAGGGTGCGGACGATGTTGATGCGCGACGGGTTGCCGTCGTTGCTGATGCCGGCGCGGACGGTCTTGAAGGTGTCGGTGCCGGTGATGTGGCGCTTGACCAGGTTGGGCAGCTCCAGGTCCTCGAACATGAAGTCGAGGAATTCCTCCTGGGTGATCTGGAAGACGAAGTCGTCCATGCCTTCGCCGCTGTTGCTGGCCTTGCCGCCGCCGCGGCCGCCCCCGCCGCCGGATGGGCGGGCGATGTGCTCGCCGGCGGTGAATTCCTTGTTGCCGGGGTGGACGACGGTCTGCCGCCCGCCGCGGCCATGGTGCAGCACCGGTTCGTCGATATCGCGCCCGGGAATGCTGATCTGCTCGCCGTGCTCCATGTCGGTAATGGAACGCCGGCTGACGGCCTCCTCGACGGCCTTCTTGATGTGTTCACGGTAGCGCCTCAGGAAGCGCTGGCGGTTCACCGTGCTCTTGTTCTTGCCGTTCAGACGCCGGTCGATGACGTAGCTCATGAATGCTCCTCAGGGCCTGTGGCGCCCCGCCGGAGCGGAGGCGCCGAGGTCCGAATGCGACGGCGACCGGTACGGTCGCAGCGACCGTACCGATGGCAGACTACTGCGACTTGCGAACCCGCAGGTACCATTCCGACAGCAGGCGGACCTGCTTCTCGGTGTAGCCGCGCTCGACCATGCGTTTGACGAAGTCGTTGTGCTTCTGCTGGTCCTCCTTGCTGGCCTTGGCGTTGAAGCTGATGACCGGAAGCAGGTCCTCGGTGTTGGAGAACATCTTCTTCTCGATCACTACGCGCAGCTTCTCGTAGGACAGCCAGCTCGGGTTCTTGCCGTTGTTGCCGGCGCGGGCGCGCAGTACGAAGTTGACGATCTCGTTGCGGAAGTCCTTCGGGTTGCTGATGCCGGCGGGTTTCTCGATCTTCTCCAGTTCCTCGTTGAGGGCGGCGCGGTTGAGGATCTCGCCGGTTTCCGGGTCGCGGTATTCCTGGTCCTGGATCCAGAAGTCGGCGTACAGCACATAGCGGTCGAAGATGTTCTGACCGTATTCGCTGTAGGACTCCAGGTAGGCGGTCTGGATTTCCTTGCCGATGAACTCGACGTAGCGCGGCGCCAGGTATTCCTTGATGAAGCGCAGGTAGCGCTCGCGGGTTTCCGGCTGGAACTGTTCCTGCTCGATCTGCTGTTCGAGGACGTAGAGCAGGTGCACCGGGTTGGCCGCTACCTCGTGCGGGTCGAAGTTGAATACCTTGGAGAGGATCTTGAAGGCGAAGCGGGTGGAAAGCCCGGCCATGCCTTCGTCGACCCCGGCCGAGTCGCGGTATTCCTGGATCGACTTGGCCTTGGGATCGGTATCTTTCAGGTTTTCGCCGTCATATACCCGCATCTTTGAGTAGATATTCGAGTTTTCCGGCTCTTTCAGCCTCGACAGCACGGAGAACTGCGAGAGCATCTTCAGGGTGTCTGGCGCGCAGTGGGCATGCGCCAGCGAGCTGTTGACCAGCAACTTGTCGTAGATCTTGATCTCGTCCGCCACGCGCAGGCAGTACGGCACCTTGACGATGTAGATGCGGTCGATGAAGGCCTCGTTGTTCTTGTTGTTGCGGAAGCTGTGCCATTCCGACTCGTTGGAGTGAGCCAGAATGATGCCGCTGTAGGGCAGGGCACCGAGGCCTTCGGTGCTGTTGTAGTTGCCTTCCTGGGTCGCGGTCAGCAGCGGGTGCAGGACCTTGATCGGGGCCTTGAACATCTCGACGAATTCCATCAGGCCCTGGTTGGCCCGGCAGAGGGCGCCCGAATAGCTGTAGGCGTCCGCGTCGTTCTGCGGGTATTCCTCCAGCTTGCGGATGTCGACCTTGCCGACCAGCGCGGATATGTCCTGGTTGTTCTCGTCGCCGGGCTCGGTCTTGGCGATGGCGATCTGGTTGAGGATCGAGGGGTACAGCTTGACCACGCGGAACTGGCTGATGTCGCCGCCGAACTCGTTGAGGCGCTTGGTTGCCCAGGGCGACATGATCGAGCGCAGGTAGCGCCTCGGGATGCCGTAGTCCTCCTCGAGGATGGCGCCGTCTTCGTCGGGGTTGAACAAGCCCAGCGGCGACTCGAAGACCGGCGAGCCCTTGATCGCGTAGAAGGGCACCTTCTCCATCAGTTGCTTGAGTTTTTCCGCCAGGGAGGATTTACCGCCGCCGACCGGGCCGAGCAGGTAAAGGATCTGCTTCTTCTCCTCCAGGCCCTGGGCCGCGTGGCGGAAGAACGCGACGATCTGGTCGATGCATTCCTCCATGCCGTGGAAGTCGGCGAACGCCGGGTAGCGGCGAATCACCTTGTTGGAGAAGATCCGCGACAGCCTGGAGTCCACCGAGGTGTCCAGCAATTCCGGCTCGCCGATCGCCATCAGCAGGCGCTCGGCGGCGGAGGCATAGGCTGTCTTGTCTTGCTTGCAGAGGTCGAGATATTCCTGGAGGGAATATTCCTCTTGGCGGGTCGCTTCGAAGCGTTCCTGGAAGTGACTGAAAATGCTCATGACGTCTCCTCGCTCGATGCAGTGAGCCGGCGCGGGATCGGTCGTGCGGGTGCGGGGGGGCCGCCAGCCAGGCCGGCGAGAATCCCCCAGACTCCGTCGCTGCACGGTGCTTCCCTTTCCGCCAGCGCTCCTAACGGTCACAGCCGATGGCCCGGAAGCCGGTGTGCCGGCTCTCCCCTGTTTTGGATGGCCTGAGGAAAAGAATAGTTCGTTCTGGACGGAGTAAAGGAAGAAAGGCGAGAGAAGTTACAGTTTTTTTGGCGGGGTAGCGGCGCGGCCTACTCCGCTTCGCCGCTGCTGGTATCCGCGGGATAGACGCTGCGCCATAGCTCGAAGCCGCCGTCGAGGCTGTAGACGTCGCTGAAGCCCTGCTGGATGAAATAGGCGGCGGCGCTCTGGCTGGAGTTACCGTGGTAGCAGACCACCACCAGCGGAGCGTCGAGGTCGGCGGCGGCGATGAAGTCCGCCACCGAGTGGTTGTCGATGTGCCGCGAGCCGCTGATGTGGCCGACAGCGAAGCTCTGCGGGTCGCGGATGTCGACCACCTGGGCGCCGTTTTCGCGGAGCTGGCGGGCCTGTTCGGGGGCGATGCGCTGGAAGGTGTCGCTCATGTCGGGGTACCTGTGTACAGGGCGTCCACCGGACGCCGGGGATTCATGCGGGCGTGGCGGCGGGTCTGGCCGACGCGCGCTGTTCGGCGCAATCGCAGCTCAGGCGTTCGCCGCTGTCGACGTTCAACAGGGTCATCCGCGCGCCCCAGACGCAGCCGGTGTCCAGGGCGAACAGGCCGGGCTCGTCGCAGTGGCCTTCGAGGGCCGCCCAGTGGCCGAAGATGATCTTCTCACCGCGGGTCTTGCGCGAAGGGAAGCTGAACCAGGGGGCGTAGCCGGGCGGCGCGGTGTCGAGGCCTTCCTTGCTCTTCAGGTCGAGCTTGCCATCTTCGGTGCAGAAACGCATGCGGGTGAAGTAGTTGGTGATCACCCTCAGGCGGTCGATGCCATGCAGCTTCTTGTCCCACTTGGCCGGCTCGTTGCCGTACATGCCGTCGAGGAACAGCGGCAGGCGCTGGTCGTCGCGCAATGCTTGCTCCACCTCGGCTGCGCGCAGGCGGGCTTTTTCCAGGCTCCACTGCGGGGGGATGCCGGCATGCACCAGGGCGACCTTGCGTTGTTCGTCGTAGTGCAGCAGCGGCAGGCGACGCAGCCAGTCGAGCAGTGGCTCGCGGTCCGGCGCCTCGAGGATTTCCCGCAGCGTGTCGGACTTCTTCAGGCGCTCGGACTTGTGCGCCACCGCCAGCAGGTGCAGGTCGTGGTTGCCCAGGACGCTGACCACCGACTCGCGCATGGCATAGAGGAAGCGCAGCGTCTCCAGGGACTGCGGGCCGCGGTTGACCAGGTCGCCGACCAGCCACAGGCGGTCCTTGGCCGGGTCGAAGGCGACGCGCTCCAGCAGGCATTTCAGGGGATCCAGGCAACCCTGCAGGTCGCCTACCGCGTAGACCGCCATCAGTGCAGCGCTCCCGGTACGGCCAGGCGAAACACCGGGATCGCGGCGTCGAAGGCGATTCCGTCGCTGCCGAGCATCTGGTAGCTGCCGCGCATGCTGCCGACCCGGGTCGCCAGCACCGTGCCGCTGGTGTAGGTGTGTTGCGCGCCGGGGGCGATCAGCGGTTGCTCGCCGACCACGCCGGCGCCGCGAACTTCCTGGGTACGGCCGTCGCCGTCGGTGATGATCCAGTGGCGCGACAGCAGTTGGGCCGGAACCTCGCCCTGGTTCTCGATGGTCACCGTGTAGGCGAAGGCGAAACGGTTCTGCTCCGGGGCGGACTGTTCCGGAAGGTAGCGGGTGTCGACCCTGACGTTGACCTGGTGCTGGGTATCGCTCATACGGCTTGCCTGATTCCTGACGAGTGTCTCATCAGACTAACGATTGCCTGGCAGCTCGGCCAGCCGGTTGGCCAGGCGGACGAATGCGGCCAGGTCGAGTTGTTCGGGACGGAGGGTCGGATCGACCTCTGCGGCCTCGATGTCCTCGACGCTCAGGAGAGGCTTGAGGGTGTTGCGCAGGGTCTTGCGGCGCTGGTTGAAGGCCTCGCGGACCACCCGCTCGAGCAGTTTCGGATCGCGTGCCGGATGGGGCGGCTCGGCGAAGGGGGTGAGACGGACGATGGCCGAGTCGACCTTGGGCGGCGGGTTGAACGCGCCGGGGCCGACGTTGAACAGGTGCTCCACCCGACAGTGATACTGGACCATGATCGAGAGCCGGCCCCAGTCTCCGCCGCCCGGCGTGGCCGCCAGGCGCTCCACCACTTCCTTTTGCAGCATGAAGTGCATGTCCTCGATCACCGGCGCGTACTCCAGCAGATGGAAGATCAGTGGCGTGGAGATGTTGTAGGGCAGGTTGCCGACCACTCGCAGCTTCTCGCCGCTCTCCACCAGCGAGGCGAAATCGAACTTGAGGGCGTCGCCCTGGTGCAGGCTGAAGCGCGACTCGAGGCCGAATTTCAGCTTCAACAGGGGGATCAGGTCCTGGTCGAGCTCGATCACGTCCAGGCGTGCGCCGCTGCCCAGCAGTCCCTCGGTCAGGGCGCCCTGGCCCGGGCCGATCTCCAGCAGGCGCTGACCCTCGCGGGCATGGATGGCACGGAGGATGCGGTGAATCACCCCGGCATCGTGCAGGAAGTTCTGGCCGAAGCGCTTGCGCGCGCGGTGTTGGTAAAGCTCGGACATTGGAAACGGTTCCAGGCTGCGGGCCCCAGGCCAAGGCGGGAGGCGCGGATGCGAAAGGGCGCCATTTTAACAGCGAAGCGTCGGGCCGGCAGGGCTAAACGATGGCCGACCGCCGTCAGCAGCGGCTGGCCGCCATCTGGTAGGCGGTTTCCAGGGCGACCTGCAGGCTGCCGCTATCGATGCGGCCGCTTCCGGCCAGGTCGAGCGCGGTACCGTGGTCGACAGAGGTGCGGATGATCGGCAGGCCGAGGGTCACGTTCACGGCGGCACCGAAGCCCTTGTACTTGAGCACGGGGAGACCCTGGTCGTGGTACATCGCCAGCACTGCGTCGCAATGCTCCAGGTGCTTGGGAGTGAACAGGGTGTCGGCCGGCAGCGGGCCGATCAGGTCGAGGCCTTCGCCACGCAGGCGCTCGAGGCAGGGTTCGATCACCTCGATCTCTTCCCGGCCCAGGTGACCGCCTTCGCCGGCGTGCGGGTTGAGTCCGCAGACCAGGATGCGCGGATGGGCGATGCCGAACTTGTCGCGCAGGTCGGCGTGGAGGATGCGCGCGACCCGGGACAGGCGCTCGTCGCTAATGGCGTCGGCGACCTCGCGCAGCGGCAGGTGGGTGGTCGCCAGGGCCACGCGCAGGCCGCGAGTGGCCAGCATCATCACCACCTGGGCGGTGTGGGTGAGGTCGGCGAGGAATTCGGTATGGCCGGAAAAGGGGATGCCGGCTTCGTTGATCACGCCCTTGTGCACCGGTGCGGTGATCATCCCGGCGAAGTGCCCGTCGAGGCAGCCCTGGCCGGCGCGGGTCAGGGTTTCCAGGACGTAGGCGGCGTTGGCTCGGTCCAATTGCCCGGGCCGGACCGGGGCGGCCAGGGGCGTATCCCATATGTACAGTTGGCCGGCCTTGGCCGGTCGCTCTGGCCAGGCGGCCGGGGAAACGTCCTTGAGGTCGATCGCCAGGCCCAGTTGGCCGGCGCGCTCTTGCAGGAGCGTGCGGCTGGCGATGGCGATCAGGGGGTGGGGCTGGGCGGAGCGGGTGAGCAGCAGGCACAGATCGGGTCCGATACCTGCCGGCTCGCCGGGAGTGAGCGCGAAGCGCAGGCTCACTGCTTGATTTCCACGTAGGCCTCGTCGCGGATCTGCCGCAGCCAGGCTTGCAGTTCCTCGTCATACTTGCGGTTGCGCAGTACGCTTACCGCCTGCTGCTCGCGGAACTTCTCGCTGCTGTCGGTGGCGCGACGGCCGAGGACCTGCAGGATGTGCCAGCCGAACTGCGAGCGGAACGGTTTGGACAGCTCGCCCTGCGGGGTATCGTTCATCACCTGACGGAACTCGGGCACCAGGGCTTCCGGATCGATCCAGTTCAGGTCGCCGCCGTTGAGGGCGGAACCCGGATCTTCGGAGAAGCTCTTCGCCAGTTCGCCGAAGTCTTCCCCGGACTGGATGCGCTCGTACAGCTTCTGCGCCAGCTTCTCGGTCTCCGCTTCGCTGCGGATTTCGCTGGGCTTGAGCAGGATATGGCGGACATGCACCTCGTCACGGACCATCTTGCTGCCGCCGCGCTTCTCTTCCAGCTTGAGGATGATGAAGCCGCCGGGGGTGCGGACAGGCTCGGTGACGTCGCCGACGGCCAGGGAGCCGATCATGCTGTCGAACGGCTGCGGCAACTGGGCAGCCTTGCGCCAGCCGATCTCGCCGCCTTCCAGGGCGTTGTCGCCGGCCGAGCGGGAAATCGCCAGTTGGCCGAAGTCGGCGCCCTGCTTGAGCTGCTGGTAGAGCTCCTGGGCCTGCCTTGCGGCGGCCTGGATCACGTCCGAGGACGCGGCTTCCGGCACCGGGATCAGGATATTGGCCAGGCGGTACTCTTCGGAAAGCTGGATCTTGCCCATGTCCGAGGCAAGGAAGTTCTTCACCTCCTGCTCGCTGACCTGGATGCGCTCGGCGACCCGGCGCTGACGCACACGGCTGATCACCATCTCGCGACGGACTTGCTCGCGGGCGTCGGCGTAGGACAGGCCGTCGCGGGTGAGGGCGGCCTGGAACTGCTCCAGGCTCATGCCGTTGCGCTGGGCGATGGTGCCCATCGCCTGGTTCAGCTCCTCGTCGGAGATACGGATGCCGGAGCGGTCGCCGATCTGCTGCTGGATGTTCTCGATGATCAGGCGTTCCAGCACCTGCTGGGTCAGCACGTGCTCGGGCGGCAGCGGCGCGCCGCGCTTGAGCAGCGTCTGGTGCACTTCACGCAGGCGCTGGTCGAGCTGGCTCTGCATGATCACATCGTTGTCGACGATGGCGACGACCCGGTCCAGTGGTACCACTTCGGCATGCGCGAAGGAGCAAAGGAGTGCTGCGCCCAATGCAAGGGGGCGCAGCCGGTTACATAGCTTGATCTTCACGTTGACGATAACCTTGGATGCCTTTGTCGAGGAACATTTCCGTCTTGTTGCCTACGATGCCGCCGAGGCCCTTCAGGACGATCTGCAGGAAGATGCCGCGGTCGGCTTTTTCATTTTGGTTGAGGAAGGCATCGTCATCCACGTCCAGCCAGTAGCGGTTGATCAGACGCAGCTTCCAGCAGCAGCTGTCGTATTCGAAGCCACCGAAGGCCTCTAGGGTCCGGTTCTTGTTGTAGTCGTACTGCCAGCGGGCGAGCACGGACCATTGCGGCACCAGCGGCCAGATGACGGAGAAATCATGCTGCTTGATGATGTCGTTCTCGCGGCCATACTCGAAGCGGCCCGTAGAGCTGTTGAAGCGGCGGGAGTCCTCGCGGTAGCGATAGCCTGCGTTGACCACCTTGTTCGGATTGTCTTCCGGCTGGTAATGGAACATCGCACTGCCAGACTCGGTGCGGCTCGTGTTGGGGTTCCAGTTAAAGTCGGAACTGACTCTCCAGTCGCGATTGAAGCGATATTGGCCCATCAAGGCATAAGGAGAGCGCCAGCTATCTGTATCCGGGTCTTTCAGGTCCAGATTGGGATTTTTGCTTCTCATGAGCGCCAGATCTTTTTCAGATAGACCTGGAAGCTGAACACGACGGTCGCGGAAGTAATAAATTTGCCCTGCACTCAAACTTGCACGTTCGAATCCATTGGATTCGATGAAACGGGTGGTTACACCAAGAGAGAGTTGATTGGCATCACCGATACGGTCACGACCGGAGAAGCGGTTTTCCCTCCATAGGGAGTCGTAGCTGAACGAAGGTTCACTGGTGTCGAATACCGGGATGTTCTCCTGATCCTTGTATGGAACGTAGAGATACATCGCCCTTGGCTCCAGGGTTTGTCGGAATTGCGTACCGGCTAAGGTGGTGTCGCGATCAAAGTACAGCCCGCTATCGACCTTAACCAGAGGCAATGAACGATCTTGGCTGCTATCGAAGGTCTCGTCATAGGTCGTGAGAGTGCGCTTGCCCTGGCTGTCCAGATCCAAATCATATTTGGTGTACAGGTACTTCAAGGTCGGCGTCAGGTAACCCCAACTGCGGGTCATCGGTAGGCTCATGCCGGGTTCGAGATGTACACGGTCGCCGGTGGAGCGTGCCAGGCCTTGTAGATAGGCGTCCGGGCGACGGCCCCACTCGCTGCCGTCGTCGTTCAGGTAAATATTATCGTCCAAATCCCGGTCGAAGCGGACGAACTCGGTGCTGTAGTTGAACTTCACACCGCCAGGTTCGTAAGGCAAGAAACCATCGAAAGTGATCTGTGGCAGACGCTCGTAAGGCGTTACATCGGTGGTGGTCGCCAACTGGTACGCCTGCGCATTCAAGCGGCCAGTAAAGGTGTCCCCGCGATAGGTCAGAGTGCCCCGTTGGTTGACGTAAGTAGTACTGCCTACACCCAGGTCAGTATCCAGATCCTGGAAGTAATAGGGATCGCTGATCCGTGTGTAGTCGACCTCGGCCAGCCAGCGCGAATCGAGGCCGGTGGTGTTCTTGAGGCCGTAGAGCCAGCGGTCCTTGCTGTAGTCCGGGAAGTTCTCGCGGTGATCGTCCTTGTCGTTCAGGTAGGCGGCGTTGACGGTGCCTTCGCTGCTGTGGGTCAGGTAGCGGAACTCGCCTTCCAGCATCATGCCGCGCTTGGCCATGTAGCGCGGGTACAGCGTGGCGTCGTAGTTCGGCGCCAGGTTGAAGTAGTACGGGGTGACCAGGGTGAAGCCGGTGTCGCTGGTGCTGCTGAAGCTCGGCGGCAGGAAGCCGGACTGGCGGCGGTCGTCGATCGGGAAATAGATGTACGGGGTGTAGAACACCGGGAAATCTTTGACCCGGAGGGTCGCGTTGGTCGCGGTGCCGAAGCCGGTGGCCGGGTTCAGCTTGACGTTGTTGCCCTTCAGGGTCCAGGCGTTGCTGCTCGGTTCGCAGCGGGTGTAGGTGCCATCCTTGAGCATGATGATGGCGTTCTCGCTGCGCTTGGCGTAGAGCGCGCTGCCGCGGGCATGGGCCTTGTGGATCACGTACTCGGCGTTGTCGACCTGGGCCTCGCCGTTGTCCAGCTGGACCTGGGCGTGGTCGCCGACCACCAGCATGCCCTTGTCGCGCAGCTTGACGTTGCCGACCAGTTCGCCGCGGTTTTCCAGCTGGTGCAGGTTGGCCTCGTCGCCTTCCACCTGCATGCTGCCCTGGCGCAGGACCACGTCACCGGCGAGGGTGGCGATCTGTTTTTCCTGCTCGTAGCGCGAAGCCTTGGCGGATACGTAGGTCGGGCTCTCGTCGCTGGGCGCGCCGTCATCCATGCCCGGACGCACCGGCTCGATGTAGGAGCCGCCGCAATAGGGGCCGATTTCCGCCAACTGGGCGGCGGTCAGTTTTTCCCGAGGAATCCAGTCGAGGTGCGAGTAGTCCGCACTGCGGGACTTCAGCGCGCGACCGCCGGACTCGGTGACCAGGCGCTGGGTCGGCTCTGCCTCGACGGTTTCGCCTCCGCTGCCGGATACACTGGTGCCCGCCGCGGCGGTGCTGACCGAGGTCGCGGTATGCGCCGGGCGCGGTGGCAGGTTGGCATTGGCGTTCTGCAGCGGGGAGCAATCCCAGCCGCCGGTGGCCGATACCTTGCAGTCGAACTGATCGGCGGCCTGTACAGTCAATGCTGCGACCGGCTGCAGAGCCAGCAGGCTGCCGGTGACCAGCAGGGGAAACTTTCTTCGAAACACGAGGGATTTCACTGCCATCTTGTTAATCCGGGCTTCCTGCGCGCCATCGGCCCGGTGGGCCGCACGCCTCTCGATGGGCTGAAAGTCGGGTGGGAACCAGCCATTACTGGCTGATCCCCCCCTAAGAACCGTACGTGCACCTTTCAGCGCTTACGGCTCAGGCCTATCCAAAACCCCCAAGGGGGCCAGTTTGCTCACGTGCAGACCACGTGCGTGGAGCTGTTGGTGACAAATGGGGTGCAATAGTACCCGGTTCTCCAGGGAGTCTCCACCGCCTTGTGAACGGTAGATAATGTGGTGGTCGTGCCACCCGGTTTCCCTGGATATCGGCTGTTTGCAGAGCGCGCATAACCCATTTTGGCTGGTGAATAGACTGGCGATTTGCTTCCGGTACTTCAGCTTGTTCAGCATCCGTTCCATCCGCAGTTTTTCGCCTGCTGCCTCCATGAGGGGGTCGTAGGGGTTGTATTCCCCACTTACCTTTTTGTGCCGCTCGATCGGTGTACCTGCAAGTTGGTACAACTCGACCTCCCGTTTTGATCCGTTCGCTTCCAGAACCGTGGTGGCGAACACCCATCCTCGTTCCCCTTGCGGTCGGAAATACTTCTTCCGTATCCAGTCCAGGGACTTGTTTGGATGCCGCCTTTTTGCCCAGCGCCAGAGCTTAATAAACGCCCTGTTATCCATCCGGCTGTACGCCTGTTTGGCCACCACTGGCTGATGGTAAAGTGCCCACCCCCGCAGGATCGGATTCAGCAGTCGGATCAAATCCTCTTGCTTACTCGTCTTGTGGGTGTCGATCACTTCCCTGATCTTGCCGTAGAACGCCTTGACGTTCTTCTTGCTCGGTTTGATCAGCAACGTTCCGTCGTACTTTCGGAAGTTCCATCCAAGGAAGTCGAAGCCTTCGTCGATGTGGACGATGCGGGTTTTCTTGGGAGAAAGCCGCAGCCCGCGTACCGCCAGGAACTGCTCCACCCAGGGTTTGACCTCGTTTTCCAGTACCTCCGGGGAGGCGCCAGTGATCACGAAATCATCCGCGTAACGCACCACGTTGATCTTCAGCCTCTTCGCCCTCGTCACCCCCAAATGTTGCTTGAGGAGTGATTCCAGCCCATCCAGCGCCAGATTTGCCAAGGTTGGGGAGATGATCCCCCCTTGTGGCGTACCTGCATCCGTTGCGTGCAACTGCCCTCGGTGTACAACACCGGCCTTTAACCATTGCCGGAGTACTCGTGTATCCGTGGGGACATTCCTTATCAGCCAATCATGGTTGATGTTGTCGAAGAACCCTTCGATGTCCGCGTCCAGCACCCATTGAGCGGAAGCTCGTTTGGATAGGCATACGAACAACTGCGCCATCGCGTCCGCCGTGGAGCGTTCGATCCTGAAGCCGTAGCTATTCGGATCGCCCCGGGTTTCTGCGACAGGAGACAGCGCCAGCAGATATAGCGCCTGCATGGCTCTATCCGTCATGGTCGGGATACCCAAAGGGCGTTCCCGGCCATCCGACTTCGGGATAAAGACGCGCCGTAGAGGCCGCGCCTTGTATCCCCGCGTCTTCAACTGACCAACCGCTTCCCATTTCGCGTTGGGTGTATCCCAGAGTTGCTTATCGACTCCCGTCGTGCGGCTCCCCTGATTTTCCGTGACTCTCCGTACGGCCAAGTATCTGGCCGACTTCGAGCGGGTCAGCATCCGTTGCAAGGCTTTCACCCTGCGCCATTTGCCTTCCCGGCAAGCCTTCGCAATCCGCACCTGCATTCCCCGGACGTTCCGCTGGACACGACTCCAATCGACGTCGTGCCATTGCTGTGGAGCGCCGGAAAGCGCAGGCCCGGCCTGTTGGCTGAGCTCTTTCATGCTGCTTTCCTCTCAAGTGAACTACCCGAGCGGAAGGTGCACGCCGCCCCTGACGGGGTGGGGGCACCCGCCAGGGTAGGTTTGTTAAGGGCCGATGGAAGCTGGCCCTGGGTTGATTGAGACGGTCTCTGTCAGAGCTGTTGCGACGGAAGACCACGCAGAAGTCTGCCCGGTTTCCCGTGGGGTGATGTTTCAACCCCTATCCGGATCATTACAACCCGGCATTCGCTTTCTCTGCGATCCCATACCCGCACCGCCAACAGTTCGCCTTGCGGCTCCCCTGCCCGGAGGGCGGCGATACGGGCTTACCACGTTCCCTATCTGTCACACGACTGGGTTAGGACTCGCCTTTTCACCGGTGGTCTTGAAGGCGACGTATCCCCACATCCCACGGAGATAACCGACCACATACCTTTTGGTTCATGCCTGACAGCAGTTTTGGCATGGCTATCCTTACGGTGTTTATCAGCGATTCACATGTGTTGCCCATACCAGCCAGCCTGGCGCCTCAACCCGGTACTGCTCCGAGTATCCGCAGTCTGCCTCGCGGAAGGACTGCACCCTGGATAGGGGGCTACGTTGTCGGACGAGCTTCGCACAACGCCGTTACCAGCGATGCACGTCGTCGTAGGCTACCGTTGGTCGCACAACGGGTCCGCTCCCGCACTCTGGTGAGTGTGGTTGGACAATGACAGACAGAGCTTTCGCCCATGTCTCCAGTTTGATGTGAGCAGGTACTGCGGGTGCAGCGTGCTCTCGGGGAAGATTTCCTCCTGTTTTGAGGCAGGAGGAACCCCAGCGGGGATTCTCTCCCGCAAGGGTTAGGCCACAAGGGCCGGGGTTAGTGCTTGGAAGGCGGTCGTTTGAGGTGGCTTTTGATCCTCGGCCAATCCGCCCAGGCTGCCATCCCTAAACAAACGAGGAGCAAGCCGGTGAGCATGATTATGCCGAAGGTATCTTGGCTCATCTCATTCATAACACCCTCCATTGGGCATGCACTCCAGAACCGAAAAGAGCTGGTTCGCAGTCGCGCTTCCGAGTGCTAGGCGACCTTGGGGTTGCCACCGCCGCTGCGGCAAGTCCTTGAAGGCAATGGACTTCTGGGCGGGTTTTGGTTCCTGGGGATGGATACCCAAGCGTGCGATTTCCTCTCGGAAATCCCCCAAGCTGACCCTACAGCTTGGAGCCGGAGACACGCTACGCGTGTCGCACAAGATGCTGGATAATAAAGCATGACCTGCGCAACGGCTAGGGCCGTGGAGAACCCCGTAAATGTCTGATGATGCCCGTTTCCAGCAGCTGAATCGCTGGTTGGACTCTTGTTTGCCCGAGTTGTTCGTTGCCGAAGGTTGGGGGGAAGTGCCCCCCGCCGAACTGATCCCGGCCAGTAGCGACGCCAGCTTCCGTCGTTATTTCCGCTGGCAGGGAGGGGACCGCAGCCTGGTGGTGATGGACGCGCCGCCGCCCCAGGAAGACTGCCGACCGTTCGTCAAGGTCGCCGGACTGCTCGCCGGAGCCGGCGTGCATGTGCCGAGGATTCTCGCCCAGGATCTGGAGAACGGTTTCCTGCTGCTCAGTGACCTGGGCCGGCAGACCTACCTCGACGTGCTTCATCCCGGGAATGCCGACGAGCTGTTCGAACCGGCCCTGGATGCGCTGATCGCCTTCCAGAAGGTCGATGTCGCCGGTGTCCTGCCTGCCTACGACGAAGCGGTGCTGCGCCGCGAGCTGCAGCTGTTCCCCGACTGGTACCTGGCCCGCCACCTCGGCGTGGAGCTGGAGGGCGAGACGCTGGCCCGCTGGAAACGGATCTGCGACCTGCTGGTACGCAGCGCGCTGGAGCAACCGCGGGTGTTCGTCCATCGGGACTATATGCCGCGCAATCTGATGCTCAGCGAGCCCAACCCGGGCGTCCTCGACTTCCAGGACGCCCTGCACGGCCCGGTCACCTACGATGTCACCTGCCTGTACAAGGACGCCTTCGTCAGTTGGCCGGAGCCGCGCGTGCATGCCGCGCTGAACCGTTACTGGAAGAAGGCGACCTGGGCCGGCATCCCGCTGCCGCCAAGCTTCGAAGACTTCCTCCGCGCCAGCGACCTGATGGGCGTGCAGCGCCACCTGAAGGTGATTGGCATCTTCGCCCGTATCTGTCACCGTGACGGCAAGCCGCGCTACCTGGGTGACGTGCCGCGCTTCTTCCGTTATCTGGAAACCGCCGTGGCGCGCCGTCCCGAGCTGGCCGAACTGGGCGAGCTGCTGGCCTCGCTGCCGCAGGGAGCCGAGGCATGAAGGCGATGATCCTCGCCGCCGGGCGTGGCGAGCGCATGCGGCCGACCACCCTGCACACGCCCAAGCCGCTGATCGAGGCCGCCGGCGTGCCATTGATCGAGCGTCAGTTGCTGGCGCTGCGCCAGGCCGGAGTCGACGACTGGGTGATCAACCATGCCTGGCTTGGCGAGCAGATCGAGGCCTATCTCGGCGACGGTTCGCGCCTGGGCGGGCGGATCGCCTATTCCCCGGAGGGTGAACCGCTGGAAACCGGTGGCGGAATCTTCCGCGCCCTGCCGTTGCTCGGCGAGCAGCCGTTCCTGTTGCTCAACGGCGATGTCTGGAGCGACTTCGACTACTCTCGGCTGCATCTTGCCGACGGCGACCTGGCGCATCTGGTGCTGGTCGACAACCCGGCGCACCATCCCGCCGGCGATTTCCACCTGGATGCCGGCGGACGGGTGGGCGAGACCCGCGAAGCGGGCGGCAACCTGACCTACAGCGGGATCGCCGTACTGCATCCCGCGCTGTTCGAGGGCTGCCATCCGGGCGCCTTCAAGCTGGCGCCGCTATTGCGCAAGGCCATCGCCGCGGGGCGGGTCAGCGGCGAACACTATCGTGGGCACTGGGTCGACGTCGGTACTCACGAGCGCCTGGCGGAAGTCGAGCGATTGCTGGCGGAGCACGCCTGAGATGCTCTGGCCCGCTACGCTGATCGGAGCCGGAGCCGGCTGGGCCCTGGCCAGCATCCCCGGCGCCCTGCTCGGCGGCCTGCTGGGGCAACTGCTGGACCGCAGGTTGCGCCTGGAGTCCTGGCGCGGCCTGCTGGCGCGCTTGCGCGGGCGGGCGGTGAACGATGAGGACGACCTGCTGTTCCAGTTGCTCGGCTATCTGGCCAAGAGCGGCGGGCGGGTGGAGGAAATGCATATCCGCCAGGCGCGCGAGGAGATGGCGTTGCGCAAGCTCGATAGGCGAGCCCAGCGGCGTGCCATCGCGTCCTTCGGCAAGGGCAAGGCCGGCATCGCCCATCTGCAGGAGGAGGTCGCGCGTCTGAAAGGCGAACGTGCGGAGGCAGTATTGCTCGCCTGCTGGCGGATGGCCTGGGCTGGCGGCGTGCTCAGCCAGTCGGCGCGACAACTGGTGTTGCAATGGGGGCGCTGGCTGGGTTGGTCGGCGGAGCGAACGGAACGCTTGTCGGCGCGGGTCATGCCGAAGCCCACGCGCGCTGTCGCCCGGGATAGCTACCGTGAGGCCCTGCTGCTGCTCGGCGTGGAGGCCGGAAGCGAGCCGGCGCTGATCAAACGCGCCTATCGCAAGCTGATCAGCCAGCATCATCCGGACAAACTGGCGGGAGCCGGCGCCAGCGTCGAGCGCGTGCGTGCGGCTACCGAGAAAACCCGTGAATTGCAGGCGGCCTACGCCCTGGTCCGAGAGCGTGAGGGGTTCCGCTGATCACTCCGCAGGTTTCTGCGCATCGGCCTGCAGGTGAAGGCTGAGCCAGCCGCGGATTCGTCGGTACAGTTGCTCCTGCTCCGCCTTGGGGTCGGCCGGTAGCGCCTGCATCGCGATTTGTACGTAGGCCGGGTGTTTCTGCCGCTTGCCGGCCTGCATGCGCAGCCTGGCCGCCTCGCGGTCGGCGCGGGCGTCGCGGTAATAGAAGTCGCCGGTCGCCAGTTTCAGCTTCGGCACCATATCTTCCAGCGCCGGGCGAAAATCGCGCGGTACCTCCGCGGCAACCAGCAGCAGGTTGTGGATTTCCGCAGGCTCCTTCTCCGCCAGGTAGCGTGCCGCCCAATAGGCGCCCGTGCCATGACCGAGCAGGACGACGCTTTTCGGTTCGTGCTGCAGGGCCAGGTCGATGCTCGCCTGCAGGCGCGCCATGACCCGTTCGGCGTGCGCCTTGCGCTGCTCGACCGGATCGATGGCTGGGGGAGGGGCCTGGTCCTCGCTCTGCGCCGGTTCGCCGCTGCCGGCTTGGGCGGTGCTTTCCGGCGCCGGCGCGTTGCCGCTTTCTCCTTTCACGTCAGGCTTGCTTGCGCTGTCCGCGGCGCTGGCGTCCTTGTCGGCGCTGGCGCTGGCAGCGGATTCCGCAGGGCGGGTAACCGGCGCGGTGCTCTGCGGGTCGGGCAGGGCCAGGCTCAGGGTCTGCCAGCCGGCATCCGGCAGTTTGCGCCTTAGCGGGCCGATGGCTTGCGGCCAGTCCGGACTTTCGCCATCACCGGGAACCAGGATCACTACACCTTCGGCCTCGGCGGTGTTGGCTGGCAACCAGAGGGTGAGGAAGCTTTCGTCGCCGGCCTTGAGGATCTGCTGGCCGTCCTCCGGCAACTGGCGCTCCAGCCCCTTGGCCTCGTCCTGGCTGCGCTCGCTGACCGCCGGGCGTTCCACGGGGGCCGGCGGCTGGTCCTTGGCGGCCTCCTCTTCGGCATGAACGAAAGCCGGCGGCAGGAAAGCGGCGGCCAATAGCAGCGGCAGCAGGGCGGAGGGCTTCGGCAGTAGAGAGAAGGCCGGCATTGGAAATTCCCGATAGACAATCCAGAAGGCAGCCTAAACCCAGAGCACTTCTTTGTCAGGCCGAGCCTTCGCATGGTTCGCCGGTCGCGCTCGCGGTAAGGTATGCCCGCTTTTCCTTCCGTTGCGGTGTATTCCGTGGAGTGTCGCCGGCATGTTGCGTCGTTGCTGTCTGCTCTTCTTCTGTCTGCTGTTGAGCCTGCCCGTGCGAGCGGAGGAGTCGGTCGCCTTGCCGCTGACGGCGGAGCTACGGACCTGGCTGGCGGAGCATCGGGAATTGCGCGTCGGGGTGGTCACCGAAGCGCCCTATGCCCAGTACGACCGCCGCCTGCAACAGTATTCCGGGGCCAACGTGGAGCTGATGGGCTGGCTGGCCACGGCAATGCAGGTGACCTTGCGGTGGCAGGGCTATCCCGACCAGGCGGCGCTCGACGATGCCCTGCGCGCTGGGCGCGTGGATATCGCTCCCGGCCTCAGCCAGACCCCAGCCGGGCTGCGCTTGTGGCTGTTCTCCGATCCCTACCTGCGGGTTTCCCGGCTGGTGGTGGGGAAGCGCGATGGCAGCGGCAGCGTCGAATTGGAGCAACTGGAGCGCGATACCCGGGTTGCCGTGCGGGCCGGCAGTTCGGTAGCCGACTACCTCAGCAGCACCTATAGCGGCCTGCAATGGGGGGCGGCCGATTCCGAACGCGAGGTGCTGCGCGCCGTGCTCGCCGGACAGGCACGCTACGCGGTGATCGACGAAGCGCAACTCAGCCGCCTGACTCGCGAGCCGGAGTTCGCCGAGCTAGCGGTGGTTGGCGACATCGGCTACCCGCAACTGCTACGGGTGGCGACCCGTCGCGACTGGCCGGAACTGGCGATGGTGGTCGACCAGGCGTTGCGCTCGCTGCCGCGCAAGTCCCTGGACCAGTTGCACGAGCGCTGGTTGCAACCCAAGTATCCGCGCCTCGGCGAGTCGCCGGGGTTCTGGCAGAACCTGTCGATCCTCCTCGGCCTGCTGCTGGCCGGCGCGCTGGCGGCGGTGTTCCTCCAGCGGCGCCAGCAGCATGCGCTGGAAGCCCGGCTGTACGGCGCCCGCCGCGACCTGGAGCTGCGCCAGGCGGCCGAGGAGGCGCTGCGCCTGACCCAGTTCTCCATCGACAACAGCACCCTGGGCATCCTCTGGGTCAACTGGGACAGCCGCGTACGCTACGCCAACCGCGCCGCCGAACAGATGCTCGGCCATGCCGACGGTCAACTCGTGGACCGTCCGCTGGCCGACTTCGAGCCCGGCCTGGACATGGACCGCTGGTTGAATCTTTGGCGTCGTGCGCGCAATAGCGAGGAGGGCCCGCTCAGCTTCGAGACCCGCTGCCTGCGCGCCGACGGCAGTTGGCTGCCGGCCGACGTCTCGCTTAGCTTCCTGCGCTTCGGCACGTCCGAGTATCTGGTGGTGTTCCTCAGCGACGTCACCGAGCGCCGCCGTGCCCGCGAGGCATTGCAGGAAAGCGAGGCGCGGATGAAGGGCATCGCCTCCAACGTGCCGGGCATGGTCTTCCGCCTGGAGCGCCCGCGGGCCGGCGCGTTTTCCGACTTCGCCTATATCAGCGAGGGCAGCGAGGCGCTGGTCGGCTACAGCGCTCGCGAACTGATCGAAAGCGGCCGCGGCATTCGTGGCCTGGTCCATCCCGACGACCGCGAGCGCTACTGGTCGAGCCAGATGGCTGCCCTCGACGAGAATCGCGACTGGCATTGGCAGGGCCGCATCCTCACCCGCCAGGGCGAATTGCGCTGGGCCGACATCAAGGCTTCGGCGCGCTGTTTCGAGGATGGTCGTGCGGTCTGGGACGGGGTGGTCTGGGACATCACCGCGAACAAGCAGATCGAACTCGAACTCGGCGAGTCGCGCGCCCAGCTCCGCGAGCTGTCGGCGCACCTGGAGTCGGTGCGGGAGGAGGAGAAGGCGCGTATCGCCCGCGAGGTCCATGATGAGCTGGGCCAGGTGCTGACGGTGCTGAAGCTGGAAACCTCGATGTGCGAGCTGGCCTATGCCGATGCCCAGGAGGGCCTGCGCGAACGCCTGGGCAACATGAAAAAGCTGATCGCCCAGTTGTTCCAGCTGGTGCGCGACGTGGCTACCGCACTGCGCCCGCCGATCCTCGACGCCGGAATCGGCTCGGCGGTGGAGTGGCAGGCGCGGCGCTTCGAGGCGCGCACGCAGATTCCCTGCCTGGTGGAGGTGCCGGAGAACTCGCCGCAGTTGGTCGACGCCAAGGCTATCGGCCTGTTCCGCATCCTCCAGGAGGCGTTGACCAATGTCATGCGGCATGCCGAGGCGCATACTGTGCAACTGCGTCTGCTGCGCGAGGGCGACGAGCTGTGCCTGAGCGTCAGCGACGACGGTCGCGGGTTCGATGTTGCCACGGTGGGGCGTGGCAGTTCCTTCGGCCTGGTCGGCATGCGTGAGCGGGTGCTGATGATGGGCGGTACGCTGGACATCGACAGTGCCCCCGGCGAGGGCACCACGCTCAGCGTGAGGATTCCGCTGGGCGTCGCGGGCCCGTGACAAGAACAACCGCCGGCAAGGCGGAACAGCGTGAGGCAGCAAAGAGTGGTGATCCGAGTCCTGGTCGCTGAAGACCACACGATCGTCAGGGAAGGCATCAAGCAACTGATTGGCATGGCCAAGGACCTGCAGGTGGTCGGCGAGGCCACCAATGGCGAGCAGTTGCTGGAAACCCTGCGCGGAACGCCTTGCGAGGTGGTCCTGCTGGATATCTCCATGCCCGGCGTCAATGGCCTCGAGGCGATTCCGCGGATTCGCGCGCTGAACGAGCCGCCGGCGATCCTGGTGCTGTCGATGCACGACGAGGCGCAGATGGCCGCCCGCGCCCTGAAGATAGGTGCTGCCGGCTATGCCACCAAGGACAGCGATCCGGCATTGCTGCTCACCGCGATCCGCAGGGTCGCCGGCGGCGGACGCTACATCGACCCGGACCTTGCCGATCGGATGGTCTTCGAGGTCGGCCTGACCGATTCGCGTCCGCCCCATGCGCTGCTCTCCGAGCGCGAGTTCTCGGTGTTCGAGCGGCTGGTGCAGGGCGCCAACGTCAACGAGATCGCCCAGCAACTGGCGGTCAGCAACAAGACCATCAGTACCCACAAGGCACGCCTGATGCAGAAGCTCAACGCGCATTCGGTAGCCGACCTGGTGCGCTACGCGATGGAGCACCGCCTGCTCTGACAGGGGCGTTCGCCCAGGTTTTGCTCGCGGCTTGTGCGCCAGGTCCGGTTTTCGCGATCTGCTGTCTACCTGGCTTCCGCGCGGCAGGGAATGATGCTCGCCGGCCAACACGATAAGGAGAAGAAACGATGTTGCCAGCCATGAGGACGGGCCTGTTGTGCGCCCTTCTCGGAGTTACCGCGCCCGCCTGGGCGGAATACGTGACCGTGATTTCCTTCGGCGGCGCCAACAAGGAAGCCCAGGAAACCGCGTTCTACAAACCCTTCAAGAGCGCCACCGGCAATCGCGTGGTGCATGGCTCCTACAATGGCGACCTGGCCAAGCTCAAGCGCATGGTGGAGATCAGCCACGTCTCCTGGGACGTGGTGGAAGTCGAGGCGCCGGAGCTGGCGCGCGGTTGCGAGGAAGGTCTGTTCGAGAAGCTGGACATGGCGAAGGTCGGCGATCCCGCGGATTTCGTTCCCGGCGCGGTGCAGCCCTGCGGAGTCGGCATCTTCGTCTGGACCACGCTGCTTGCCTACAACCCCGGCAAGGTTGCGGGCAGCCCGCAGGGCTGGGCGGATTTCTGGGACGTGAAGAAGTTTCCCGGCAAGCGCGGCCTGCGCTGGGGCGCCAAGTACAGCCTGGAGTTCGCCCTGATGGCCGATGGCGTGGCGCCGAAGGACGTCTACCAGACGCTGGCGACGCCCGCCGGCGTCGAGCGGGCATTCCGCAAGCTCGACGAGCTGAAGCCCTATATCCATTGGTGGAAGTCCGGGCAGGACCCTGTGCGCGACCTGGCTGATGGCACGGTGGTGATGAGTTCGGCCTACAACGGGCGGATCGCCGCGGCGCAGGCCGAGAAGCAGCGCCTGGCAATGGTCTGGAGCGGCGGCGTCTACGATTTCGACTTCTGGGCGCTGCCGGTCGGGGTTTGGAAGAAGCAGTTGGCCGAGGAGTTCATCCGTTTCGCCAGCCAGCCGGAGCAGCAGAAGGCTTTCGCCGAGAACATCGCCTACGGCCCGGCCAACCGCAAGGCGGTAGGCCTCCTCGATCCGCAAGTGGCTGCCAACCTGCCGACCGCACCGCAGAACATGCAGAACGCGGTGGGTATGAACGTGGCCTTCTGGGCGGAGCACGGCGAGGCCCTGGAGCAGCGTTTCCAGAACTGGGCCAAGCGCTGAGGAGGCCGTTGCGCGCCAGCCGGAGAGCGCTGGCGCGCAAACCTTTGCCCTTCTCGAAAGCCCCTTCCCAGAGCGGTCTGGCCCATTCCGGGGGGCATCTTTTTTGTAGGGCGATTCCTACAAAGAGCTTTCCTTTCCCCTGATAGAAAACTCTCTTGCCGGCCGATTTGCGTCCTGCGCCGGGTTCTCTAGGCTGTTCGCACAGCATCCATAAAACGAACAAAGGTGCGGTTATGGCCGAGACTCAAGGCGGCGATGTGCTGGTCAGCTTCCGTGGCGTGCAGAAAAGCTACGACGGCGAGACCCTCATCGTGAAGGATCTCAACCTGGACATTCGCAAGGGCGAATTCCTCACCCTGCTCGGCCCCTCCGGGTCCGGCAAGACCACCAGCCTGATGATGCTGGCCGGTTTCGAAACCCCCACCGCCGGCGAAATCCTCCTGGCCGGTCGCTCGATCAACAATGTCCCTCCGCACAAGCGCGACATCGGCATGGTGTTCCAGAACTATGCGCTGTTCCCGCACATGACCGTGGCCGAGAACCTGGCCTTTCCCCTCAGCGTCCGTGGCATGAGCAAGACCGACGTGAAGGAAAGGGTCAAGCGCGCGTTGTCGATGGTCCAGCTCGACGCCTTCGCCGGGCGTTATCCGGCGCAGCTTTCCGGTGGCCAGCAGCAGCGCGTGGCGCTGGCCCGCGCGCTGGTCTTCGAGCCGCAACTGGTGCTGATGGACGAGCCCCTGGGAGCGCTGGACAAGCAACTTCGCGAGCACATGCAGATGGAAATCAAGCATCTGCACCAGCGCCTCGGTGTCACCGTGGTCTACGTCACCCACGACCAGGGCGAGGCGCTGACCATGTCCGACCGGGTGGCGGTGTTCCACCAGGGCGAAATCCAGCAGATCGAGCCGCCGCGCAATCTCTACGAGCAGCCGCGCAACACCTTCGTGGCCAACTTTATCGGCGAGAACAACCGTCTATCCGGGCAGCTTCTCAGTTGCGACGGCGAGCGCTGCGTGGTCGGACTGCCGCGCGGCGAGAAGGTCGAGGCGCTGGCGGTCAACGTCGGCCAGCCGGGCGAGCCGGTGACCTTGTCGATCCGCCCCGAGCGGGTGCGCCTGAACGGTGCCAGCGAGTCTTGCGTCAACCGTTTCTCCGGCCGCGTGGCCGAATTCGTCTACCTGGGCGACCACGTGCGTGTGCGCCTGGAGGTTTGCGGCCGCGACGACTTCTTCGTCAAGCAGCCGATCGCCGAGCTGGACCCGACGCTGAGCGTCGGTGATGTGGTTCCGCTGGGCTGGCAGGTCGAGCATGTGAGGGCGCTCGACCCTCTGCCGGCGGCGTGAGCGCCGGCAGTCCCGAACCGTACCGAAGCAACCCTGCACTGTGGAGAGAACAATAATGTCGAAATCCCTGAAAGCGGCCAGCCTGAAGTTCGCCACCCTGGCGGCCGGCCTGGCCTGCGCGGCCCAGGCCATGGCGGTGGACCTGACCGTGGTGTCCTTCGGCGGGGCCAACAAGAGCGCCCAGATCAAGGCGTTCTACGAGCCCTACCAGAAAGCCACCGGCAACAGGATCGTCGCCGGCGAATACAACGGCGAGATGGCCAAGGTCAAGGCCATGGTCGATACCAACAGCGTGTCCTGGGACCTGGTGGAAGTGGAGTCGCCGGAGCTGTCGCGCGGCTGCGACGAAGGCCTGTTCGAGGAACTCGACCCGGCGCAGTTCGGTAAGACCGAGGACTTCGTGCCCGGCGCCATCCAACCGTGCGGCGTGGGTTTCTTCGTCTGGTCCACGGTGCTCGCCTACAACGCCGACAAGCTGAAAAGCGCGCCGACCAGTTGGGCGGACTTCTGGGACATCAAGAAATTCCCCGGCAAGCGCGGCCTGCGCAAGGGCGCCAAGTACACCCTCGAATTCGCCCTGATGGCCGATGGCGTGGCGCCGAAGGACGTCTACGGCGTGCTCGCCACCAAGGAAGGCCAGGATCGTGCCTTCAAGAAGCTCGACGAGATCAAGTCGAGCATCCAGTGGTGGGAGGCGGGCGCCCAGCCGCCGCAGTACCTGGCTTCCGGCGATGTGGTGATGAGTTCTGCCTACAACGGTCGGATCGCCGCGGTGCAGAAGGAAAGCAACCTGAAGGTGGTATGGAACGGCGGCATCTACGATTTCGACGCCTGGGCCATCCCGAAGGGGGCGAAGAAACGGGAAGAGACCCTGAAGTTCATCGCCTTCTCGGTGCAGCCCCAGCAGCAGAAGACTTACTCGGAAAACATCGCCTACGGTCCGGCCAACAAGCAGGCGGTGCCGCTGCTGGACAAGGCCCTGCTGAAGGACATGCCGACCACTCCGGAAAACATCCAGAACCAGGTGGCAATGGACGTGACCTTCTGGGCCGACTACGGCGAACAACTGGAACAGCGCTTCAACGCCTGGGCGGCCAGGTAATCCTCGCCTGACCCTCCAGAGAGGGCCGGAGGGGCCGCCGCGCGGCGGCTCCTCCTACCGTTCCACACTTTCCAGGGTCGCCCCCGACGGCCCGCTTTTTTTCCGGAGTTCGCTATGGCCACAGCTGTGCCCATGTCCCAGGCCGCCGGCAGCACCCTCAAGCAACGCCTGGCGCGCGCCGAGCGGATGAACCGCCTGAAGTCCCAGGCGCTGATCCTGCCCCTGCTGGCCTTCCTGGTCCTGACCTTCCTGGTGCCGATCGCCGCCCTGCTCTACAAGAGCGTGTCCAACCCGGAAGTGGTTCGCTCGTTGCCGCTGACGGTAGAAGCCATCTCCGCCTGGGACGGCAAGTCGCTGCCGGCCGACGCCGTCTACAAGGCGCTCAGCCAGGATCTCGCCGAGGCTCGTCGCAACCAGACCATCGGCGATCTCTCCAAGCGCCTGAACATGGAACTGGCCGGTTATCGCAGCCTGATGGCGAAGACCGCGCGCAAGCTGCCGTTCAAGGAGGAGCCCGCTTCCTACAAGGACGCCATGGAGCAGCTCGACGAGCGCTGGGGCGACCCCGCCTACTGGCAGGTGATCCGCCGCAACGCCAGCAGCTATACGCCCTATTACCTGCTCGCAGCCCTCGACCACCGGATCGACGATCTCGGCGAAGTGGCGCGCGCCACCCCGGACCAGGCCATCTACCTGGACATCTTCGCCCGCACCTTCTGGATGGGTGCGGTGATCACCGTCATCTGCCTGCTGCTGGCCTACCCGCTGGCCTA
The DNA here is from genome assembly GCF_052044465.1 of Pseudomonas sp. 22490. Taxonomy (NCBI): domain Bacteria; kingdom Pseudomonadati; phylum Pseudomonadota; class Gammaproteobacteria; order Pseudomonadales; family Pseudomonadaceae; genus Pseudomonas; species Pseudomonas sp. 22490. Next base: position 45,360 of record NZ_JBQENS010000002.1, on the reverse strand, counting down.
CCTGCTGGCCAACCTGCCGACGCGCAAGAGCAACCTGCTGATGATCCTGGTCCTGCTGCCATTCTGGACCTCGATCCTGGTACGTGTCGCTGCCTGGATCGTCCTGCTGCAATCGGGTGGCCTGATCAACGGCGCGCTGCTCAAGCTCGGCCTGATCGACCAGCCGCTGCAACTGGTGTTCAACCGCACCGGCGTATACATCGCGATGGTGCACATCATGCTGCCGTTCATGATCCTGCCGATCTACAGCGTGATGAAAGGCATTTCGCCGAGCTACATGCGCGCCGCGATTTCCCTCGGCTGCCACCCGTTCGCCAGCTTCTGGCGGGTGTATTTCCCACAGACCGTCGCGGGCGTCGGCGCCGGTTGCCTGCTGGTGTTCATCCTGTCCATCGGCTACTACATCACCCCGGCGCTGCTGGGCAGCCCGAACGACCAGATGGTCAGCTACTTCGTCGCCTTCTATACCAACAGCACCATCAACTGGGGCATGGCCACCGCCCTCGGCGGCCTGCTCCTGCTCGCCACCCTGGTGCTCTACGTCGTCTACAGCTGGCTGGTGGGCGCCAGCCGCCTGCGCCTGGGATAGAGGGCCTTCCGAGAAGGCCAACCGATTCCCCTCTGCCTTCGGAAAAAAGGTTGCCCGGAGGGCGGGGAGAGGGGGATCCGCACGAAACACATTGGAGAGCGAGTCATGCTGAGTCCCTACATGTCCCCGGTCGAGCGCCTGTGGTTCTACTCCCTGCGCATCCTCTGCGGCCTGGTACTGCTGTTCCTGGTACTGCCGGTGCTGGTCATCGTGCCGCTGTCGTTCAACTCCGGCACCTTCCTGGTCTACCCGCTGCAAGGGTTCTCCCTGCGCTGGTACGCCGACTTCTTCCAGTCCGCCGAGTGGATGCGCTCGTTGACCAACAGCATGATCGTCGCTCCGGCGGCGACCCTGCTGGCAATGGTCTTCGGCACTCTGGCAGCGATCGGCCTGACCCGCGGCGAGTTCCGCGGCAAGGCACTGGTGATGAGCCTGATGATTTCGCCGATGGTGGTGCCGGTGGTGATCATCGGCGTGGCCAGCTACCTGTTCTTCGCTCCGCTGGGGCTCGGCAACAGCTACCTGTCGCTGATCGTGGTGCATGCGGTGCTCGGCGTGCCGTTCGTGATCATCACCGTCTCCGCGACCCTGCAGGGGTTCAACTACAACCTGGTGCGCGCCGCCGCCAGCCTCGGCGCGCCGCCGCTGACCACCTTCTTCCGGGTGACCCTGCCGCTGATCGCTCCGGGAGTGATTTCCGGCGCGCTGTTCGCCTTCGCCACCTCGTTCGACGAAGTGGTAGTGACCCTCTTCCTCGCCGGTCCCGAGCAGGCCACCCTGCCGCGGCAGATGTTCAGCGGCATTCGCGAGAACCTGAGCCCCACCATTGCCGCCGCGGCGACCTTGCTGATCGGTTTCTCCGTACTGCTGTTGCTGACCCTGGAATGGCTGCGCGGGCGCAGCGAGAAGATGCGTACCGCACAACCCGGCGGCTGAGGCGCAGGGCGCGCCCGGCTTGGTCCGGGCGTCGGCTGCTGCGGCGAAAAGTCGTCATTTTCACCGCCAAAAACCGATAACGGCTACAATGCGCGCCTTCCGTGATCCCCTTTGAGGTGCGCCATGCAACCCTTCGCCATCGCTCCGTCGATCCTTTCCGCCGATTTCGCCCGCCTGGGCGAGGACGTGGACAAGGTGCTCGCCGCCGGTGCCGACATCGTTCACTTCGACGTGATGGACAACCACTACGTGCCGAACCTGACCATCGGCCCGATGGTCTGCTCGGCGCTGCGCAAGTACGGCGTGAGCGCGCCGATCGACGTGCACCTGATGGTGTCCCCGGTGGATCGCATCATCGGCGACTTCATCGAAGCTGGCGCCACCTACATCACCTTCCATCCGGAAGCTTCCCAGCACATCGACCGTTCCCTGCAACTGATCCGCGACGGCGGTTGCAAGGCGGGCCTGGTGTTCAACCCGGCCACTCCGCTGGAGGTGCTGAAGTACGTGATGGACAAGGTCGACATGGTCCTGCTGATGAGCGTCAACCCCGGCTTCGGCGGGCAGAAATTCATCCCCGGTACCCTCGACAAGTTGCGCGAGGCACGCGCCCTGATCGATGCCTCCGGTCGCGAGATCCGCCTGGAGATCGATGGCGGCGTCAACGTCAAGAACATCCGTGAGATCGCCGCGGCGGGCGCTGATACCTTCGTCGCCGGCTCGGCCATCTTCAACGCCCCGGACTACGCCGAGGTCATCCGCGCCATGCATGCCGAACTGGCCCAGGCGCACCAGTAATGAGCGCTGCGGAGCCGTTCTTCGCCACGCGCCTGCCGCGTCTGGTGATGTTCGACCTGGATGGCACGCTGGTCGATTCCGTTCCCGACCTCACCGCCGCGGTCGACAGCATGCTCGCCAGCCTCGGGCGGCCGCCGGCGGGCATCGAGAAGGTCCGCCAGTGGATCGGTAACGGCGCACGCGTCCTGGTGCGTCGCGCCCTGGCCGGAAGCATCGAGCACGACGGCATCGGTGAGGAGGAAACCGAAGCCGCGCTGGCGTTGTTCATGGAGGCCTATGCCGACAGTCATGCGCTCACCGAGGTCTACCCCGGCGTCGTCGACACCCTCAAGTGGCTCAAGCGCAACGGCGTGGAAATGGCGCTGATCACCAACAAGCCGGAGCGCTTCGTCGCTCCGCTGCTGGATGAGATGAAGCTGGGTCGCTATTTTCGCTGGATCATCGGCGGCGACACCCTGCCGCAGCAGAAGCCCGACCCGGCGGCGCTGCTGTTCGTGATGAAGATGGCCGGCATCGAGCCCGAAGATGCGTTGTTCGTCGGTGACTCGCGCAACGACGTGCTCGCCGCCAAAGCTGCCGGCGTGCGCTGCGCGGCGCTGACCTATGGCTACAACCACGGCCGGCCGATCGCCGAGGAAGCGCCCACCCTGGTCATCGACAACCTGCGCGACCTGCTGCCTTGCGCCGACCAGGCCGCTGAGATAGTGTTGCCGGACGACTCCCTTTCCCCCTCCGACCAGCGAGATCAAGCCGTGGCGGTCAGCAAACTCTGGATGAAGGTCATCAAGGCCCTGGCGCGTTGGCGCTGGCGCGCCTGACATCATCCTCCGCCGGATAGCCGGCGCGCGTTTGCACTCTGTTGACCGTTCTCTCCTCCGATGAGGCTGATCATGAATCGCGAAGAATTCCTGCGGCTGGCCGCCGATGGCTACAACCGCATCCCGCTGTCCTTCGAGACCCTTGCCGACTTCGACACGCCGCTGTCGATCTACCTGAAGCTGGCCGACGCGCCGAACTCCTACCTGCTGGAGTCGGTGCAGGGCGGCGAGAAATGGGGGCGCTATTCGATCATCGGCCTGCCGTGCCGCACGGTGCTGCGGGTCTACGACCATCAAGTGCGGATCAGCATCGATGGCATGGAAACCGAGCGCTTCGATTGCGCCGACCCGCTGGCTTTCGTCGAGGAGTTCAAGGCGCGCTACCAGGTGCCCACCGTGCCCGGCTTGCCACGTTTCGATGGAGGCCTGGTCGGCTACTTCGGTTACGACTGCGTGCGCTACGTGGAAAAACGCCTGGCCACCTGTCCGAACCCGGACCCGCTGGGCAACCCGGATATCCTGTTGATGGTGTCCGATGCCGTAGTGGTATTCGACAACCTGGCCGGGAAGATCCACGCCATCGTCCTCGGCGATCCCTCCGAGGAAAATGCCTACCAGCGCGGCCAGGCACGTCTGGAGGAGCTGCTGGAGCGTCTACGCCAGCCGATCACCCCGCGTCGCGGCCTCGACCTCGAGGCGGCCCAGGGTCGTGAGCCGGCGTTTCGTGCCAGCTTCACCCGCGAGGACTATGAAAACGCGGTAGGAAGGATCAAGGACTACATCCTGGCCGGCGACTGCATGCAGGTGGTGCCGTCGCAGCGCATGTCCATCGAATTCAAGGCGGCGCCCATCGACCTGTACCGCGCGCTGCGCTGTTTCAATCCGACGCCCTACATGTACTTCTTCAACTTCGGCGACTTCCATGTCGTGGGCAGCTCGCCGGAGGTGCTGGTACGGGTCGAGGATGGCCTGGTGACGGTGCGCCCGATCGCCGGTACCCGTCCGCGCGGGATCAACGAAGAGGCCGACCTGGCACTGGAGCAGGATCTGCTGTCGGACGCCAAGGAGATCGCCGAGCACCTGATGCTGATCGACCTGGGGCGCAACGACGTGGGGCGGGTGTCCGATATCGGCGCGGTGAAGGTCACCGAAAAAATGGTGATCGAACGTTACTCCAACGTCATGCACATCGTGTCCAACGTCACCGGGCAATTGCGCGAGGGGCTCAGCGCGATGGACGCGCTGCGGGCGATTCTGCCGGCGGGCACTCTATCCGGCGCGCCGAAGATCCGCGCCATGGAGATCATCGACGAGCTGGAGCCGGTCAAGCGTGGAGTCTACGGCGGCGCGGTCGGCTACCTGGCATGGAACGGCAACATGGACACCGCCATTGCCATCCGCACCGCGGTGATCAAGAACGGTGAACTCCACGTGCAGGCCGGCGGCGGTATCGTTGCCGACTCGGTGCCCGCGCTGGAGTGGGAAGAAACCATCAACAAGCGCCGGGCGATGTTCCGCGCCGTGGCGCTGGCCGAGCAGAGCGTCGAATAAGACGGCGCGAGGCGGAAGAAAAGAAGGCGGATGGCGTTTGCGTCATCCGCCTTTTTTGTGCCCGGCTGGACCCACGCATTGGCTTCGCCCTACGTGGAGCCGCTTTCGTAGGGCGAATATCGCGGCGCGATATCCGCCAGGGGGCAGGACGCCGAACCCGCCTCAAGGTGAAGTGATCGATATGTCCGGTTGGCGGATGACGCCTTCGGCATTACTTGCCCACGCAGAAGGCGCTTTCGTAGGGGGGACATCACCACGCGATATCCGCCAGGCGGAGCATGGTGTCGCTCCCTACGATGCTGGCAACGGCGGGCCGCTCAGGATGCGATGCTGTCCGCGCCTGGCTGTGCTCGACGGGCGCCTCCGGCTTGGTTCGCGCGCTGGTCGACGTAGGCGGCGAGGTGATCGAGGGCCACGAACTGCATGGCCTTGTGGCTATCGTCGAGGGTCGTCACCGGCAGGGCGATCCGCCCGCATGCCAGGGCCTTGCTGAAGTTTTCCTTGTTCAGGTTGCGAAACCAGCGTTCGCGGACCTGCTCCAGCGGCACCAGGACGTCGCCGAAGATGCGGTAGACCAATTCCACGGTTTCCTGGCGTGGAATCGGAGTGCTAGGGGCGATGGATGGCTGCATGGTATTCCCTCCTGCGGCTACACGTCGTTGAAGGAAATATAGCTCAGGTTGTTTTCTTGTTCAATAGCTGAAGTTGTAGAGCGGGCGAGCGCCAGGCGCTCACCGCACCAGGGACGGGCCGCGCCGGTGGCGTACGGTGGACCACCAGAAGACCCAACCGATCATGCTGATCTGGCGGCTGCGCATGTCCTCCGGCGAGTACTCCTCGTCCGGATATTCCTCGCGGTTGAAGCTGCGCAGGCGAATGCCGCCGCCGGGCAGGCGATAGACGAACTTCACCCGCAGCATGCCGTCATGTTCGAGGGCGTAGATCTCGCCATCGGTGATATGGGTGGTGGCGGTGTCCACGCCGATGGTGGAGCCATCCATGATCAGCGGTTCCATGCTGTTGCCGGTGAGTTGGGCGCAGATCGCCGCCGACGGATCGACGCCCGAGGCACGCAGCGTGGCGTAGGAAAAACGCAGCTTGCGCCCCTCTATCTCGCGCACCGCAGTGCGTCCGGCGCCGGCGGACATCTCCACTTCCTTGTACAGCGGCAGTTCCACTTCGTCTTCGTCCAGCGGTGTGTCGCTGTCCCACGGATGCAGCGGTTCCAGCACCAATGGGCTGCCATCGGCCACGGACACGGCACTGCGCGCGGCTGGAGCGCCTTCGCCGGTCTGCAGCCAGACCGGCGAGACGCCCAGGGCCGCCGCGATCTCGATCAGCTTGCGGGTGCTCTGGGCCTTGCCCGAGGTCAGCTTGTGAATGGTGTTCTGCGAAACCCCTGCCGCTTCGGCGAGGGTTTCCTGCTTCAGGTTGCGCATCGCCATGGCCTGCTTGAGGCGAGCGGCGAAGCTGTCGGGCGGGATCTGGGTGCTCTTGTCCATGCTCGGCAATCTACAGACCGATGGATTTTCTGTAAAGAGCCTAGGTGTTGACGATAAATAGCTTTGGTTGTAATTTCTCTTCCGTCAGAAAGCGGAAGGGGTGAGTTCCACAACTTCCCACCCGCCTTTCAGAGATTTCACATGGGTGCAGGGACGCACCCGGTTGTCGGCGACCGACGATGCAAGTGCCGACTGCTTGGGTGCCGGGGCCATGGGAAAGCGCTCCGGCACCTGGAGGGCCGGAGCGCCGTCCATGCAGACGCTCCATCCCGCTTATTCATTCTGTCGCCGACCTGCTTCAGGTACGGCGGCGTCGTACAGGGAGTCATTGCCATGTCGCGAGATACGCACTCGCCATTTCCGCGCAGAGGAACGCAGGTCGCCGAACCGGCGCCGCGCATCTGTCATGTTCCATCCATTCGGCCGTCGGGCGTCGGGCACGCCAGGGAGGCTTTCCATGGCTGACCTTGCCGATCACGCCAACGAACTGGTCCTGGCTCGCCTCGACGGCCTCCTGGCGGCGCGCCCGGCGCTGGCCATCCGCGAGTCCGCGGAAGACTGCGAGGACTGCGGCGAGCCCATTCCCCAGGCGCGCCGCCGGGCGGCACCGGGCTGCAGTCGCTGCATCGACTGCCAGGACCGCCACGAGCGCCGTTGAACCGACCTCATGCCGAGCCCTCGCGGGCAGTGAAAGGAGACACGACCGTGATCAAAGCCATCGATGAAATGCTCAAGCTCTGGGCCGAGGAAATGCACGCGCCAGGCAGCAACGGAGGCGGCTACGCCGGCGGCAACCTGATCGCCATGCTGATCGCCAGCAAGGGCGAGGTGGTCCGCGGCCACCGTGGCAGCCGGGTGATCCTCGACCGTGTGGCGGAGGTCGATCGCCTGGTAAATCGCCTACCCGAGGAACTGAAGAACGTGGTGGTGGAGCACTATCTCAATCGCGACAGCTTCCCCGAGCAGAAGTACCGCCACTGCGGTTGCAGCCGCAACACCTTCTATCTGCGCCTGCATGTGGCGCACCAGGGTATCCAGGACGGCCTGCTGCGGCGGGCGGCCTGAGTTCCTGGACCGGATACCGTGTCCCCCCTGGAATTTTCCAACCGGCCTTCGGGCCGGTTTTTTTATGCCTGTCGCCCATGGAGGCGGCGAGTCCCATGCACAGCAGCGGACCCTGCACGGTAGAGGCGGGGTCGGGCTGGCGTAGCCATCCTTTTCGTCAGTCGATGCCGGGCTTTCCATATCGGAAGTGGGTATGCGCTTGCCCGGATGCCTGGCGAAGGTTCTCAGGGCGGTATATCACCCTCATATCGTGGTGCGTCTCCCTCCTATTGCAGTGGATTGTCGAGAAGGCATTGCCGGGCTGGGAATCGGGCGGTAAAAAGTAGTCATTCTTGTAAAGGTGCGTCCCCAGGGAGGCACTCGTGAAGCACCGGAACCCGGCCCTGGCGCCGGGTTTTTTATTGCCCGGGAAAACGTTCGTGCGGACGTGCCCGGCGCTGCCTGCCAAGGAGGGGCCCATGGGCAACGAACCGCAGACACTGACGGAAATGCCGCTCTGGGTACTGATCCTGCTCGCCGCGCTGGGCGGCGTCAGCGGCGAGATGTGGCGTGCCGACAAGGCCGGTCTCGGCGGCTGGGCCTTGTTGCGGCGCCTGGCGCTGCGCTCCGGCGCGTCGATCGTCTGCGGCGTGGCGGTGATGCTGCTGGCGTTGGCTTGCGGCGCCGCGCTGCTGTTCGCCGCGGCGCTGGGCAGCCTGACCGCCGCGGCCGGCGCGGAGATCGCAGTCGGTCTCTACGAACGCTGGGCCGCCCGGCGCCTGGGGGTTTGCGAGCTGCCCGAGGAACAGTCGGACGACCGTGGCCCGCATTGAAACTGATCGAAGGAGTCAACCATGCCTGAACAGGCTGTTACGCTCGAGGCTCTGTACGCGGCCATCGAGCAGGTACTGCGTGAGCGTCTGCCGGAGGCGCAGTTGATCGGCTTCTGGCCAGGCGTGCCGGAAAATACCCCGGCGGTTTCCCTGGAGATAGCCGAGCTACTGCCCGAGCGCGATCCCGGTACCGGCGAGAGTGCCCTGCTGTGCCGCCTGCAGGCGCGGATAATGGTGCCGCCTGGTGCCGATCGCCAGGCGGTATCCATTGCTTGCGGAATCGTTCGGACATTGCGCGAGCAGACCTGGAACCTGTCTCTGGAACCGGCGCGCTTCGTACGCTCGGCCGTCGACGGCAGTCGCGAGGAGCTGAAGAGCCTGCGTGTCTGGCTGGTCGAGTGGACGCAGTCGCTGCGTCTCGGAGACCCGGAGTGGGCCTGGGAGGACCAGCCGCCCGGCAGCCTGATGCTGGGCTTCGACCCGCAGACCGGCCCCGGCCATGAGCCGGACTACTTCGCTCCGGAGGCGTTGGCATGAGCTATGTCAGTGCGGAGCATGACCGCATGCTCGCCGCGATGATCCTGCCCTGCGTGGTGGTCGCCGTGGACCTGGCAGCGGCGCGGGTACGGGTGCGCTCCGGCGACTGGACCAGCGGCTGGCTGCGCTGGCACTCCCTGGCAGCCGGCAAGGTTCGACACTGGCGTGCGCCGAGCATAGGCGAACAGGGGACACTGCTCAGCCCGTCGGGCGGAGTGTCAATGGGCACCTTTATTCCCGGTCTGTACGGCGATGCGGGCACGGCGCCGGACAACAGCGCCAGCAGTGAGACCTGGCGTTTCGACGACGGCGCCTCGTTGAGTTACGACTGGGCTGCACATCGCTACCGCGTCGAGCTGCCCAGCGGCACAGTGGAAGTGAAGGTCGGCGCCAGCGAGGTGCGGGTCAGCGACGGGGCGGTCAGTCTCAAGGCGCCGAAGATCAGCCTGGAAGGACCGGTGGAGATCGCCGGGACACTGACGGTCAGCGGAGACATCCTCGGCGGCGGCTCGATCATCGACACCGCCGGCAACAGCAACCACCACACCCATTGAACATACGACGGGGCTGCCGAAGGGCGGTCCGTCGAACATTCAACCGGCCCGCGCGAGCGGGCATTTTCGTTTGCGGAGTTCGCCATGGGCAACACTCACAGCCATTCGGAGCCAGGCGCGGCCTGTCTCTGCCGGAGCGGGAGGGCAGGGCGATGATCGGGATGGATCGCCGTAGCGGGCTGCCCCTGTCCGGCCTGGCTCATCTTAAACAGTCCGTCGAGGACATCCTGACCACCCCGTTGGGCAGCAGGCGCATGCGCCCCGAGTACGGCAGCAAGCTGCGGCGGATGGTCGACATGCCGGTGAGCGAAGGCTGGAAAAGCGCCGTGCAGGCCGAGGTAGCCCGTTCCCTGGGGCGCTGGGAACCGCGCATCGCATTGTCTGCCGTGCGAGTCGTCGCGGTCGTCGATGGCCGCGTGGATCTGCTCCTGAGCGGCGTGTTCGAGGGCGAGAACATCAATATGGAGGTCTCGGCGTGATCATCGATCTTTCCCAGTTGCCGGAGCCAGAGGTTATCGAAAACCTCGATTTCGAGACGATTTACCAAGAGCTGTTGGGCGACTTCCGCGAAGCCATGGCTGGCGAATGGACAGCGGAGGTGGAGTCCGATCCGGTTCTCAAACTTCTGCAACTGGCGGCCTATCGAGAACTGCTGCTGCGGGCGCGGATCAACGATGCGGCGCGGGCGGTGATGCTGGCATACGCCAGCGGTGCCGATCTCGACCAGATCGGTGCCGGCTTCAATGTGCAGCGTTTGCTGATCAGGCCCGCTCAGCCCGAGGCGGTACCGCCGGTGGAGGCGCAGTACGAGAGCGACAAGTCGCTGCGCAATCGCATCCAGCTCGCGTTCGAGCAGCTATCCGTCGCAGGACCGCGGAACGCCTATATAGCCCATGCGCTGGGCGCGGATGGAAGGGTGGCGGATGCCTCTGCGACCAGTCCGGCGCCCTGCGAAGTGCTGATCAGCGTGCTCGGGGTGGAAGGCAACGGGCAGGCACCGGAAACGGTGTTGCAGGCAGTGCGCCTGGCGCTGAACGCGGAGGACGTGCGTCCTGTCGCGGATCGGGTAACGGTGCGCTCGGCAGGAATCGTTCCCTATCAGGTCAAGGCGCAGCTCTACCTGTTTCCCGGCCCCGAGGCCGAGCTGATCCGTGCCGCCGCCGAGGCTTCGCTGCGCGACTACATTTCCGCCCAGCGCCGCCTGGGCCGCGACATCCGGCGTTCGGCCCTGTTCGCCACCCTGCATGTCGAAGGCGTGCAGCGCGTCGAACTGCAGGAGCCTGCGGCCGACGTGGTCCTGGATGAAACCCAGGCGGCCTATTGCACGGGGTACGCGATCACCTTGGGAGGCGTCGATGAGTAGCCGCCTGCTGCCGCCAAACAGGAGTTCTCTGGAACGCTCTCTGGGTGATGTATTGCCTGCCGAGCTGCCGGTGCCGCTTCGTGAGCTTAACGATCCGGCACGCTGTGAGGCGGCCTTGCTGCCCTACCTGGCCTGGACGCGCTCGGTGGACCGCTGGGACCCGGACTGGAGCGACGAGGCCAAGCGCAATGCGGTAGCGACGTCCTTCGTCCTGCACCAGCGCAAAGGCACGCTGACCGCGTTGCGCCAAGTGGTCGAGCCGATCGGTGCGCTGAGCGAGGTCACCGAATGGTGGCAGCGAAGCCCGCTTGGCGTGCCGGGGACCTTCGAGATCACCGTGGACGTCAGCGACCGTGGCATCGACGAAGGCACCGTACTGGAGCTGGAGCGCTTGCTCGATGACGTCCGCCCGGTGAGCAGACACCTGACCCGGCTGGACCTGCGCATTACCCCGGTAATCCGGTCCCGTCACGGACTGGCCGTGACCGACGGCGACACCCTGGAAATCTTCCCCTGGAAACAGTGACATGACGACCAATACTCCGAAATACGGTGGCCTGCTCACCGACATAGGTGCCGCTGCGCTGGCTGCGGCCAGTGCAGCAGGCAAGAAATGGCAGCCGACTCATATGCTGATCGGCGATGCCGGCGGTGCGCCGGGCGACACGCCGGATCCATTGCCTTCTGCGGCGCAGAAGAGCCTGATCAACCAACGCCATCGGGCTCAGCTGAATCGGCTGTTCGTTTCCGACAAGAACGCCAATACCTTGGTTGCCGAGGTGGTGCTGCCAGTTGAGGTAGGTGGCTTCTGGATCCGCGAGATCGGCCTGCAGGATGCCGACGGCAAGTTCGTCGCGGTATCCAACTGCCCGCCCAGCTACAAGGCTGCAATGGAAAGTGGCAGTGCGCGGACCCAGACCATTCGGGTGAACATCGCGCTCTCCGGCCTGGAGAATGTCCAGCTGCTGATCGACAACGGCATCATCTACGCCACTCAGGACTGGGTGAAGGAAAAGGTCGCTGCCGATTTCAAGGGCCGCAAGATTCTGGCTGGCAATGGCTTGGTCGGTGGGGGCGATCTTTCTGCCGACCGCAGCATTGGTCTGGCGCCTTCCGGCGTGACGGCGGGCAGCTATCGTTCGGTCACGGTGAACGCCAACGGGGTGGTCACCCAGGGCAGCAATCCGACCACCCTGGCCGGCTATGCGATCGGAGATGCCTATACCAAGGCCGATACCGATGGAAAACTGGCGCAGAAAGCGAACAAGGCCACCACCCTGGCCGGCTATGGCATTACCGATGCGCTGCGAGTCGATGGCAACGCCGTGTCATCCAGCAGGCTGGCCGCACCGCGTAGCCTGGCAGCCAGTGGCGATGCCTCCTGGTCGGTGACCTTCGACGGCAGTGCCAATGTTTCTGCGCCGCTGAGTCTTTCCGCTACCGGTGTGGCGGCGGGCAGCTATCCGAAGGTGACCGTGGATACGAAGGGAAGGGTGACTGCTGGAATGGCGCTGGCGGCGACGGACATTCCCGGGCTGGATGCTTCGAAGTTGGTCAGCGGGGTGCTGGCCGAGCAGCGTTTGCCGGTATTCGCGCGCGGGTTGGCTACTGCTGTCTCGAACAGTAGCGATCCGAACACCGCGACCGTGCCGTTGATGCTGACCAATCATGCGAACGGACCTGTTGCCGGACGATACTTCTACATCCAGTCGATGTTCTATCCGGATCAGAACGGCAATGCTTCGCAGATTGCAACGAGCTACAACGCTACATCCGAGATGTATGTACGGGTGTCCTACGCGGCCAACCCTAGCATCCGGGAGTGGTTGCCCTGGCAGCGTTGCGACATTGGAGGTTCCTTCACGAAGACGACTGACGGATCCATTGGAAATGGCGTCAATATAAACAGCTTCGTCAATTCCGGATGGTGGTTGCAATCGACATCGGAATGGGCGGCGGGTGGAGCTAACTATCCCGTGGGGCTGGCCGGTTTGCTGATTGTCTACCGCGCACATGCAGACCATATCTATCAGACCTACGTAACACTCAACGGAAGCACATATTCGCGCTGCTGCTATGCGGGCTCTTGGCGTCCGTGGCGGCAGAACTGGGACGATGGAAACTTCGATCCGGCCAGCTACCTGCCAAAGGCGGGATTTACCTGGGCGGCTTTGCCGGGTAAGCCGGCAACTTTCCCGCCCTCAGGGCATAACCACGATACCAGCCAGATCACCTCCGGCATCTTGCCTCTCGCTCGTGGTGGCCTTGGCGCCAATACAGCGGCCGGAGCACGCAACAACATTGGTGCCGGAGTGCCGGCCACGGCGAGCCGGGCGCTCAATGGTTGGTGGAAGGACAACGATACCGGTCTGATCGTCCAGTGGATGCAGGTGAACGTAGGAGATCATCCCGGTGGAATAATCGATCGTACCTTGACGTTCCCGATCGCGTTCCCTAGCGCCTGTCTGCATGTCGTACCGACTGTCAAGGAGGTGGGGCGACCAGCGACGTCCGCGTCGACCGTTACGGTCGCCGATGTCAGCGTCAGCAACACGGGATGTGTGATCGTTTCCTCCGAGTACTACGGACTGGCTCAAAACTATGGCATCAGAGTGATGGCCATCGGCTATTGAGGTGAAAATGATTTTTTTCCATGCCGCCACGGGCGGCTTTTATTCGAAGGAAATTCATGGGTCCCGCATGCCTCTGGAGGATGAAATGCATCCTCTCGAAGACGCCGAGTACCAGGCTCTTCTTCGTGCGCAGAGCGAAGGGAAACGAATTGTCACGGACCACACCGGTCGCCCTATCTGCGTCGATCCACCGGCTCCGGCCAAGGACATTCTGGTCCAACGGGAACGCATCTGGCGCGACCGGCAGTTACAGCTCACCGACGGGCCTCTCGCTCGGCATCGTGACGAGCAGGACCTGGGAAAAACTACGACTCTGAGCCAGGAGCAGCTTCGTGAGCTAACTCTCTATCGCGCCGTTCTTCGCGACTGGCCTATTGCCGCGGAGTTTCCCGACCTGAACGCAAGGCCCGAGCCGCCTGCCTGGCTCCAATCGCTCATCACCCCCTGAACCCCGCCTTGTGCGGGGTTTTTCATTAATGGAGATCTACCTATGAGTTTCTTCCACGGCGTTACGGTAACCAACGTCGATATCGGTGCGCGCACCATCGCGCTGCCGGCCAGTTCCGTCATCGGCCTCTGCGATGTGTTCACGCCGGGGGCGCAGGCAAGCGCCAAGCCCAACGTCCCGGTGCTGCTCACCAGCAAGAAGGACGCCGCCGCGGCGTTCGGCATCGGCTCGTCTATCTACCTGGCCTGCGAGGCCATCTATAACCGTGCCCAGGCCGTGATCGTGGCGGTGGGCGTGGAAGCCGCGGAGACTCCCGAGGCCCAGGCCAGCGCCGTCATAGGTGGTATCAGTGCCGCCGGCGAGCGCACCGGGCTGCAGGCTTTGCTCGACGGCAAGAGCCGCTTCAATGCCCAGCCACGTCTACTAGTTGCGCCGGGTCATTCGGCCCAGCAAGCGGTGGCCACCGCCATGGACGGGCTGGCCGAGAAACTGCGGGCCATCGCCATTCTCGATGGTCCCAATAGCACCGACGAGGCGGCCGTCGCCTACGCCAAGAACTTCGGCAGCAAGCGCCTTTTCATGGTCGACCCGGGCGTTCAGGTTTGGGACAGCGCCACCAATGCCGCGCGCAACGCCCCGGCTTCGGCCTACGCCGCCGGCCTGTTCGCCTGGACCGACGCCGAGTACGGCTTCTGGTCCTCGCCGTCGAACAAGGAGATCAAGGGCGTCACCGGCACCAGCCGTCCGGTGGAGTTCCTCGACGGCGATGAGACCTGTCGCGCCAACCTGCTCAACAACGCCAATATCGCGACGATCATTCGCGACGATGGCTATCGCCTGTGGGGCAACCGCACCTTGTCCAGCGACAGCAAGTGGGCTTTCGTCACCCGTGTTCGGACCATGGACCTGGTGATGGATGCGATCCTCGCCGGGCACAAGTGGGCGGTGGACCGCGGTATCACCAAGACCTACGTGAAGGATGTCACCGAGGGCCTGCGCGCCTTCATGCGCGATCTGAAGAACCAGGGAGCGGTGATCAACTTCGAGGTCTATGCCGACCCGGACCTGAACAGCGCCAGCCAGCTGGCCCAGGGCAAGGTGTACTGGAACATCCGCTTCACCGATGTGCCGCCTGCCGAGAACCCCAATTTCCGTGTCGAGGTGACCGATCAGTGGCTCACCGAAGTTCTGGATGTCGCCTAAGGAGCGCCCGTGATGATTCCGCAAACCCTGACCAATACCAATCTGTTCATCGACGGCGTGAGCTTCGCCGGTGACGTGCCATCCCTGACCCTGCCCAAGCTGGCTGTGAAGACCGAGCAATACCGTGCCGGCGGCATGGATGCGCCGGTATCCATCGACATGGGCCTGGAGGCGATGGAAGCCAAGTTCTCCACCAACGGTGCCCGCCGAGAAGCGCTGAATTTCTTCGGCCTGGCCGACCAGAGCGCTTTCAATGGCGTGTTCCGTGGCTCCTTCAAGGGCCAGAAGGGCGCCAGCGTGCCATTGGTGGCTACCCTGCGCGGCCTGCTCAAGGAGGTCGACCCGGGCGACTGGAAAGCCGGCGAGAAAGCCGAGTTCAAGTACGCCGTTGCGGTCAGCTACTACAAGCTGGAAGTCGATGGCCGCGAGGTCTACGAGATCGATCCGGTCAACGGTGTCCGCGCGATCAACGGTGTCGACCAGTTGGCCGGCATGCGCAACGACCTCGGCTTGTAAGAGGAGCTCCGGACATGACCCAAGAGAATCGACTGCCGGGCTGGCTGACGCTGGATGCCGACGCCGCCCTCGTTCGTCTCTCGCGTCCGGCACAGTGCAACGGGGTCAGCGTCGACACGCTGACCCTGCGTGCACCCACCGTGCGTGATATCCGCCTGGCCGGCAAGGTGGCCGGCGACGATGCCGAGGAGCGCGAACTGCAACTGTTCGCCTCGCTGGCGCAGGTCAGCCGCCAGGACCTGGAGGGGCTGAAGCTGAGCGACTACCAGCGGCTGCAAGGCGCCTACTTTCGCCTGGTGCAAGACGACACGGACGACACCTTCGCGTATGCGTCAACTGGCGAGGCGCCTGGCCATTGAGCTGGGCTTCCAGGCCAGCGAACTGGAGCGCATGACCCTGGGCGACCTGCTCTGGTGGCTCGCCGAGGGCGAGGAGTGAGCGACGGCGCCGTCCGCCAGGCGAGCGGCGCCCGCGCTACTTCAGTAGGTCCGCGGAGGCGGACATCGATAACAGACGAGACGAACCGTCATGAGTAAAGACATGGACCTGGTGGTCTCCATCGGCGGCATCGCCGACCCCTCCTTGGGCAAGGCATTCGAGACCGTCAAGGCACGGCTCGACAGTCTCCAGGAACGTGCCCGCCAGGCTTCCAGCCTGAGGGATGTGCTGGGAGACGCCATACGCCTGGAGCGAGAGCTCGCCGATATGCGCAAGGTTGGGGATCGCGGCGTTGCTGAGCATGCCCGGCAGCTTGGCGAACGCCAGGAGCAACTGAAGCGACTCGGCATCGAGGCCAGGGCCGCGGGCGATGCCTACGCTCGACTGGGCGAGATGCAGCGTGGCCTGGATATGCAGGTCCGCGGCCTGCAACGGCTGGAGCAGGCCAGCCAGGCAATGCCATTGGCTAGCGCATTTTCCGGACTGGTCGTGGAAGCCAGCAAGACGGCTGCCGGTTATCAAGCGCGGTTGCGCGACCTGGCGATCCGCAACGGCCTGGACGCCGGCCGGGAGCCAGCCTTGGCATCCCTGATCCAGGACAGTGCAAGCCAGAGCGGCCTGGGACGCACGGCGACGCTGGACATGCTGGAGCACTTGAACGCCACCGGCATGGGGTTCGCCGCCGCGCAAATGAATCTGGGACTGGCGGGCCGCTTCGGCTTTGGCCAAGGGATTGCTTCAGCCGAGGCTGCGGGGCTGGTTCGAGCGTTGCAACTGGCCCAGGGTTCGGACTCGCCAGAGCAATTGTCCGCCTCCCTCGACCGCCTGGTCGTCCTGGGTAAAGGCAGAGTCGGCAGTGAGGCCCTGGCGCGTCGCCTGCCTGCCTTGTTGTCAGCGCTGGGCAATGCGGGAGAGGCCACGGCCGGCGATGTCGGTGCACTGGGTGCCTTGCTGGAGATTCAGGCAAAGAACACCACGCCAGACAAAGCGGACGTGCGGATGAAGGCCTGGCTGGAGTTCGTCGGCAGCGGCAGCTTGAAACGCGCTTATGGCCAGGACTACGACCGGGACCTGGAAGCGCTGCGCAAGGACGGAGCGAGTCTGCTGGAGGCCAACCTGGAGCTGGCTGCGCGCTATCGGGATAAGGGCGGCAAGCTCAGCGCCGGCGTGGCGTCGCCGGCGCTTGAAGCCTATCGAGCGTCGCGCGGCGAGTTCCAGGGCTTGCTCGAATCCCAGCAGTCTTCCGTAGGCTCTTCGGAGCGCGATGCGCAGCGTCGCAAGGGGATGTCCCAGGAGCTGTGGAAGGCTTCCAGCGACAGTTGGGAGAGGGCGCAGACCGCTTTGGGCAGCGCCCTGAATCCATATCTGGACAACCTGGCCAAGGGGAGCAAGGCACTCGGCGAGTCGACTGCGGAGCTGCTCGAAGCCTATCCGCGGACGACGGCCGGTCTTACCGCCGCCGCAGGTGCGGTGTTATCCGGGTATCTCGCCTACAAGGGAGGGCGCGGCGCTATCGACGTGCTGCGTGGCGGTCGGCTCGGTCGGCGAGGGACCGCTGCCGTCGGCGACCTGATCGAACGGGGTGCAGGCCGGGTATCGGGTGGTAGCGAAATACAACGCGTGTTCGTTACCAACTGGCCGGTGCCGGGAGGCGACTCTACGCTGGAGTCCGCGAGGAGGCCGGCACAACGAAAGCGCGGTCAAACACCACGCAGGAAGAGAGGCAAGGGCGGTGGGCTGAAGGCCCGCTCCCTTCCATCCCTTGGCTTCTCGGCTGGAGGAGGCTTGGGGGCGATGGCAGGAAAGCTGCCGCGCCTGTCGCGTTTGCCCATACGCAACGCGCCGCTGCAAGTGGCCTCGTCGTTGATCGATGTTGCTGAGGTCTACTCCAGCGACCTGTCGGAGAGCGAAAAGACCGTTGCCTATGGCGAGGCAGGTGGCTCCCTGGCTGGTTCCCTGGCTGGCGCCGCTCTGGGAGCGAGCATCGGCTCGGTGGTGCCGGTGGTCGGTACGCTGATCGGTGGATTGGTTGGCGGCGCTATCGGCGCCTGGGGCGGTAGCGAACTGGGGGGGCGCCTGGGGCGCAGTCTGGCTGGCGATCCGCCGGCGGCCTCGGACAACAAGCCGGCGGTGGCCGTACCACAGGCCGGACCCGTCGCGGCTGCGCCCAACTGGACCTTCGCGCCGCAGATCAACCTGACGGTGCAAGGCAACGTGCACGAGCCGCAGCGCCTGGCCGACGAGTTGCTGCCCTACCTGCAACGCATGCTTGTCGACTTCGCCGACGAGCGGCAGCGGCGCAGCCTCTACGACCCGGCGATGGTTTAAGGAGTCCCCATGGCATATCTGGAACAATTGCAGGCCGGCCTGAGGTACCTGGGTCGCGCCGGCGAGTCCGGACGCAAGAGTCTGGACAAGGTGGTCGCTCCGGTGAACGGCGCGATCAGCGAGATCCGCGGCGCAGCCGCGGAGCTGGAGAACCTGCCCGGCGTATCGCCGGAAATGGCTGCCCGGCTGCAGCGTGCCATGCGCGGCATCGGCCAGGCGCAGGGCAAGGTGAACCGCGTGGTCTCCACCTATGACCGGGCGAGCCGGGCGTTGCTTGGTATCGACGAACGCCTGGATGCGCTGAAGGTGCAGGTGAACAGTGCCGCGCAGGCGGTCGGCAAGGTCGCTGGCGACATCAGTCCGACGCTGGCGGGGGTGCTGCCGTCGTGGCTGCTGGCACCCTCGGCGACGCCCCCGAGCGAGGCCGCAGCGTCCTTGCCGCACCTGCTGGTACTGCAGCCGCTGACCGCCAATGCCCAACCGTTCTACTTCAACCTGAATACTGCCGCCTTCGACGCCCTGCAGCGCAACAGTGCCTACAACTGGAGCGGGCAGGTGCGCCTGGGTCGGCGGCCGGCGCTGCAGAGCGTCGGCATGGGCGAGGAGAGCATCCTGCTCAAGGGTGCGGTATTCCCGCTGCGTCGACAGGTAGGTAACCAGGAAAAGGTCGTCGGTCTGGAGCAGCTCGAAGCGCTGCGCCGGTTGGCGGAGCGGCGTGAGCCGCTGATCCTGAGCAGCGGCTACGGCGAGGTGCAGATGGGCCTCTGGTGTCTGGTGCGGATCAGCGAGAACCAGAGCGCCCTACTGGGCAACGGCGCTCCCCGCAAACAAACCTTCGACCTGGAGTTCAAGCGCTATGGCGACGACCTGCCGAACCGCTGACGGCGACATGCTGGACAGCCTCTGCTACCACGTCTATGGCCATCTGTTGGGCTGCGTCGAGGCGACCCTCGACGCCAATCCCGGGCTGGCCGATGAGCAGCAGCCATTCCGCGCCGGCTTGCTGATCAGTTTCCCTGACATGCCGGTGGTCAATGTCGAACAGGTGCGCCTGTGGGATTGATCGACCGCTCACCCGCAACCCCGCCTTGGCGGGGTTTTTCTTTTCTGGAGAAACCAGGTGCAACCGAGTTTCCGTATCGTTGCCGACGGCACCGACGTCACCCAGCGGCTGAATGACCGCCTGCTCAAGCTGACCCTGCTGGACAAGCCGGGCATGGAGTCCGACAGCCTGACCTTGAGGATCGACGATCGCGATGGACAGGTGGCCTTACCCAGGCGCGGTGCGGTGCTGGAGGTTCATCTCGGCTATGCCGGCGAGCCACTGATGCGCATGGGACGCTTTACCGTGGACACCTTGCAGTGGGCTGGTCCGCCGGACTGCCTGACCGTCACTGCCAAGGCCGGCGACATGCGCGGCAGTGGCAAGACGATACGCAGCGGAGGTTGGGAGGGCACTACCCTGGCTCAGGTCTGCCGCGATGTTGGCGCACGCAACGGCTGGCGCGTGGAGTGTCCGTTGCAGGTGGCGATCGCCCGGGTCGACCAGGTCAATGAGTCCGACTACCACTTCGTCACCCGTCTGGCGCGCCAGTACGACTGCACCGCCAAGCTGGCCGAGGGCATGCTCATGGTGCTGCCGCGACAGAGCGGGCAGAGCGCCACGGGGCGTCGGATCGAACCTTTGGTGTTGGGACGTGCTGACGTCGGTAGCTTCGACGTTACCTTCGACGACCGCAGCCTGATGAGAACGGTGAAGACCCGCTACCAATTGCCCGGCAGCGGCGAGGTCAAGAGCGTCGAGTTGAAGAACCCGAAGGCACCGGCTACGGCTATGGGCGAGCATGTCGACCGGCACCTCTATACCAGCCGTGGAGAGGCCGAGCAGGCGGCGAAGGCTCGCCTGGCGAGCTTCAGCCGCTCCAGCGCCAGTGTGCGCCTGGAACTGCCAGGGCGTGGCGACCTGTTCGCCGAGCGCAGCCTGCTGCTCCAAGGCTTCAAGGCGGGAATCGACGGCGAGTTCCTGATCGACTCGGTGGAGCACACCTACAGCTCCAGCGGATGGACCACTGTCGTGCAATGCAACGGCGGCCGAGGCGGCAAGGGGTGACGCCTGAAACCCATCGGAGTGCAGGAGGATCGATGAAACTGACCGAGCAGCAATTGCTGCGCATTTTTCCCAACGCCCGCCTCGTCGCGGGCGTTTTCGTTGTGGCGTTGCAACGGGCCATGGACGAGAGGGAGATCGACACACCGGCGCGGCGTGCCGCGTTTCTCGCCCAGGTCGGCCACGAAAGCAGCCAGTTGACCCGGCTGGTGGAGAACCTCAATTACAGCGCCCAAGGCTTGGCGGCGACCTGGCCGGGTCGCTATCTCGGCCCCGACGGGCAGCCCAACGCGTTGGCCTTGCGGCTGGCGCGCAATCCGCAGGCGATTGCCGACAACACCTACGCCACGCGCAACGGCAATGGCGACGAAGCGTCCGGCGATGGCTGGCGCTTCCGCGGGCGTGGCTTGCTACAAATCACCGGGCGTGCCAACTACCGGTTGGTCGGCGAGGCCCTCGGCGAGCCGCTGGAAGCCGAGCCCTGGCGCCTGGAGCAGCCCGTGCCGGCGGCCCGCAGCGCCGCCTGGTGGTGGGCCGGTCACGGGCTCAACGAGCTGGCCGACCGCGGCGAGTTCGCTGCCATCACCCGCCGCATCAACGGCGGCCTGAATGGCCAGGCGGAGCGCCTGGCGTTGTGGCAGCGGGCCAGGGCGGTGCTGTCATGAGCCGGCTCGCTCTGCTCCTGCCGGCCGTGTTGCTGGTCCTGCTGGCCGGCGCCTTGCTCGGCGGCGGCCTGGTTGCCCGCCATTATCGTCCGCAACTGGAGGAGGCCCTGGGACAACTCACTGCCAGCCGCGTCGCCAGCGGCCAGCTCGAGGCTTTGCTCGATGAGCAGCAGCGCGCGCTGGCGGCGGTGCGGGCGAGCGCCGAGAGGCGCGCGAAGGACGTCGAGCAGGCACTCGGCGAGGCCAGGGCGCAGGCCGCGGAGCAGTATGCCGCGGCCGTGCGTCTGCTCCAGGAACCCGACATTGGTGTGGACTGCCAGGCGGCAGGTGCGGCGATCGACCGGGAGCTGGGACTATGACTCGTCTCCTGCTGGGGCTTTGTCTGCTTTTCGCGGGCTGCGCAGCCTCGCCGACGACACCTCGCCCCGTGCGCGTCGAGGTTCCCCTCGCAGTGCCCTGCCGTGTACCTGACGTGCGCCCGCCGAGCTGGGCCGGCGCCACGCTGAAGGCCGGCGATTCGCTGCAGGCCAAGGTTCGCGCATTGCTCGCCGAGCGCCGCCAGCGGCAGGGCTACGAACTCGAATTGCAGGCGGCATTGCGTGCCTGCCGCTAAACCTTTCGGCCGATCCTCTCGGATCGGCCTTCCTTCCGACATCCCGCTGTTGCACCCATCCTCCCCACTGGGCTATGTTCCCCAACATGGCTCCGTGAGACCGCTATCGTGATCCACCTCAGCAGCATCATCACCTCCCTCATCAAGGCATTCGCCCGTTGGCGCTGGCGCGCCTGACTTCTTTTTCGCCGGCCTGGCCGGTCACGTCTCCCTGCGTCCCCCGTTTTCCACAGGCATAATGCCGACGATCCACTCCCCCTTCCTCCGCGAGCGCGCCGGGAAACGGGTGTGGCGAAAGCCGGGTGATGCGATTCGCATAAGAATGAAATCAAGAGGTTACAGCCAGCATGCTGCTGATGATCGATAACTACGACTCCTTCACCTACAACCTGGTGCAGTACTTCGGCGAGCTCAAGGCCGAGGTCAAGGTGGTGCGCAACGACGAACTGAGCGTGGAACAGATCGAGGCCCTGGCGCCCGAGCGCATCGTCCTTTCCCCCGGTCCCTGCACCCCCAACGAGGCCGGCGTCTCGCTGGCCGTGATCGAGCGCTTCGCCGGCAAGCTGCCGCTGCTCGGTGTCTGCCTTGGCCACCAGAGCATCGGCCAGGCCTTCGGCGGCGAAGTGGTGCGGGCGCGGCAGGTGATGCACGGCAAGACCAGCCCGATCCACCACAAGGACCTCGGCGTGTTCGCCGGCCTGGCCAATCCCCTGACGGTGACGCGCTACCACTCGCTGGTGGTGAAGCGAGAGAGCCTGCCGGAGTGCCTGGAGGTCACCGCCTGGACCCAACATGCCGACGGATCGCTCGACGAGATCATGGGCGTACGCCACAAGACCCTGAATGTCGAGGGCGTGCAGTTCCATCCCGAGTCCATCCTCACCGAGCAGGGCCACGAGTTGCTGGCCAACTTCCTCCGCCAGCAGGGCGGCGTGCGTGGGGAGGGCAACTGAGATGGATATCAAGGGAGCCCTCAATCGCATCGTCAACCAGCTCGACCTGACCACCGAGGAAATGCAGGCGGTCATGCGCCAGATCATGACCGGGCAATGCACCGACGCGCAGATCGGCGCCTTCCTGATGGGCATGCGGATGAAGAGCGAAACCATCGACGAGATCGTCGGCGCGGTGGCGGTGATGCGCGAACTGGCCGACGGCGTGCAGTTGCCTACGCTGAAGCATGTGGTCGACGTGGTCGGCACCGGCGGCGATGGCGCGAACATCTTCAACGTGTCCTCGGCGGCGTCCTTCGTGGTCGCCGCCGCTGGCGGCAAGGTCGCCAAACACGGTAACCGCGCGGTCTCCGGCAAGAGCGGCAGCGCCGACTTGCTGGAAGCCGCCGGCATCTACCTGGAGCTGACCTCCGAACAGGTGGCGCGTTGCATCGACACCGTCGGCGTCGGGTTCATGTTCGCCCAGGTCCACCACAAGGCGATGAAGTACGCCGCCGGTCCGCGCCGCGAGCTGGGCTTGCGGACTCTGTTCAACATGCTTGGCCCACTGACCAACCCGGCGGGAGTCAGGCACCAGGTGGTCGGGGTGTTCACCCAGGAACTGTGCAAGCCGCTGGCTGAAGTGCTCAAGCGTCTCGGCAGCGAGCATGTGCTGGTGGTGCATTCGCGCGACGGGCTGGACGAGTTCAGTCTGGCCGCGGCGACCCACATTGCCGAGTTGAAGGACGGCGAGGTACGCGAGTACGAAGTGCGTCCCGAGGACTTCGGGATCAAGAGCCAGACCCTGATGGGGCTGGAGGTCGACAGTCCGCAGGCCTCGCTGGAACTGATCCGCGACGCTTTGGGGCGGCGCAAGACCGAGGCTGGGCAGAAGGCCGCCGAGCTGATCGTGATGAATGCCGGCCCGGCACTGTACGCTGCCGATCTGGCGACCAGCCTGCACGAGGGCATTCAACTCGCCCACGATGCCCTGCACACCGGGCTGGCACGGGAGAAGATGGACGAACTGGTGGCCTTCACCGCCGTTTACAGAGAGGAGAACGCACAGTGAGTGTGCCGACGGTTCTGCAGAAGATCCTCGCCCGCAAGGCCGAGGAGGTCGCCGAGCGCCGTGCGCGCGTCAACCTGGCCGAGGTCGAGCGGCTGGCGCGTAGCGCCGATGCGCCGCGCGGCTTCGCCAATGCCCTGCTGGAGCGGGCCAAGCGCAAGGAGCCGGCAGTGATCGCCGAGATCAAGAAGGCATCGCCGAGCAAGGGCGTGCTGCGCGAACACTTCGTCCCGGCGGAGATAGCCCGCAGCTACGAGGCGGGTGGCGCGGCGTGCCTGTCGGTGCTCACCGACGTGGACTTCTTCCAGGGCGCCGATGCCTATCTGAAGGAAGCGCGGGCCGCCTGTGCGCTGCCGGTGATCCGCAAGGACTTCATGATCGATCCGTACCAGATCGTCGAGGCGCGGGCGATCGGTGCCGACTGCATCCTGCTGATCGTCTCGGCGCTGGACGACGTGCTGATGGCCGAACTGGCGGCGACTGCCAAGTCGGTCGGTCTCGACGTACTGGTCGAAGTGCATGACGGCACCGAGCTGGAACGTGCGCTGAAGACCCTGGACACGCCGTTGGTGGGCATCAACAACCGCAACCTGCACACCTTCGAGGTGAGCCTGGAAACCACCCTCGACCTGTTGCCGGAAATTCCCCGCGACCGCCTGGTGGTCACCGAGAGCGGTATTCTCAACCGGGCCGACGTGGAGCTGATGGAAGTCAGCGAGGTCTATGCCTTCCTGGTTGGCGAGGCGTTCATGCGGGCCGACGATCCTGGCCTGGAGTTGAAGCGCCTGTTCTTCCAGGAGCGTGGCGGCGTGGTGCTGGGCGCCGATCCTGACTGATCCGCGCTGTCGAATCCCATGAAAAAGGCCGGTTGCGACCGGCCTTTTTCATGGGTGCTGTTCAGCGGGTGCCGAAGACCACCATGGTCTTTCCTTTCACATGCACCAGGCCCTGCTCCTCCAGGCTCTTCAGCACGCGTCCGACCATTTCCCGCGAGCAGCCGACGATCCGGCCGATCTCCTGGCGGGTGATCTTGATCTGCATGCCGTCCGGGTGGGTCATGGCGTCCGGTTGCTGGCACAGGTCCAGCAAGGTGCGGGCGACGCGTCCGGTGACGTCGAGGAAGGCCAGGTCGCCCACCTTGCGGGTGGTCTTGCGCAGGCGGTCGGCCATCTGGCTGCCGAGGGTGTAGAGGATCTCCGAGTCCTGCTGCGACAGTTCGCGGAACTTCGCATAGCTGATCTCGGCGACTTCGCATTCCACCTTGGCGCGAACCCAGGCGCTGCGTTCCTGTTCGCTGCCTTCCTTTTCGAACAATCCCAGCTCGCCGAAGAAATCACCGCTGTTGAGGTAGCCGATGATCATTTCGCGGCCGTCGTCGTCCTCGATGAGGATGGTGACCGAACCCTTGATGATGAAGAACAGCGTTTCGCAGCGATCGCCGGCATAGATGATGGTGCTCTTTGCGGTGTAGCGGCGGCGGTGACAGTGTGCGAGCAGCTTGTCTAGGTGTTTGAGTTTGGGTGTGTGGGTAATAGCTACCATGCCCGAGTCCCGAAAGAATAAAGAATATGCCTGACGTACAAGGCGATGTTTTTTTGAGTTCTTATGGAGAGACCTGCCAGGGCCCGGGAGCTCAGCGGAGAGCTCCCCCCAACCGGGCAGATCAGGAAGTGTGCCAGTAAACCGCGTCCAGCTTAACAGACGGACCATGAAGGTCGATGTGATTTTGCGACGCAGCTATCAGGACTGTGATCCCGTACTGTCCTTGGGCCCTGTGCTAAGCTGGCGCCCTTTGCCGGCGGGAGTCTGAACGATGAAAGCGCGTATCCAGTGGGCGGGCGAGGCGATGTTCCTCGGCGAGTCCGGTAGCGGCCACGTGGTGGTCATGGACGGTCCGCCGGACCATGGCGGACGCAACCTCGGGGTGCGCCCTATGGAGATGGTCCTGATCGGCCTCGGCGGCTGCACCAACTTCGATGTGGTCAGCATCCTGAAGAAGGCGCGCCAGCCGGTGGAGAGCTGCGAAGCCTTCCTCGAGGCCGAAAGGGCCGACGAGGAGCCCAAGGTGTTCACGAAGATCCACGTGCACTTCGTGGTCAAGGGCCGCGGTCTCAAGGAGGCCCAGGTCAAGCGCGCGGTGGAGCTGTCGGCGGAGAAATACTGCTCGGCGTCGATCATGCTCGGTCGCGGCGGGGTGGAGATCACCCACGACTACGAGATCGTCGAACTCGGCTGAGACGACATCCGGTCATCATAAAAGGGGCGCAAACTCTGGCGGAGGCTTGATTGGCTCTGCATAATGCGCCCCTTTTTTCGTGCCGCGCGATTCCGTCGGGCGGCCGTTCAGTTCGGAAGATTCTTCCGCTCTGATAGACGTTTCCCGAGCCATCCCGGTCGGGTGACCAATGGCGCCAGCCGGCGCCCGTGCAACTCAACAAACCACAATCGCCATCGCGAAGAGGTGTTAACCGTCCTACGCAGGTGCGTCGTTCGCATCTGACGGGCATGCCCCAACCCTGCGGCAGAGCCGCAAGCAACCGAGAGAGTTCCCCACGGTGAAAAGCAAACTCAAGCTCCACGGGTTCAACAACCTGACGAAGACCTTGAGCTTCAACATCTACGACATCTGCTACGCCGAGACGCCCGAAGACCTCCAGGCCTACGTGCAGTACATCGACGAAGAGTATGACGCGGAGCGTCTGACGCAGATTCTTACCGATGTTGTCGACATCATCGGCGCCAATATCCTGAACATCGCGCGTCAGGACTACGACCCCCAGGGCGCCAGCGTGACCATCCTGATCTCCGAGCAGCCGGTCACTCCGACCGACAGCCAGATCGAAGAGTCCCCGGGCCCGCTGCCGGACACCATCCTGGCGCACCTGGACAAGAGCCACATCACCGTGCATACCTACCCGGAAATCCATCCGGTGGACGGCATCGCGACCTTCCGCGTGGACATCGACGTTTCCACCTGCGGAGTGATCTCCCCGCTGAAGGCCCTGAACTACCTGATCCACCAGTTCGACTCGGACATCGTCACGGTCGACTATCGGGTCCGCGGCTTCACCCGCGACATCGAGGGGCGCAAGCATTTCATCGACCACGAGATCAACTCGATCCAGAACTATCTCTCCGACGACACGCGCGAGGCCTACCAGATGACCGACGTGAACGTGTACCAGGAGAACCTGTTCCACACCAAGATGCTGCTCAAGGACTTCGAACTGGAGAACTACCTGTTCGGCGACGCTACCCGGACGCTCTCGGCGGAACAGCGTGAGCAGGTCACGGAACGGCTCAAGCACGAAATGCTGGAGATCTTCTACGCGCGCAACATGCCGCGCTGATCGCACACGAGAAAGAAAAAGCCCGCTTCGAGCGGGCTTTTTCATGCGTGCGATTCAGATGCGGTAGGTGCTCTTGGTCATCACCTTCGCCAGCAGGCTCATGCCCAGCTTCACCGGTGCCGGGAAGCGCAGGCCGCCGGCGGCCAGGGCGTTGCTCGAATGCTGTTCCTCGTCGATACGCATCTGCTCGAGGATGGCACGGGATTTCCGATCCTCCTGGGGAATCTGCGCCAGGTGTTCGTCCAGATGCTTGCACACCTGGTCTTCGGTGGCGGCGACGAAGCCCAGGCTGACCCGGTCGCTGACCAGCCCGGCGGCGGCACCGACGCCGAAGGACAGGCCGTAGAAGATCGGATTGAGGACGCTGGGACGGCTGCCCAACTGGCGGATGCGTTGCTCGCACCAGGCCAGGTGGTCGATCTCCTCCTCGGCGGCTTCCTCCATCGCCTCGCGGACCTCGGGCAGCTTGGCGGTCAGCGACTGGCCCTGGTACAGCGCCTGGGCGCAGACCTCGCCGGTGTGGTTGATGCGCATCAGGCCGGCGATATGGCGGGTGTCTTCCTCGCTCAGTTCGCCATCGGGTTCCACGATGGCCGGCGACGGTCGCGCCGGCTGGCCGCTGAACGGCAGCAGGGTGCGCAGGGCGGAGTCGGCCTGCAGCAGGAAACGGTCGATGGGCGAATAGTGGCGGTCGGCGGACATGGCGCACCTCCGGAAACGAAAGATCGCACCAGTTTACCGGAAGTGCGCTGATAGCAGGATGTTGCGGACGGGCTGCGATGTCGCAGCGCCAGCAGGGATTCAACCCGGCGGCCAGTGCATCTGGCGTTGACCCAGCACGTGCATGTGGATGTGGTGCACGGTCTGCCCGCCAAGGTCGTTGCAGTTCATCACCACACGGAAGCCTTCCTCGCAGCCCTGCTCCCGGGCCAGGCGCTGGGCGGTGAAGAGGATATGGCCTGCCAGCGGCCGGTCGGCCTCGGTCAGGTGCTCGAGGGTGGGAATGTGCCTTTTCGGGATGACCAGGAAGTGCACCGGCGCCTGCGGGCCGATATCGTGAAACGCGACAACTTCCTCGTCTTCGTAGAACTTGCGCGCGGGAACTTCCCCCGCCACGATCTTGCAGAACAGACAGTCCATGGGCGATTCCTCCGGCCTCGGGTGCTTTCCCGAGTGTAGCGGTGCCCGTCGCGACCGCCCAAGCGTGAAGGAGCCGCAGTGAAGAACGACATACACGACCTCGGCCTGGTCCTGGATTCCCGGGTCAAGCTGATCCTGATCGAGTCCTGGGACGAGCCGAAGGTGATGGAAACCCTCACCGGCCTGGCGGTCAGGCGCGGCCTTGGCCTGTATGCCTGGTCGGTGACCGAGGGCGTGCAGCGCCTGGGCTTCGGCGGCGAGCCGCTGGGCGGGGAGGAGAGCCGCGACCCGGTCGCGGCGTTGCGCTTGATCAAGCACGATCAGCAGGCGAATCTCTACGTGCTCTGCGACCTGCATCCTTTCCTTGGCGACAGCCCGACCCTGGTGCGCCTGCTCAAGGAAATCGCCATGGCCGAAGGCAATCATCGACCGACCGTGGTGCTGGTGTCCCATGCGCTGAAGCTGCCGGCCGAGGTGCAGCGCTTCGCCGCGCGGTTCTCGCTGTCCCTGCCCAGCGAGGACGAACTGCTCGGCATCGTCCGCGAGGAAGCGACGCGCTGGAGCGAGCGCAACCGTGGTGCCCGCGTGCGCACCGACAACCGCACCCTGCAGCAGGTGGTGAAGAACCTGCGCGGGCTCAGCCATGCCGAGGCGCGACTGCTGGCGCGCAACGTGATCTGCAACGATGGAGCGATCACCCAGGAGGACCTGCCCGAGCTGAACCGCACCAAGTTCCAGCTACTCGACCTGGAGGGCGTGCTGAGCTTCGAGTACGACACCGCGCGCTTCGCCGAGGTCGGCGGGCTTGCCGCGCTCAAGCGCTGGCTCGGCGAGCGTCAGTCGGCGTTCCTCGCCGGCACGCCTGGCGACCAGCCGAAGGGCATGATGCTGGTCGGCGTACAGGGCGCCGGCAAGAGCCTGGCGGCCAAGGCGGTGGCCGGCCTCTGGGGCTTGCCGTTGCTGCGTCTGGATTTCGCCTGTCTCTACAACAAGTACTTCGGCGAAACCGAGCGCAACCTGCGCGAGGCGCTGCGCCTGGCCGAACAGATGGCGCCCTGCGTGCTGTGGATGGATGAAGTGGAGAAGGGCATTTCTGGTGGCGACCAGGACAACGGCGTCAGTCAGCGCGTGCTGGGTACCCTGCTGACCTGGATGGCCGAGCGCGAGGCGCCGGTCTTCATGGTCGCCACCGCGAACGCTATCGACCGCCTGCCGCCCGAACTGATCCGCAAGGGACGCTTCGACGAATTGTTCTTCGTCGACCTGCCGACGCCGGAGGTTCGCGCCGAGATCTTCCGCATCCACCTGCAACGCCGCGAGCTGGAGCCGGCACAGTTCGACCTCCATCTGCTGGCGGCTGCCAGCGAGGGTTTCAGCGGGGCGGAGATCGAGCAGGCGGTGGTGGCGGCACTGTACGCCGGGCAGGCGCGA
Organism: Pseudomonas sp. 22490; assembly: GCF_052044465.1. Lineage (NCBI taxonomy): Bacteria > Pseudomonadati > Pseudomonadota > Gammaproteobacteria > Pseudomonadales > Pseudomonadaceae > Pseudomonas > Pseudomonas sp. 22490. The sequence goes on along the minus strand of NZ_JBQENS010000002.1, from coordinate 15,962 downwards.
CAGCAGGCGGTGGATCAGGATCTGTTGCTCAGGGAACTGGCGCGAACCTCGCCGCTGTCGGTGCTGATGGCGGAAAAGCTCGCCGCGCTGCGGACCTGGGCCAAGGGGCGGGCGGTACCGGCAGACTGAGCCAACGGCGAACCTTGCCGCCCTGCGAGGAGAGGCCGGTCAACCCCGTGGGGCGGAGGGTACCGCCGAGGCGTTGATCCGCGCGGCGAGTCGGCGCACCAGCCAGCGTGGCGCCAGGCGTGGGCTCAGCGCCAGCAGGCGATTGCGCCAACCGGGGACGATCAGGGCGCGGTTCTTGTCCAGCCCGCGCAGGGCCAGCAGCGCGACTTCCTCCGGGGTCATCATCAGCTTGCTCCGGTCGAGCCTGCCGAGCCGCATCCCGGCTTCCCGGAAGAATGCCGTGCGGGTTGGCCCAGGGCACAGCACCGAGACCTTGACGCCGCGCTCTTTCAGTTCTTCCCGCAAGCCTTCCGAGAAGTGCAGGACGTAGGCCTTGCTGGCGTAGTAGTTGCTCATCCAGGCGCCGGGCTGGAAGGCGGCCACCGAGGCGATATTGAGTATCTGGCCACCGCCCTGTGCCACCATGCGGGCGCCGAGGGAGTGGCAAAGGCGGGCCAGGGCCAGGATGTTGAGTTCGATCAGCTCCTGTTCCCGCGCCCATTCCTGGTCGATGAAGGGGCCGGAGGTACCGATCCCGGCATTGTTAACCAGCAGGTCGATCTGTCGTTCGCCCTGTTCCAGTTCGTGCAACAACCCTGACAGTTGCAGCGGCTCGGAAAGATCGCAGGTGCGGAACAGCACTTCCACGCCGAAACGCTGCGCCAGCTCATAGGCGATGCTCTCCAGCGCGTCGCGCTGGCGCGCCACCAGGATCAGGGCGCGACCGCGCCGGGCCAGGGCTTCGGCTAGGGCCAGGCCGATACCGCTGGAAGCGCCGGTGATCAGGGCATAACGGGGCATTCGAGACTTCTCCGAAACGGACGGGGAATTGGACCCCGCCCGTCGCGAGGGGTTGCGTGGCTACTGTTGGTCGCCGTCTTCCATGGCCTCTGCCGCCGCCGTGGCGGCTTCATCGGCTTCGGCCGCCGCTGCGGCGGCCTGCTCGTCGGTGGTGTACGGGTCGGCTGGAGCGCTGGCGCCGCCGTCATAGTTCGCTCGCTCCAGGTAACCCTGGTAGGACGGCAGGGCGATGGCGGCGATGATACCGACTATCGGCAGCAGGATGATCAGACTGGCCAGGACTTTCACCCCGGTGCTGTTCGCCGGCGGCGGCGGACCGTAGCGGTTGGCGCCGGTGCTGCCGGGCAGGACCAGCATCAGGATGCCGAACACGCTGCCGACGAAGGGGACGAAGTTGAGCAGCCAGAGCCAGCCCGACCAGCCGAGGTCATGCAGGCGCTGCACGCCGATCATCACGGCGATGACGATGAAGGCGATCGAGGCCAGGGCGGTGACGGCCACGCCGACGGTTTCGCCGAGCAGGAAGCCCAGGCCCATGATGACCAGGAAGCACAGCGTCATCGCCATCGACCAGCCGAGATAGCGCAGGCGTCCGATCCGGCCGTTGGTGGTGAACACGTTCAGCTCGCCGAACTCGGGGAGAGCGTCGCCGACCTGGGCGCTGGGTGGTGTGTAGGGAGACGCGCCCGCAGCCGCGGTGGCCGCAGGCGCGGCGTTTTCGCCGAGCTGCGCCTGGCGTGCCAGGTACTTCTCGATGATGACGCCGCAGGCCGAACATTCCGCTCCGCTGGGCTGTTCATGGCCGCATTTCGGGCAGGTCATGGGAGGCAGGTCTTGCGCCGGGGTTTCCTCCGCGACCTGGGGGTTGTGATCGGGCGTTTCCACCAGGCTCAGGCTGGCCGCCAGGTCGACTTCCTTGTAGGCATTGGCGCCGGCCTGGCGCAAGGCGGTCAGGTAACGCTCCGCCTCGGCCTCTGGAAGTTCGCGTTTCAGCACCACCGGGCGACCGCCGAAGAGGGCGTCGATCTTGCCCGGTTCGCTCTTGAACAGGCGGGCGAGATTGTCCTTCACGGTTTCGAGCGATGCGTCGGGCATCAGCTCGCCGGAGAAGACGATCTTGAAGCGTTGGTCGGTCATGCAGGCATCCTTGTCAGCTGGGGTGAGAGAAATGCAGCCGACAGCCTAATCGGCGGCCTTGGCGCCCACAAGCGCGAGATGAGAACTCCCGCACAAGCCGGGGCGCCGTGACCCGGCGGTTTCAGCGCGGCCAGCGGTTGGCCAGGCGATCCATGTTCCGCAGGGCGGCGCGATATTCCCGGTCGAGGCGGGCGACCAACTCGTCGACGCCGGGCAAGTCGTCTATGTTGCCCGCGCCCTGGCCGGCGGACCACACGGTCTTCCAGGCCTTGGCCTCGTCGTTCACCGGCTTGAGTTTCTCGCCGTAGTTCATGTCTGCCTTGTCGGTCAGGCGCTTCAGATCGTAGCCGGCGGCCTCCAGGCTTTGCCGCATGAAGCTGGCCGGTACGCCGGACACCGCCGGGGTGTGCACGATGTCGGCGGCGCGTGCCTCCAGGATCATCTGCTTGTAGGCGTCGGAAGCATTGCTCTCGCGGGTGGCGATGAAGCGAGTGCCGAGATAGGCCAGGTCGGCGCCGAGCATCTGTGCGGCGAGAATCTCGTGGCCGTGGTTGATGCAGCCGGCCAACAGCAGGGTCTTGTCGAAGAACTGGCGGATTTCCGCGACCAGCGCGAAAGGGCTCCAGGTCCCGGCGTGCCCGCCCGCGCCGGCCGCCACCGCGATCAGGCCGTCGACCCCGGCCTCGGCGGCTTTTTCGGCGTGGCGGCGGGTGGTGACGTCGTGGAACACCAGGCCGCCGTAGCTATGCACAGCGTCTACCACTTCGCGCACTGCGCCGAGGCTGGTGATGACGATCGGTACGCGGTGCTCGACGCAGATCCGCAGGTCGGCCTGCAACCGCGGATTGGTGTTGTGGACGATCAGGTTCACCGCATAGGGCGCGGGATTGTCCAGCGCCTGCAGGCCGGCCCCGATTTCCTCCAGCCATCCCTCGAAGCCGCTGCTCTCGCGCTGGTTGAGCGCCGGGAAGCTGCCGACGATGCCGCTGCGGCAGCAGGCCAGCACCAACTGCGGGTTGGATACCAGGAACATCGGCGCGGCCACCATCGGCAGTCGCAGGCGTTGGTCGAGCAGGGCGGGCAAGGACATGGACAGGACTCCTGGGTCAGAAAGGTTTGAGCACCACCAGTAGGACGATCAGCAGCAGGAACAGTACAGGCACTTCGTTGAACCAGCGGTAGAACACATGGCTGCGCCCCGGCTCGCCGCGGGCGAAGCGCTTGAGCATGGCGCCGCAGGCGTGGTGGTAGCCGATCAGCAGGACCACCAGGGTCAGCTTGGCGTGCAGCCAGCCTTGGCTCAGCCAGCCGGGGGTGAGATAGAGCATCCAGAGGCCAAGGACCAGGGTGGCGAGCATCGAGGGCATCATGATCCCTCGGTAGAGCTTGCGCTCCATGACGCAGAAGCGTTCCCGGCTGGTCTGGTCCTCGCTCATGGCGTGGTAGACGAACAGGCGCGGCAGGTAGAACAGGCCGGCGAACCAGCAGACCACGGCGATGATATGGAAGGCTTTGAGCCACATGTACATCAGGACATCCTCTTGATCACGGTGCCCCGATAGTAGAGGGATGGCTGGAACGCGTCACCCTGGCGGCTTGCCGCTGTCTGATTTGCCGGCAGATATGGCCGCATAACAGGTAGGAACATTCGGATAGGGCCTCGCAGCAATTTCTGCCCGACGACCCCGGGGGCTAGACTGCCGACCGAAGGGCCGAACCGGTCGCAAAGCCGGACGCCCAGCGCTGTTCATGCCGGCGCTCGGCTCTTATCATTGGCCTCTTTTGGCTAGCTTGCCTCAGCGCGCGGAGTGATGGACAGATGATCAAGGTCGGCATCGTTGGCGGTACGGGTTATACAGGCGTGGAACTGCTGCGCCTGCTGGCGCAGCATCCGCAGGCCCGGGTGGAAGTGATCACTTCACGTTCCGAGGCGGGGGTGAAGGTCGCCGACATGTACCCGAACCTGCGAGGTCATTATGATGACCTGCAGTTCAGCGTGCCGGACGCGCAGCGCCTCGGCGCCTGCGACGTGGTGTTCTTCGCCACGCCGCACGGCGTGGCGCACGCGCTGGCTGGCGAACTGCTGGACGCCGGGACCCGGGTCATCGATCTGTCCGCTGACTTCCGCCTGGCGGACGCCGAGGAGTGGGCGCGCTGGTACGGACAGCCGCATGGCGCTCCGGCGCTGCTCGACGAGGCTGTCTACGGCCTGCCGGAAGTGAACCGCGAGAAGATCCGCCAAGCCCGCCTGATCGCCGTGCCGGGTTGCTACCCGACCGCGACCCAGCTGGGCCTGATCCCGCTGCTGGAGGCCGGCCTGGCCGACGCCTCGCGGCTGATCGCCGATTGCAAGTCCGGGGTCAGCGGCGCCGGTCGGGGTGCCAAGGTTGGCTCGCTGTTCTGCGAGGCGGGCGAAAGCATGATGGCCTACGCGGTCAAAGGGCATCGGCATCTCCCGGAAATCAGCCAGGGCCTGCGTCGGGCCTCCGGCGGCGAGGTCGGGCTGACGTTCGTACCGCACCTGACGCCAATGATCCGCGGTATCCATGCAACCCTTTATGCCCATGTCGCGGATCGCTCGGTCGACCTCCAGGCGTTGTTCGAGAAGCGCTACGCCGACGAACCCTTCGTCGACGTGATGCCGGCCGGCAGCCATCCGGAGACCCGCAGCGTGCGTGGCGCCAATGTCTGCCGAATCGCCGTGCATCGCCCCCAGGGCGGCGACCTGGTGGTGGTGCTGTCGGTGATCGACAACCTGGTCAAGGGCGCCTCGGGTCAGGCGCTCCAGAACATGAACATCCTGTTCGGGCTGGACGAGCGCCTGGGCCTCTCGCATGCGGCCCTGCTCCCCTGATGTCCGGCTGGGAACTCCAGTTCCGTGATCCACGGCGGGCCTGGCTGGTCCGCCTCGGGGTGGGTGCGCTGCTGCTGGCGGTTCCGCTGGCGTTTCTCGGCGGTCGCTGGTCGACCGGGGCGGACGCCGCTCGCAGCGAGGCCGATGTGCAACGCCAGGAAACCCTGATCGGCGAGCAGAAGGCCGAGCTGGAGCGCCTGCGTACCGAAATCGAGGTGTTGCGCAGCGGAGAACGTCTCAGCCAGCAGGCCACCGAACAGAGCCGGCAGACCATCAAGCTGCTTGAGGACCAGGTGTTCAAGCAGCAACAGGACATCGCGTTCTACAAGGGGGTCGTCGCGCCGGCCAGCAAGGCGGATGCGCTGGAAATCCGTGCCTTTGAGGTGCAGGGCACGGACGACCCGCAGCGCTTCCGCTATAAGGTGATGCTCAGCCGCCTGGGCAGGGACGACCGCAAGCTGGATGGACGGCTGAAAGTCCGCATCAGCGGCAAGCTGGCGCGCAAGGACGCTACCTACGACCTCGAACAGCTCTCGCCGGAACTGGGCAAGACAGGGCTGTCGATTTCCCTCCGGCATTTCCAGTCGATCCCAGAAGGGGGGCGTTTCGCCGAGCTGGAGCTGCCGAAGAACTTCATCCCGAAGCTGATCGACGTACGTGCGGAGCTGAATGGCCAGTCCAAACCGCTACAGCGCCGTTTCGATTGGCCGAAGCAGTGAGTGAGCATTATGTGGAGCAAGAACAAAGGCCGGGCCGACGTCCAGCGTTTCACCGGGCAGACCAGCCTGATCGCCAGCGGCGCCGAACTGGTCGGTGACATGAACCTCAAGGGCGCGGTGCAGATCGACGGCACCGTCCGCGGAGCGTTGCAGGCGCACGAAGGGCTGGTGCGGGTCAGCGCCGGCGGTCGTGTCGACGGCGAAATCCGGGCCCCCCATGTGATCATCGACGGTCAGGTGGATGGCGACATCCATGCCATCGAACGCCTGGAGCTGGGGGCCCAGGCCCGGGTGAAGGGCAATCTTCACTATGGGCTGATCGAAACCGCCATGGGGGCCCAGATCGAGGGCCGCCTGTGCCCGATGACCGAGGCCAGTCCGCGCCCGCTGGAACTGCCTGCCAGCGTGGAAACTGTGGATTAGTTGACCATTTTTCTGGGACAAGAGGATAATGGGCGTAATGTTGTAACGCACGGCCTCAAGCCGGGAGATTCGGAAACATGAGCATCGAGACCTTCACCCCTACGCCCCTGCTCTTTACCCCAGGCGCAGCCAACAAGGTGAAGACGTTGATTGACGAAGAGGGCAATCCTCGCCTGAAACTGCGTGTATTCGTCACCGGCGGCGGTTGCTCGGGCTTCCAGTATGGCTTCACCTTCGACGAAGATATCGCCGATGACGATACCGTGATCGAGCGCGATGGCGTGGGCCTGGTGGTGGACCCGATGAGCTTCCAGTACCTGGCGGGCTCGGAAGTCGACTACCAGGAAGGCCTGGAAGGTTCGAGGTTCGTCATCAAGAACCCGAACGCCGCCACGACTTGCGGTTGCGGACAGTCGTTCTCGATCTGACGTCGATGGGGCCGCTACGAAAACGCCGCGCTTATATGCGCGGCGTTTTCGTTTCAGGCGGGATACAGCGCGCCCAGAGTCCTGGGACCGAGCGCACCGGTCACATCAGGGCAGTTGCCGGGCAGGCGCTCGAGAAACCGATGGGCTAGCCAGGCGAATGCCATGCCCTCCATCCAGGCAGGGGGAATGCCGTATTCGTCGGTACTGGCGACCCGAGCTTCGGGCATCAGCATGGCCAGGCGCTTCATCAGCGCCGTATTGAAGGCGCCGCCGCCGCATACCAGCACCTCTTCGCAGTCCGGCTGGGCGTCCAGCAGCGATTCGCTGATGCTGCGCGCGCTCAGTTCCAGCAGGGTTGCCTGGATATCCGCTGCCGGCAAGGCAGGGTGACGAGCCAGGTGCTCCTGCAGCCAGGGCAGGTTGAAGCGCTCGCGCCCGGTGCTCTTGGGGCCACGCGCGGCGAAGAATTCATCCGCCAGCAGGCTTGCCAGCAGTGCGTGGTTCACCTGGCCGCTGGCGGCCCACGCACCGTCCCGGTCGAAATGTTCGCCGCGCTGGTGATGAATCCAGGCGTCCATCAGCACGTTGCCCGGGCCGCAGTCGAAGCCGCGTACCGGCTTTCCGGGACTGAGCAGCGAAACGTTGCTGAAGCCACCGATGTTCAGGACCGCCCTGGAGGCGTCACCATCGCCAAACAGCGCCTGATGGAAGGCCGGTACCAGCGGGGCGCCCTGGCCGCCGGCTGCGACGTCGCGGCGGCGGAAGTCGGCGACGACATCGATGCCGGTCAGCTCCGCCAGCAGGGCGGGGTTGCCGATCTGCACCGTGAAGTGGCGAGCGGGTTCATGCCGGATGGTTTGACCGTGACTGCCGATGGCACGGACTCCGTCGGGGCTCATCTGCTGCTGGAGCAGCAGTTCGCGCACGCCCTGTGCTGCAAGGGCGACCCAGCGTTGCTCGACTTCGGCGGCGCGGGCGATTTCATCGGGTCCGGGGACGCACAGGGCGAGGATGTCTTCGCGCAGCCCGGCCGGCATGGGTAGGTAATGGGAAGCGAGCAAGGTGGTGCGATCACCTTGCTCGATCAGGACGATGTCCATGCCGTCCAGGCTGGTTCCGGACATCAACCCCAGGTAGCGCGGCACGATCAGCGCTGCTTGTTCAGGGCCAGGAGGGTTTTCTTCTCCTGATCCATGCGCGCGATCATCGGCTGGGTCTGCGCAATGAAGCGCTTGCGATCTGCGCCACCGAGCGGGTCCGCCATGGGCAGCTTGGCACTCAGCGGATCGACGTGACGGCCATTGATCTGGAACTCGTAGTGCAGGTGCGGGCCGGTGGCCAGGCCCGTCATGCCCACGTAACCGATGATCTGGCCCTGCTTCACGCTGGTACCGGCGCGGATACCCTTGGCGAAGCGGCTCATGTGTCCGTAGATGGTCCGATAGCGCTGGCCGTGCTGGATCACCACGGCGTTGCCGTAGCCCCCCTTGCGTCCGGCTTCGAGGATCTTGCCGTCTCCGGTGGCCTTGATCGGTGTGCCGATGGGGGCAGCGTAGTCGACGCCCTTGTGCGCGCGGATCTTGTTCAGGATCGGGTGGCGGCGGCCCAGGGAGAAGCGCGAGCTGATGCGGGCGAAATCCACCGGCGTACGGATGAATGCCTTGCGCATGCTGGAGCCGTCGGCGCGGTAGTAGCTGGTATTGCCCTGCTTGTTGGTATAGCGCACGGCGGTGTAGGTCTTGCCACGGTTGACGAAGCGGGCGGCGAGGATATTGCCGGTCGCCACTTGCTTGCCGTTGACCTTGTGTTGTTCGTAGATCACGTCGAACTCGTCGCCTTCACGCAGATCGAGGGCGAAGTCGATGTCGTAGCCGAAGATGTTCGACAGCGACGTGACCAGGTTATAGGGCAGGCCGGCGTTACGACCGGCAACGAACAGCGAGCTGGTGATGCGGCCATGGGCATAGGCGGTATGCAGGTCGATCTGGGCCTTCTCGCGTTTGAAGGAGTAGCCCTTGTCGGTCTTGTCCAGGCCGATGGTCTCGAGTTCGCTCTGCTTGACTCGCAGCGCCTGCAGCTCTCCTTTGGGGTCGAGCTTGAGCTTGACCTCCTGGCCGACCTTCAGATGGGTGAAGCGCTTGGCATCCTTGCTGCTGGTCAGCATGTCGTGCATGGCCGAGGTGGAAAGGCCTGCCTTGGTGAATACGGTCGACAGCGTATCGCCACTGGCGACGGTGATGGTCTTCCACTCGGGATCGACGGGCTTGGTGTCGGCATCGGCTACAGATGTGCCCGGTTTGTCCGAGTCTTGCTCGGCGGTGTTGTCGTCGGAGGCGCCTTCTACCTGAGCGAAAGGCGTGCCTTCGTCGCTGGAATTGGTGACCGATTGCGGCAGGAGGTCGTCTTTCTCCTGAAGGAGGCGATCGGTGTTGCTTTCAAGCTCCAGATTGAGCGTGGTCCTCTTGGCCTCGACTTCGCTCGAGGGGAACACCAGTAGTGCCAAACTGAGGAGCGCTGCAACACCGCTGGCGGCCAACAAGTGGCTTTTCGGGTAATACGGCGGCGCTTTCTGATCGGATTGCGTCATGGCGTGATTGGTGTTTTTGGATTGTGAATAAATAACTGCCTAAAATATAACCAAAATCTCCTTGAATCAAGCCAAAAGTCGCGTCTGGCCTGGCTCCGTCCCCCTGACGGTCGGCAAAATTTGTTTTTAGTCTGCGATCTTGTATGGTTGGTTCCCTTTCGATTTTGGCAATTGGGCAGAACCTGTAAATGAAGTCGGTTGAAGAGCAGCTGGCGCTGATCCAGCGCGGTGCAGACGAGATCCTGGTAGAGGCGGAACTGGTGGCCAAGCTGAAGCGTGGCCAGCCCTTGCGGATCAAGGCCGGCTTCGACCCGACCGCTCCCGATCTGCATCTTGGCCATACCGTGCTTATTAATAAGCTGCGCCAGTTCCAGGACCTGGGGCATCAGGTGATCTTCCTCATCGGCGACTTCACTGGGATGATTGGTGACCCCAGTGGGAAAAGTGTTACCCGTCCTCCCCTGACGCGCGAGCAGGTTCTGGAGAATGCGGAGACGTACAAGTCCCAGGTCTTCAAGATCCTCGACCCGGCCAAGACCGAAGTAGCCTTCAATTCCACCTGGATGGACCAACTGACCCCGGCTGACTTCATTCGTCTTGCCTCTCAGTACACCGTTGCGCGGATGCTGGAGCGCGATGACTTTAGCAAGCGCTATGCCAGCAATCAGCCCATCGCTATCCATGAGTTCCTCTATCCGCTGGTCCAGGGCTATGACTCCGTCGCGCTGAAGGCGGACGTCGAGTTGGGTGGCACCGACCAGAAGTTCAACCTGCTGATGGGGCGCGAGCTGCAGCGTGCCTATGGCCAGGAGGCCCAGGTGATCCTGACCATGCCGTTGCTGGAAGGGCTGGATGGCGTGAAGAAGATGTCCAAGTCGCTGGGCAACTATATTGGTATCCAGGAAGCGCCGGGTGTCATGTACAGCAAGCTGGTCTCCATTCCTGACACGCTGATGTGGCGTTACTTCGAACTGCTCAGCTTCCGTTCCCTGGATGAGATCGATAGCTTCCGCAAGGACGTCGAGGCGGGCGCCAACCCGCGTGACATCAAGATCAAGCTGGCCGAGGAGATCGTCGCCCGCTTCCATGGCGAGGAGGCGGCGGCGAGCGCACACAAGTCGGCCGGCAATCGCCTGAAGGATGGCGAGCTGCCGGAAGACCTGCCGGAGATCGAGCTGTCGTCCCCCGAGGATATGCCCGTTGCCTCTGTCCTTAATAAGGCGGGGTTGGTGAAGAATGCGGCTGCGGCTCGCGATCTCCTGGGTGCCGGCAGCGTCAAGGTGGATGGGCAGGTCGTCGACCGCACCTTCATGCTGGCGCTGGGTGAGACCCGTGTGTTCCAGGCAGGGAAGAAGGCTTTCGCGCGCATCACGCTGAAGGCTGAATAATTCTTTCAAATAAGTGTTGACGCCAGTTTCTATCTCCCTATAATGCGCACCACTCCCGGCGACGACGAAGAGTAAATGCTTGAAAATCAAGGATTTACGGATTCTCTCCCAGGGGTGGTGAAGCGCTCCGGCAGGTTGTCCGCCGCAGCGGTTCGGTCCCGAAAGGGGTTCGAAACGAAGCTTCACCGAGGTGCTTGACAGCGAATTTGAACGCTGTAGAATGCGCCTCCCGCTGATCGGAAGATGGTTTGAAGGTCGGCGCAAGCGGTTGAGTAGAAAAGAAAATTTTCGAAAATAACGCTTGACGGAACGAGAGGTTGCTGTAGAATGCGCGGCCTCGGTTGAGACGAAAGCCTTGACCAACTGCTCTTTAACAAGTCGAATCAAGCAATTCGTGTGGGTGCTTGTGATGTAAGACTGGTGATCGCAAGATTATCAGCAACGCAAGTAACACTCGTGAATTCGAGAGTTTTATCTCTTTTTAAGAGAATGCGATTGCTGAGCCAAGTTTAGGGTTTTCTCAAAACCCAAGCAGTATTGAACTGAAGAGTTTGATCATGGCTCAGATTGAACGCTGGCGGCAGGCCTAACACATGCAAGTCGAGCGGATGAAGGGAGCTTGCTCCTGGATTCAGCGGCGGACGGGTGAGTAATGCCTAGGAATCTGCCTGGTAGTGGGGGATAACGTCCGGAAACGGGCGCTAATACCGCATACGTCCTGAGGGAGAAAGTGGGGGATCTTCGGACCTCACGCTATCAGATGAGCCTAGGTCGGATTAGCTAGTTGGTGGGGTAAAGGCCTACCAAGGCGACGATCCGTAACTGGTCTGAGAGGATGATCAGTCACACTGGAACTGAGACACGGTCCAGACTCCTACGGGAGGCAGCAGTGGGGAATATTGGACAATGGGCGAAAGCCTGATCCAGCCATGCCGCGTGTGTGAAGAAGGTCTTCGGATTGTAAAGCACTTTAAGTTGGGAGGAAGGGCAGTAAGTTAATACCTTGCTGTTTTGACGTTACCAACAGAATAAGCACCGGCTAACTTCGTGCCAGCAGCCGCGGTAATACGAAGGGTGCAAGCGTTAATCGGAATTACTGGGCGTAAAGCGCGCGTAGGTGGTTCAGCAAGTTGGATGTGAAATCCCCGGGCTCAACCTGGGAACTGCATCCAAAACTACTGAGCTAGAGTACGGTAGAGGGTGGTGGAATTTCCTGTGTAGCGGTGAAATGCGTAGATATAGGAAGGAACACCAGTGGCGAAGGCGACCACCTGGACTGATACTGACACTGAGGTGCGAAAGCGTGGGGAGCAAACAGGATTAGATACCCTGGTAGTCCACGCCGTAAACGATGTCGACTAGCCGTTGGGATCCTTGAGATCTTAGTGGCGCAGCTAACGCGATAAGTCGACCGCCTGGGGAGTACGGCCGCAAGGTTAAAACTCAAATGAATTGACGGGGGCCCGCACAAGCGGTGGAGCATGTGGTTTAATTCGAAGCAACGCGAAGAACCTTACCTGGCCTTGACATGCTGAGAACTTTCCAGAGATGGATTGGTGCCTTCGGGAACTCAGACACAGGTGCTGCATGGCTGTCGTCAGCTCGTGTCGTGAGATGTTGGGTTAAGTCCCGTAACGAGCGCAACCCTTGTCCTTAGTTACCAGCACCTCGGGTGGGCACTCTAAGGAGACTGCCGGTGACAAACCGGAGGAAGGTGGGGATGACGTCAAGTCATCATGGCCCTTACGGCCAGGGCTACACACGTGCTACAATGGTCGGTACAAAGGGTTGCCAAGCCGCGAGGTGGAGCTAATCCCATAAAACCGATCGTAGTCCGGATCGCAGTCTGCAACTCGACTGCGTGAAGTCGGAATCGCTAGTAATCGTGAATCAGAATGTCACGGTGAATACGTTCCCGGGCCTTGTACACACCGCCCGTCACACCATGGGAGTGGGTTGCTCCAGAAGTAGCTAGTCTAACCGCAAGGGGGACGGTTACCACGGAGTGATTCATGACTGGGGTGAAGTCGTAACAAGGTAGCCGTAGGGGAACCTGCGGCTGGATCACCTCCTTAATCGAAGATCTCAGCTTCTTCATAAGCTCCCACACGAATTGCTTGATTCACTGGTTAGACGATTGGGTCTGTAGCTCAGTTGGTTAGAGCGCACCCCTGATAAGGGTGAGGTCGGCAGTTCGAATCTGCCCAGACCCACCAATTGTTGGTGTGCTGCGTGATCCGATACGGGGCCATAGCTCAGCTGGGAGAGCGCCTGCTTTGCACGCAGGAGGTCAGGAGTTCGATCCTCCTTGGCTCCACCATCTAAAACAATCGTCGAAAGCTCAGAAATGAATGTTCGTGAATGAACATTGATTTCTGGTCTTTGCACCAGAACTGTTCTTTAAAAATTCGGGTATGTGATAGAAGTAAGACTGAATGATCTCTTTCACTGGTGATCATTCAAGTCAAGGTAAAATTTGCGAGTTCAAGCGCGAATTTTCGGCGAATGTCGTCTTCACAGTATAACCAGATTGCTTGGGGTTATATGGTCAAGTGAAGAAGCGCATACGGTGGATGCCTTGGCAGTCAGAGGCGATGAAAGACGTGGTAGCCTGCGAAAAGCTTCGGGGAGTCGGCAAACAGACTTTGATCCGGAGATCTCTGAATGGGGGAACCCACCTAGGATAACCTAGGTATCTTGTACTGAATCCATAGGTGCAAGAGGCGAACCAGGGGAACTGAAACATCTAAGTACCCTGAGGAAAAGAAATCAACCGAGATTCCCTTAGTAGTGGCGAGCGAACGGGGATTAGCCCTTAAGCTTCATTGATTTTAGCGGAACGCTCTGGAAAGTGCGGCCATAGTGGGTGATAGCCCCGTACGCGAAAGGATCTTTGAAGTGAAATCGAGTAGGACGGAGCACGAGAAACTTTGTCTGAACATGGGGGGACCATCCTCCAAGGCTAAATACTACTGACTGACCGATAGTGAACCAGTACCGTGAGGGAAAGGCGAAAAGAACCCCGGAGAGGGGAGTGAAATAGAACCTGAAACCGTATGCGTACAAGCAGTGGGAGCCTACTTGTTAGGTGACTGCGTACCTTTTGTATAATGGGTCAGCGACTTATATTCAGTGGCAAGCTTAACCGTATAGGGTAGGCGTAGCGAAAGCGAGTCTTAATAGGGCGTTTAGTCGCTGGGTATAGACCCGAAACCGGGCGATCTATCCATGAGCAGGTTGAAGGTTAGGTAACACTGACTGGAGGACCGAACCCACTCCCGTTGAAAAGGTAGGGGATGACTTGTGGATCGGAGTGAAAGGCTAATCAAGCTCGGAGATAGCTGGTTCTCCTCGAAAGCTATTTAGGTAGCGCCTCATGTATCACTCTGGGGGGTAGAGCACTGTTTCGGCTAGGGGGTCATCCCGACTTACCAAACCGATGCAAACTCCGAATACCCAGAAGTGCCGAGCATGGGAGACACACGGCGGGTGCTAACGTCCGTCGTGAAAAGGGAAACAACCCAGACCGCCAGCTAAGGTCCCAAAGTTGTGGTTAAGTGGTAAACGATGTGGGAAGGCTTAGACAGCTAGGAGGTTGGCTTAGAAGCAGCCATCCTTTAAAGAAAGCGTAATAGCTCACTAGTCGAGTCGGCCTGCGCGGAAGATGTAACGGGGCTCAAACCACACACCGAAGCTGCGGGTGTCACGCAAGTGACGCGGTAGAGGAGCGTTCTGTAAGCCTGTGAAGGTGAGTTGAGAAGCTTGCTGGAGGTATCAGAAGTGCGAATGCTGACATGAGTAACGACAATGGGTGTGAAAAACACCCACGCCGAAAGACCAAGGGTTCCTGCGCAACGTTAATCGACGCAGGGTTAGTCGGTTCCTAAGGCGAGGCTGAAAAGCGTAGTCGATGGGAAACAGGTTAATATTCCTGTACTTCTGGTTACTGCGATGGAGGGACGGAGAAGGCTAGGCCAGCTTGGCGTTGGTTGTCCAAGTTTAAGGTGGTAGGCTGAAATCTTAGGTAAATCCGGGGTTTCAAGGCCGAGAGCTGATGACGAGTCGTCTTTTAGATGACGAAGTGGTTGATGCCATGCTTCCAAGAAAAGCTTCTAAGCTTCAGGTAACCAGGAACCGTACCCCAAACCGACACAGGTGGTCGGGTAGAGAATACCAAGGCGCTTGAGAGAACTCGGGTGAAGGAACTAGGCAAAATGGCACCGTAACTTCGGGAGAAGGTGCGCCGGCTAGGGTGAAGGATTTACTCCGTAAGCTCTGGCTGGTCGAAGATACCAGGCCGCTGCGACTGTTTATTAAAAACACAGCACTCTGCAAACACGAAAGTGGACGTATAGGGTGTGACGCCTGCCCGGTGCCGGAAGGTTAATTGATGGGGTTAGCGCAAGCGAAGCTCTTGATCGAAGCCCCGGTAAACGGCGGCCGTAACTATAACGGTCCTAAGGTAGCGAAATTCCTTGTCGGGTAAGTTCCGACCTGCACGAATGGCGTAACGATGGCGGCGCTGTCTCCACCCGAGACTCAGTGAAATTGAAATCGCTGTGAAGATGCAGTGTATCCGCGGCTAGACGGAAAGACCCCGTGAACCTTTACTGTAGCTTTGCACTGGACTTTGAGCCTGCTTGTGTAGGATAGGTGGGAGGCTTTGAAGCGTGGACGCCAGTTCGCGTGGAGCCATCCTTGAAATACCACCCTGGCATGCTTGAGGTTCTAACTCTGGTCCGTGATCCGGATCGAGGACAGTGTATGGTGGGCAGTTTGACTGGGGCGGTCTCCTCCTAAAGAGTAACGGAGGAGTACGAAGGTGCGCTCAGACCGGTCGGAAATCGGTCGCAGAGTATAAAGGCAAAAGCGCGCTTGACTGCGAGACAGACACGTCGAGCAGGTACGAAAGTAGGTCTTAGTGATCCGGTGGTTCTGTATGGAAGGGCCATCGCTCAACGGATAAAAGGTACTCCGGGGATAACAGGCTGATACCGCCCAAGAGTTCATATCGACGGCGGTGTTTGGCACCTCGATGTCGGCTCATCACATCCTGGGGCTGAAGCCGGTCCCAAGGGTATGGCTGTTCGCCATTTAAAGTGGTACGCGAGCTGGGTTTAGAACGTCGTGAGACAGTTCGGTCCCTATCTGCCGTGGACGTTTGAGATTTGAGAGGGGCTGCTCCTAGTACGAGAGGACCGGAGTGGACGAACCTCTGGTGTTCCGGTTGTCACGCCAGTGGCATTGCCGGGTAGCTATGTTCGGAAAAGATAACCGCTGAAAGCATCTAAGCGGGAAACTTGCCTCAAGATGAGATCTCACTGGGAACTTGATTCCCCTGAAGGGCCGTCGAAGACTACGACGTTGATAGGCTGGGTGTGTAAGCGTTGTGAGGCGTTGAGCTAACCAGTACTAATTGCCCGTGAGGCTTGACCATATAACACCCAAACAATCTGA